>CACXYH010000007.1 GCA_902771785.1 uncultured Prevotellaceae bacterium
TCACGAGTTCATCAGAGAGAAAAGAAAAGGCAAACAAAAATTGTCCGCCTAATTAGAAAATATTAACTAAAGTTCTTTGCACAATATCATAAGAAGCAATGGAGGGGAATACCGTGCGACTACCCTCCCCTTGGAAGGGAGGGGATTTCGAGCGGCAGCAGTCAGCAAAGGCTCGGCGTCTTCACTACGAAGGCGCCGGGCTTTTTCTTTTTCGGCAGGAAGCGCTAAATGCTGTACTGGAGGATGTCTTGCGGCGTGAGGGCAAAGGTGGTGGCGCCGTGCTGGATGAGGAAGTCGCGCGAGCGGAAGCCCCAGAGGACGCTGATGCAGGGAAGGCCGCTGTTGCGGGCGGTGAGGACGTCGACGTCGCTGTCGCCCACGTAGACGGCACCCTCGCTGCCTACGCCCAGCTGACGCAGGGCCTCGACGACGGTGTCGGGTGCGGGCTTCTTGCGGATGCCCTCGGCCTCGTGCTCGCCTATGGCCACGCTGATGGTGTCGGCGAAGAAGTGGCGGCAGAGCTCCTGCGTGGCGGCATAGAACTTATTGCTGACCACAGCCAGCCGGCAACCGCGCTGACGGAGCTCGGCGAGCAGCTGGGGGATGCCGTCGTAGGGGCGCGTGGTGTCGAGCGAGTGCTCGAGGTAATGCTGGCGGAAGGTGGCAAAGGCGGTATCGAAGAGCGGATTTTGGGCTCCCTGCGGCACGGCGCGCTCCATGAGCACGCGGACGCCGTTGCCCACGAAGCGGCGCACGTCGTCGGTGGTGTGCTGGGGCAAGCCGCAGCTGCCGAGGGCGTAGTTGACGGAGGCGGCCAGGTCGGCGAGCGTGTCGAGCAGCGTGCCGTCGAGGTCGAAGATAAATGTGGAGTAGCGTTTCATCGTTTGCTGCGCGTAATCATGGTTTTCACCTTATTATTATATTTGTCGGCCTTCATCAGCTCCTCGATGGTGAGGTGCATGCGCCACTGCCAGCGGTTGTAGGGGTCGCTGGGTGTGTTGATGCGCTCATCGCGGGGGTTCTTGGAGCGCAGCTCGGCATCCATCGCGAGCCAGTCTTGCAGGCTTAGTATGCAGAGCATGGAGGGCGAGTAGAGGTGGCGGGCAATGATTTCCTCGGCCAGATGGGCGGGCAGGTGCTCGGGGGCGCGTCCCTGCTTCTGCAGCATGGTGGTGTAGAAGCGCTGGGTGCGCTCGGGGCTCTCTTCCCACCACAGGCGCAAGGGGGCCATATCGTGGGTGGAGATGGTGGCCACGCTGCGCACGGGGTTGGCATCGAGGTGGGCAAACTCTGCCCCACTCTGCTTGGGCATGTGCTGAATTTCGAGCGTCAGCATGCGCAGGGCGTCGAGCACGGGAGCCACGCAGTCGGGCAGCATGCCTAAGTCTTCGGCGCATATCAGCATGCGCGTTCGGCCGAAGACGCTCGAGAGGCGGTCGTAGCCGGTCTTTCCCCAGAACATAGAGTGGCGCTGGAAGAAGAAGTGGTTGTAGAGGCGCATGTAGCTGTCGCGCTCGTCGCTGCTGAGGGCTTCGAACACGGGCTCCTGATAGGCTGCAATGCGCGGATGATACATGCCGCTCTGTCGAGGGTCTTCCACGAAGAGCACGTTGGCGGCAAGACGGTAGAGGCCGTCGCGAATCCAAAGGCTGTTCTCGTCGGTGTGGCCCTCGAAGTACTGCTGCACGCGGCGCTGCGTGCTCACGCAGTCGTTCAGGTCGTAGAGCCCGTAGGCCTTCGGCGTGAGGAACGTGTCGCGCACGTATTGGGCGTGAATGCTGAAAAGGCGGTCGATGATGCGGTCGTTGATGAACGGGCGCGTACAGACCTCCTTGCGGAAGGGGAAGCCGAAGTAGGCAATCTCGTCGGCCGTCATGGGCAGCGCCGGAGAGAAATGACCGAGCGTGGCGAAGACGGCGTCGGCAGGAATCTCCCAGATGCGGAAGAAGCCCAGCACATGATCCACGCGCAGGGCGTCGAAATACTGCTCCATGTGCTGCAGCCGCTTGTAAAACCACTCGACGAGCCCGGGAGCCTGCCAGTTGTAGGTGGGGAAGCCCCAGTTCTGCCCCTGCCGGGCGAAGGCATCGGGCGGTGCACCCGTCTGGCTGTCGAGGCAGAAGAAGTCGGGATGCTCGCGCGCCTCGCTGCCGTCGCGGCTGATGCCGATGGGCAGGTCGCCCATGAGCAGCAGGCCCTTGGAGCGGGCGTGGTCGGCGGCGCGCTTCAGCTGCAGGTGCAGGTGGTGCTGCACGAAGTCGTGGAAACTGAGCGACGCGTCGGCCTGCTCCTCATAGAACAGCCGCAGATACTCCGACTTCACGCGGTCGACGGCCTCATAGTCGCTGTAAGGCAGGGCGTTCAGCTCGCGCTGCTGGCGGCGGAAGGCGGTCATGCGCTTCTTGTCCTTCAGCGGCCCCAGCTGCTCGAGGTCGATGTAGTGCGGATGGAGGTCAAAGGCCGACACGATGTTGTAGGGATAGCTGTCGCCCCACTGGTGGGTGTGCGTGGTGTCGTTCACCGGCAGCAGCTGCACGATTTTAAGCCCTGCGGCGGCCGCCCAGTCGACGAAGCGATAGAGGTCGCCGAAGTCGCCCACACCATAGGAATGCTCGCTGCGCAGGGAGAACACGGGCACACAGACGCCTGCCGCACGCCAACGCTGCTCGCAGAGCCGCAACGGCTCGCCGCAGAGCACGCACACTTCGGCATCGGCCACCTCGCGGGTGAGCACGCGGTTGTCGCCCTCCTCCCAGCTGACGAGGGCGTGCGTGGCATCGTCGACGACCACATACTTGAACTCCAGCGGCAGCTGAAGCCCGTCGACGTTGAGCGTGAGCATCCACTCCTTCTGTCCGGCATACTCCATGCGCAGATAGCGGGCGGGGCTCCACGACCCCAGCGCGGGATGATTGCCCACGACGGCCAGCGACTGACCCCGCAGCAGCTGAGGAGCAGCCACGCGGAAGAGCAGCGTCTTACGGAAGAGCGGAAGGCGCAGCGGTTCGGCCGGCGCCTCTGGCTCGCTGTCGGCGCCCGTAGTCACGGCGTAGGCGCTGCTGTAGAGGTGATAAGGCAGCGGCAGGTCGCGCCACTGGTCGCAGAGCACGTAGTTCTTCGAGGAGTCGAAGCTATAGCAGCGCGCCACGAGGTTCCACTCGCGCCGCAGCTCGTTGCCCTCAGCATCGGCCACAATATATAAATAGGTGAACGACGTCACGGGGTGCTGGCGGCTCTCAACGACCGCCGTTTCGGCTGTCCAGGTATCGCCGTCGAGCGTGTTCATCGGCAGCTTCACCGTGCGTTCGGTTCCATCGGCCGAGCCGTAGCGCATGCTCACCATGAGCTGCTGTCCCCACTCGGTGCGATAGTGTATCGAGAATTTCAGTTTCATCTTATTGCGTGATTTATTTACTTTTCCTGCAAAGTTACACTTTTTTTCCGAATGAAGCGCAAGTTCTGCAAAAAATTAGTACCTTTGCACCAATATTCCAAAAAAATGCAATGATCATGAACATAACCAAAGCAAAGGTCTACCTGATTCCGGCAGCCGTATGCCTGCTGGGCATCATCGCGCTGCTCTACTACTACTTCTTCACGGGCTTCAGCACCTGCGAGAAGACCGAATACCTCTACATCGACGAGAGCGACACGCCCGAAACCGTCTTCCAGAAGCTGGAGCCATACGCCTCGAAGCACGGAATGACCGCCCTGCGCACCCTGCTGCGCCACAGCAACTACGCCCAGCACATGAGAACCGGACGCTACGTGCTGGAACCCACCGACGGCGTGCTCACCGTCTTCCGCCGACTGAAGAACGGACAGCAGTCGCCCGTCATGCTCACCGTGCCCGAGAGCCGCACCACAAGCCTGCTGGCCGGACGGCTGGCACAGAAGCTGATGCTCGACTCGGCCACCATCGCACAGGCGCTGGCCGACAACGACTTCTGCCGCCAATGGGGCGAGGGCTACGACACCTGCACCATCGCCGCGCTCTTCGTGCCCAACACGTATGAAGTGTACTGGAACCTCTCGCTGAAAAGCCTCATGGAGCGAATGGTGAAGGAGCACGACAACTTCTGGAACAACGACCGACGGCAGAAGGCTCAGGCACTCGGATTAAGTGCCAACGAAGTGTGCACGCTGGCCAGCATCGTCGACGAAGAGACGGCCAACAACATCGAGAAGCCCATGATTGCAGGCATGTACCTGAACCGACTGAAGGAGAACATGCCGCTGCAGGCAGATCCTACGGTGAAGTATGCCCTGAAGGACTTCGCCCTGCGACGCATCCTGCACAAGCACCTGACGGCCAACAGCCCCTACAACACCTACAAGAACACAGGGCTGCCGCCAGGACCCATCAAGATTGCCAGCATCAAGGGCATCGACGCCGTGCTCAACGCCGTGAAGCACAACTATCTCTACATGTGTGCTAAGGAAGATTTCTCGGGCACCCACAACTTCGCCGCAACCTATCGCGAGCACCTTCAGAACGCCGCCCGCTATGCCAAAGCGCTCAACGAGCGGGGCATCAAATAAAAAAAGGGATGCCCCGCGCTTCACAGCGTGAGACATCTATCTCAATAGGTATTAGCCTTTTTAAGGTAAAAAGATTGTATTCAGGATAACGCTACAAAGGTAATTGATTTTTGTCAATTCTGCAAACTTTTCCCAAATTTTTTTACATCTGACCCCACAATAAGGCAAATAATTAGCCCAAAACTGCAATTCTTCGGGAAAATGTTGTACCTTTGCAGCACAAAAATAAAGTAACGACATTATGACAACAGAAAACGTAATCAACGAGAGCGAAGAGAAGAAATCAGTGAGCTTCGTGGAACAGAAAGTGATTGACGACCTCGCTGCCGGAAAGAACGGCGGACGACTGCAGACACGCTTCCCGCCAGAGCCCAACGGATACTTGCACATCGGCCACGCGAAAGCTATCGCCATCGACTTCGGATTGGCCAAGAAATACGGCGGCGAATGCAACCTGCGCTTCGACGACACCAACCCCCAGAAGGAGGACACCGAATACATTGAGAGCATCGAGCAGGACATCAAGTGGCTCGGCTACCAGTGGGCACACGTCTACTATGCCAGCGACTACTTCCAGCAGCTGTGGGACTTTGCCGTGTGGCTCATCAAGCAGGGCCGCGCCTACGTCGACGAACAGAGCGCCGAGGTGATTGCCGAACAGAAGGGAACCACCACGAAGCCCGGCACCAACAGCCCCTACCGCGACCGACCCGTAGAGGAGAACCTCAAGCTGTTCGAGTTTATGAACAGCGGAAAGTGCGAACCCGGAACGCTCGTGCTCAGGGCAAAAATCGATATGGCCCACCCCAACATGCTCTTCCGCGACCCGCTCATCTACCGCGTGCTCAACATTCCACACCTGCGCACCGGCTCGAAGTGGAACGCCTACCCCATGTACGACTTCACCCACGGACAGAGCGACTATCTGGAGGGAGTGACCCACTCGTGGTGCACGCTTGAGTTCGTGGAGCACCGACCCCTCTACGACCTCTTCGTCACCTGGATGAAGGAATGGCGAGGCGAAACCGACAACATCGAGGACAACCGCCCACGACAGACAGAATTCAACAAGCTCAACCTGAACTACATCCTGCTCTCCAAGCGAAACCTCAGAGCACTCGTCACCGACGGCCTCGTGTCGGGATGGGACGACCCGCGCATGCCTACCATCTGCGGCTTCCGCCGTCGCGGCTACTCGCCCGAAAGCATCGTGAAGTTCATCGACAAGATTGGCTACACCAAGATTGACGCACTCAACGATATGGCCCTCCTGGAGAGTGTCGTGCGCGACGACCTCAACCAGCGCGCCATACGCGTCAGCGCTGTGCTCGACCCCGTGAAGGTGGTCATCACCAACTATCCTGAAGGACAGAACGAGCTACTCACCGCCATCAACAACCCCGAGAACGAGGCCGACGGCACACACCAGATAGAATTCGGACGCGAGCTCTGGATAGAACGCGACGACTTCATGGAGGTGGCCGAGAAGAAATTCATGCGACTCGCTCCCGGAAAGGAAGTGCGACTGAAGAATGCCTACATCATCAAGTGCTGCGAAGACCACCCCTGCGACAAAGACGCAGAGGGACGCGTGACGACCATCTACTGCACCTACGACCCCGAGACGCGCAGCGGACAGCCGGGCGCCGACCGGAAAATCAAGGGAAAGACGCTGCACTGGGTGTCGTGCCACAACGCCGTGAAGGCCGAAGTGCGGCTCTACGACCGCCTCTGGAAGGTGGAGAACCCGCGCGACGAGCTGGAGCGCCTGCAGAAGGAAGAAGGGCTGTCGTATAACGACGCACGCCAGCAGATGCTGAACCCCGACAACCTGCGCGTGCTCACCGACTGCTATGTAGAGCCCTACGCCGCCACGATGAAGCCGCTCTCCTACCTGCAGTTCCAGCGCATCGGCTACTTCAACGTCGACCCCGACTCGACGGCCGACCATCTGGTGTTCAACAAGACGGTTGGTTTGAAGGACACCTGGAAGAAATAACCCAACGCCAATGAACAATACGGGCGACGAATACTACGACAGCGACGAGTTCCGCGAACTGCTCGCTGAATACGAGAATGCCGTCAGTTCTGGGCAGCCAGTATTCCTGGACGCCGAAGAACTGACGGACATTGCCGACTATTACCAGATGACCGGCTATCCCGACGAGGCCAATGATGCCATCAACCTCGCGCTGAGCCTGTCGCCCGGCGCCGTAGCACCGCTCACCTACAAGATTCACGAAGCGCTCTACAACGAGAACTTCAGCGAAGCAGAACAACTGCTCGGGCAAATCATCGACAAGAACTCGCCCGACTACACCTACTGTCGAGGCGAAATCCTCATCGCCAAAGGGCAGATAGACGAGGCCGACAACTACTTCCGCGAGGCATTCAAGAACGTGCCGCCCGATGAATATCAGGATTACGTGGTCGACATCGCTACCATCTTCACCGACTATAACTACAGCGAGAAGGCGATGGAGTGGATGGCACGCGGACACCATGAGGAAAGCAGCGACTTCAAGGAGCTGATGGCACGCACGCTCTTCGGGTTGGGAAAGTATAAGGACTCGCAGAAGATATTCAACGAGCTCATCGACCGCGACCCCTTCTCCACCCGCTACTGGAATGCGCTCGCATCGGCTCAGTACATGAACGAAGAATACGACGCATCGGTGACGAGCAGCGAATATGCTATCGCCATCGACCCCAACAACCCCGAAGGGCTGCTTTCCAAAGCTAACGGGCTCTTTCGGCTGGAGAACTACGAAGAGGCGGAGAAGTACTTCGAACGCTACAACGAGCAGATACCCGACGACGCTTATGCTCTGCTACAGCAGGCAACGTGCCTCATCAACCTGGAGCGGCCCTCAGAGGCTGTAGAGCTGCTGAACACCGCCTACGACCTGCTGCCCGCCGACTCGCCCTATCTGCCCGACGTGCTACAGGAGCTGGCCTTCGCCTATAGCGATCAGGGAGAAACCGACCGAGCCATCGACTGCCTGAACCAAACCGACAACCAGGATTGCGACCACACCCACATTGCGGTGGTCAAAGGCCACATCCTGCTCAATGCCGGAAGGATAGAAGAGTCGGAGGAGGTGTTCCGGCAGGCAATCGTGCAAAGCGAGAACCCGCAGCAGACGTTGCTGCGCGTCATCGTCTCGCTCTACGACAACCGCTATCTGGAAGCTGCCTACAAGCTCTTCCTGCGCTTCTTCTCGATTGCGCCCAAGGGATGGAACGAGGGCTATGCCTACATGGCCCTGTGCTGCTACGACATGAAGAAGTACGACGAGTTCCTGAACTATCTGAAGCAGGCCTGCCGCCTGAACCCGAAAGAAGCGCGACTCGTGCTTCACCACCTCTTTCCGAAGGACGTGAAGCCCGAAGACTACTATACTTACATTAAAAACAAACTGAAGAAATGAACTTTATCTCTACCCTACTCAGCAACCTCAACTACCCCACCATCCTGCTGCTCATGCTGCTCGAGAGTACCGTCATACCCGTGCCTTCCGAGCTGGTGGTAGCGCCTGCGGCCTATCATGCTGCCGGCGGCAACCTGAACGCCGTGCTCGTGGTGCTCTTTGCCACTATCGGAGCCGACCTGGGTGCCAGCATCAACTACTTTGTGGCGCTCTACGTGGGTCGACCCGTCATCTATCGCTTTGCCAACAGCAAGTGGGGCAAGATGTGCCTGCTCAACGAAGAGAAGGTGCAGAAGAGCGAGCGCTACTTCGACGAACACGGCATCGTGGCCACGCTGACCGGACGACTGATTCCAGGCATACGCCACCTTATCAGCATTCCCGCAGGATTGGCGCGCATGAACTACTGGAAGTTCCTGCTCTATACCACCATCGGAGCGGGTGCCTGGCACACCATCCTGGCGGCTATGGGATGGTATCTACACTCGTTCATTCCTGAAGACGAGCTGGAGGCCACCATCGAGCGCTACAACCACTACATCGTGCTGGCCATCGTGGGCATCGTGGCGCTGGCCATCGTCTATTTCGTCGTTACGAAAAAGAAGAAGAAGAAAGAGCAATAATCCGCAGCACGCAAACAAAGAAATCCCCTCCCGAACAGGAGGGGATTTTGCTTGCAGCAACAGCTTTACTCTACGGTTACCGACTTGGCCAGGTTGCGCGGCTGGTCGACGTTCTTACCCTTGCATACGGCCACGTGGTAGCTCAGCAGCTGCAGCGGGATGGTGGCCACAAGCGGTTCGAGACACTCCTGCACCTCGGGCAGCTCTATCACCTCGTCGGCAATGTTGGCTATCTTATCGTCGCCCTTCGTCACGAGGGCAATCACACGACCCTTTCGGGCTTTGATTTCCTGAATGTTCGACAGCACCTTCTCGTACATCGCATCGTGGGTTGCGATGACTACGACGGGCATATCGGAATCTATCAGCGCGATGGGGCCGTGCTTCATCTCAGCAGCAGGATAGCCCTCAGCGTGGATGTAGGAAATCTCCTTCAGCTTCAGCGCTCCCTCGAGGGCCACAGGATAGGAGAAGCCTCTGCCCAGATAGAGGAAGTTATGGGCGTAGGTGAACGTGCGCGCCAAGTCCTTCACCTTATCGTTGGTCTTCAGCACCTCGCGAATCTTCTCCGGTATCTCGCTCAGCCCTTTGACCACGCGCAGATAGTCGCTGCGCTCCATCGTGCCCTTAGCCTCAGCCAGCGCTAACGCAAACATGGTGAGCACGGTGACCTGACCCGTGAAGGCCTTCGTCGAGGCCACACCAATCTCAGGGCCCACGTGGATGTAGGTGCCCGTATCGGTGTTGCGCGGAATGCTTGAGCCGATGGCGTTGCAGATGCCGTAAATGAAAGCTCCGCGCTCTTTGGCCAGCTGAATGGCGGCCAGCGTGTCAGCCGTCTCGCCGCTCTGCGAGATAGCTATCACGACGTCCTCTTCGGTCACTACCGGATTGCGGTAGCGGAACTCTGAGGCATACTCTACTTCGACGGGAATGCGGCAGAAGGTCTCGATGAGCTGCTTGCCGATGAGTCCTGCGTGCCACGAGGTGCCGCAGGCAACGATGATGACCCGCTTGGCCGAAAGCAGCTGCCGACGATAGTCGATGAGCGCAGAGAGCGTCACGTGGTCGGCCTCTACGTTCACGCGCCCTCGCATGCAGTTGGTCAGGCAGTCGGGTTGCTCGAAGATTTCCTTCAGCATGAAGTGCGGATAGCCGCCCTTCTCTATCTGTCCTAAGTCTATGTCGACGGTCTTCACGTTGAGCTCTTGCTCCTCGCCCAGAATGCTCACCACCTTCAGCTCTTCATGCTGCCGAATGAGGGCGATGTTGCCGTCCTCGAGGTAGACAACCTTATCGGTGTACTCGATGATAGGGCTTGCGTCGCTACCCAGGAAGAACTCGTCGTCACCGATGCCCACCACCAGCGGGCTCTGCTTGCGTGCAGCCACTATCTGCTGCGGCTGTCGCTTGTCGATGATGGCTATGGCGTAGGCACCAATCACCTGATAGAGTGCCACCTGAACTGCCTGCAGCAGGTCGAGCCCCTTCTTCACCATGATGTATTCCACGAGCTGCACGAGCACTTCGGTGTCGGTATCGCTCTGGAAGTGAACGCCTTTGTCCGTGAGCTTGGCCTTGATGTCGGCATAGTTCTCGATGATTCCGTTATGGATAATGGCCAGGTTCTTCGACTCGGAGTAGTGCGGGTGGGCGTTGCGCGCCGAGGGTTCGCCGTGAGTGGCCCATCGGGTGTGGGCAATACCCACGTGTCCGCTCACGTCCTTATCGCTACAGAACTCGGTCAGGTTGTCGACCTTTCCCTTTGCTTTATACACATTCAGTTCGCCTTTGTCACTAATCATAGCTACGCCAGCCGAGTCGTAGCCGCGATACTCCAGTCGGCGCAATCCCTTTATCAGAATGGGATAGGCGTCTTTCGTTCCGATGTATCCTACTATTCCGCACATAGTTGTTTGCTTAAAAAAAATATTGTTTCCGTTTATGTTTGTATTGCTATCGGCTGCAAAATTACAAAAAATCGGACAACCCACAAAGGGTTGCCCAACTTTTTTTCACACAGAATAAAGCATTATTGCCCAATGCCTTTTCTGATTGCAGTAAATTGGTGCCGCCAATCGCATCGATTCATTACGTGAATCCACCCGATTAGTGCCGCTAATCGCATCGATTCATCACGTGAATCCACCCGACGGGCGGAGCTGGCTGCGGCTTAATAGAACTTGAAGTAGCGGCGGGCGTTGTTGTAGGAGATGTCCTCCACCATACGTCCCAGCAGCTCGCGGTCGTCGGGCAGCAGGCCCTTCTCCACGTCGTTGCCCAGCAGGTTGCACAGAATGCGGCGGAAGTACTCGTGACGCGGATAGCTCAGGAACGAGCGGCTATCGGTCAGCATGCCCACGAAGCGCGAGAGCAGGCCCAGCACCGAGAGGGCGTTCATCTGCTTCACCATTCCGTCCATCTGGTCGTTGAACCACCAGCCGCTTCCGAACTGAATCTTTCCTGGCTCGCCTCCCTGGAAGTTGCCCAGCATTGTGGCAATCACCTCGTTGGCACAGGGGTTCAATGTATATAATATGGTACGCGTGAGCTTGCCCTTCATGTTGAGCTTGTTGAGGAACTTCGACATAGCCTTAGCCGTGTTGAACTCGCCAATCGAGTCGAAACCGGTATCGGGGCCCAGCTGGTTGTACATAGCGGTATTGTTGTCGCGGATGGCTCCATAGTGGAACTGCTGCGTCCAACCGGCATCGGCGTCCATCTCGGCCATCACGGTGAGGAAGCAGTTCTTGTACTGGCGCACCTCGAGGTTGCTGAGCTGCTGTCC
The DNA here is from genome assembly GCA_902771785.1 of uncultured Prevotellaceae bacterium. Taxonomy (GTDB): domain Bacteria; phylum Bacteroidota; class Bacteroidia; order Bacteroidales; family Bacteroidaceae; genus Prevotella. The sequence goes on from CACXYH010000007.1 coordinate 11,385, forward strand.
GCGCAGGGCCTTCTCGAAGATGGTCTCAATCTGCGAGTCGGTGTACTCCTCGTCGTAGAACTCCTCGATTCCGTGGTCAGACAGCTTGCAGCCGTTGGCGGCAAAGAAGTCGTGACGCTTCTGCAGGGCATCGACCATGTCGGCAAACGTGCGGATATCTACATGGCTGACATAGCTCAGTTGGTTCACATAGTCGCGGAATTCGGGCTTCTCGATGTTCATGGCCTTATCAGGACGCCAGGCGGGAATCATGATGGGGTCGTCCTGAGCCTTGTTGCGAGCATACTCAATGTGGTTGTGCAGGTCGTCCACAGGGTCGTCGGTGGTGCAGACGCACTCCACGTTGTAATGCTTCATCAGGCCGCGAGCCGAGAACTCGGGCAGCTTCAGCTTCTCGTTGCACTCGTCGAAGATTTCGCGAGCCGTCTTGGGCGACAGCAGCTTCTCGATGCCGAAGGCAGTCTTCAGTTCCAGATGCGTCCAGTGGTAGAGGGGGTTGCGCAGGGTGTAAGGCACGGTTTCGGCCCACTTCTCAAACTTCTCCCAGTCGCTGGTGTCCTTGCCCGTGCAGTAGCGCTCGTCTACGCCGTTGGTACGCATAGCGCGCCACTTGTAGTGGTCGCCACCCAGCCACAGCTCGGTGATGCTCTTGAAGCGATGGTCGTTGGCCACCATCTCAGGAATAAGATGACAATGATAGTCGATGATCGGCATCTTAGCCGCATGGTTGTGATACAAATCCTGGGCGACCTCGGTCTCCAGAACAAAGTTCTTGTCGTTGAATTGTTTCATTTCGTTTAGAATTGTTTTAAGTGGTTTCTACAATTTTCCTGCAAAGATACTACTTTTCTCGAAAAATATATGTATATTTGCAGAAAAATTTACGTAAACGATGACGTACAACAGCAAAGTACTTCTCATATACACGGGTGGAACCATCGGAATGAACCGCAATCCGAAGACGGGAGCGCTGGAGCCTTTCGACTTCGAACACCTATTATATAATGTGCCCGAGCTGAAACAGTTCGACACAGATATTTCTACCTACCAGTTCAATCCTCCCATCGACTCGAGCGACATGTCGCCGCAGCTGTGGACAGATCTGAGCCACGTCATTGCCGACCGCTACGAGCAATACGACGGATTCGTGGTGCTGCACGGAACCGACACGATGGCCTACACGGCATCGGCCCTCTCCTACATGCTGGAGAACCTGACCAAGCCCGTCGTGTTCACAGGAAGCCAGCTGCCCATCGGTCAGCTACGCACCGACGGCAAGGAGAACCTCATCACCTCGATAGAAATAGCAGCCGCCAAGGACGAAGAGGGGCACGCCCGAGTGCCCGAAGTAGGCATCTACTTCAACGGCCACCTGCTGCGCGGCAACCGCACCACGAAGCAGAGCGCCGACGAATTCAACGCCTTCGAGTCGTTCAACTATCCCCACCTGGTAGATGCAGGCGTGAACATCACCTACCACACGAATCGCATCCTCACGCCCGACTGGGAGCGCCCCATGAAGCCACACTTCCGACTGGACAACAACGTGATTATCTTCTCGCTCTTCCCAGGCATTCGCGAAGACCTCATCCGCCACATCATTCACACCCCCAACCTGAAGGCCATCGTCATGCGCACCTTCGGAAGCGGAAACGCGCCGCAGCGCCCCTGGCTGCTCAACGCCCTGAAAGAGGGCACCAAGAACGGCAAGGTGATCGTGAACATCAGCCAATGCATGCAGGGAATGGTAGAAATGGGACGCTACGACACAGGCTACCATCTGCAAGAGGCAGGCGTCGTGAGCGGCTACGACTCGACCGTAGAAAGCGCCGTAACGAAGCTCATGTTCCTGCAAAGCCACTATCCTGACGACCCAGAGGCCGTTCGCCACTTCATGCGGCAGAGCATCAGAGGCGAAATCACACTTTGAACAATCCTAATTAGTATAAATCAAAACAAACAAAGCTTTATGAAAGATCTGAAAGGAACAAAAACAGAAAAGAACCTGCAGGAAGCATTTGCAGGCGAGTCGATGGCACGCAACAAGTACACCTACTGGGCTTCGAAAGCCAAGAAGGACGGCTACGTACAGATAGCTGCCATCTTCGAAGAGACGGCAGCCAACGAGAAAGAGCACGCCAAGATGTGGTTCAAGCTGCTGGAGGGCGGCGCCATCAAGAGCACACCCGAGAACCTGGAAGCAGCCGCCGGAGGCGAGAACTTCGAGTGGACCGATATGTATGCCCGTATGGCTAAGGAAGCCCGCGAAGAAGGCTTCGACGAGATTGCCGAGAAGTTTGAAGGCGTAGCAGCTATTGAGAAGGCCCACGAGGAGCGCTATCGCAAGCTGCTCGACAACATCCGCAAGGAGCGCGTATTCTCGAAAGACGGCGACGTCATCTGGCAATGCGCCAACTGCGGACACATCGTCATCGGCAAGAAAGCGCCAGAAGAGTGCCCCGTCTGCAATCACCCGCAGTCGTACTTCCAGGTGAAGGCCGAGAACTATTAATGGCTGCTGAGCAGTATCTGCACAATGCGCTCTGCCGTACGTCCGTCCCAACGGTCAGGCAGGGCGCATTTCTTCCATTCACCTTTCTTTATTATAGAGAGCGCCTCCACGAGCTTGTTGCTGTCGCCTCCCACGAGCACGTTCGAACCGATGGTGACCGTTTCCTGATGCTCAGTATAGTCGTTGAGCGTGATGCAGGGAACGCCATTAAACGTAGCCTCCTCAGCAACATTGCCCGAATCGGTAATGATGCCCTGAGCGTGAGCCGTGAGCCAGCCAAACTCCAAGTAGGACAAAGGAGGAACAAGCATCAAGAAATCGGCATGAGGCAGCTGCGACAGCAGGCGCGAAACCTTCTCGGAAGCAAGCCCTCGCAAAGGAGCTACGATGGGAGCATCGCCCGCTGCCGATACCATAGCCGACAGCATTTGCAGCAGCATAGGCTCGTCGTTGAGCAGCACCTTACGATTGAGGGTGAAGACGAAGTAGCGGCCTTCTTCCACATCAATGGCGGGACGACGCAAACGCTCGTGATTGAAGCGCAACGTATCCATCAGAATGTTGCCCACCATATAGGTCTGCCCCTGGTCGCCCTGCTCGCGAGTGGCCACGCTATTGCTCTTGATGCCCGCCGTAAAGAGATAGTCGGAAAGGGCATCGATGACGAGGCGGTTGATTTCCTTCGGCATGTTGATGTCAAACGAACGCGTGCCTGCCACGAGGTGAGCCAGCCGCAAGCCTCGCTTCTTCGTGACGATGGCCGCAGCCATCGTAGAGGCCAGGTCGTCGACCACAATCACCACATCGGTGGGATGCTGGTCGAGATAGGCATCGAACTCGCCCATAACGCGGCTCGTAATCTCGTTCAGCCGCTGAGAGTCAACCCCCAGACAGACATCAGGATGGGGCATCTGAAGGTCGTCGAAGAGCGAAGGTTCGAGCGTAGGGTCGTCAGCACGTCCGGCATAAACCAGTTGATATTCGGCATCTGCCGTTTTGCCGATGGCACGGATAAGTGGAGCTACTTTCACAAAATTAGGACGAGCACCCACAACAATACATATTTTCTGCATATTCTGTCTTAAATTATTGATTTTTGTTGCAAAGATAGAAAATAATTATGAATTATGAATTATGAATTATGAACTTTTTTGTACCTTTGCACGCTGAAATAAAACTCTTAACACAAACAATATGGAGAAGAAGAAACTGACGAAGGTGCTGGTGCTTGGCAGCGGTGCTTTGAAAATCGGACAGGCAGGTGAGTTTGACTACAGCGGTTCACAGGCATTGAAAGCGCTACGTGAAGAAGGAATTAAGAGCGTTCTCGTGAACCCAAACATTGCAACCATTCAAACTTCTGAAGGCATCGCCGACAAGGTGTACTTCCAGCCAGTAACAACCCATTTCGTTACTGAAATCATCAAGAAAGAGCGCCCCGACGGCATTCTGCTGGCATTCGGCGGACAGACGGCCCTGAACTGCGGAACGGAGCTCTATCTGAATGGCACGCTCAAGGAATATGGCGTAGAAGTGCTGGGTACCAGCGTCGAAGCCATTATGAACACAGAAGACCGCGACCTCTTCGTGAAGAAGCTCAACGAAATCGAGTTGAAGACCCCCGTCAGCCACGCCGTCGAAAACATGGACGATGCCCTGAAGGCTGCCCATGAAATCGGCTTCCCCATCATGATACGCTCTGCCTACGCCTTAGGCGGTCTCGGTTCAGGCATCTGTCCTGACGAGAAAGCCTTCAAGGAACTGGCAGAGAGCGCATTCACCTTTGCCCCGCAGATTCTCGTAGAAGAAAGCCTGAAGGGCTGGAAGGAGATTGAATTCGAGTGCATCCGCGATGCCAACGACCGCTGCTTCACCGTTGCCTCGATGGAGAACTTCGATCCTCTGGGCATCCACACGGGCGAATCGATTGTAGTTGCACCTACATGCTCGCTCACGGAGGAACAGGTGAAGATGCTGCAAGACATCACCATCCGCTGCGTGAAGCACTTGGGTATCGTGGGCGAGTGCAACATTCAGTTTGCCTTTAATGCGCAAACCAACGACTACCGCATTATCGAAATCAACGCCCGTCTCTCACGCTCCAGCGCGCTGGCCTCTAAGGCTACGGGCTATCCCCTCGCATTCGTTGCAGCCAAGATTGCGCTGGGATATACACTCGACCAGATTGGCGAAATGGGCACCACAGCTTCGGCCTACGTGGCTCCTCAGCTCGACTACATGATTTGCAAGATTCCCCGCTGGGACTTGACGAAGTTTGCTGGCGTGAGCCGCCTCATCGGAAGCTCCATGAAGTCGGTAGGCGAAATCATGTCGATTGGTCGCTCGTTCGAAGAGATGATACAGAAAGGCCTGCGTATGATTGGTCAGGGCATGCACGGCTTTGTAGGCAACGACCACACGAAGTTTGAAGACCTGGACAAGGAATTGGCCAACCCCACCGACCTTCGCATCTTCGCCATCGCCCAGGCTTTGGAAGAGGGCTACACCATAGAGCGCATCGAGGAACTGACAAAGATTGACGTGTGGTTCCTGGAGCGTCTGAAGCACATTGTTGACCTGAAGCACCAGCTGCAGAAATACAACAAGATTGAAGAGGTGCCCGACGAGTTCCTGCTCGAAGTGAAACGTTGCGGTTTCTCTGACTTCCAGATAGCCCGCTTCGTGCTGAAGCCTGAGAATGGCAACATGGAGAAAGAGAATCTCGAAGTGCGCCGCCACCGCAAGGAGCGTGGCATCCTGCCTTCTGTGAAGCGCATTCCCACGGTGGCCTCTGAGCATCCTGAGCTGACAAACTACCTTTACTTCACTTATACGCATACGCCCGCATTCGGCAACCCTGAAGGCGAACAATATAAAGCGAAGCATGACGTAAACTACTACCAGAACGACAAGTCTGTGGTAGTACTGGGTTCTGGTGCCTATCGCATCGGTTCTTCTGTAGAGTTCGACTGGTGTTCGGTGAACGCCATCAACACGGCTCGCAAGCTGGGCTATAAGTCAATCATGATTAACTATAACCCTGAGACCGTATCAACTGACTACGACATGTGCGACCGCCTGTACTTCGACGAACTGTCGCTGGAGCGAGTTCTCGATGTGATCGACCTCGAGTCGCCTCGTGGCGTGATTGTGTCGGTGGGCGGACAGATTCCCAACAACCTGGCCATGAAGCTTCATCGGCAAGGAGTACCTGTGCTGGGCACGTCGCCAGTAGACATCGACCGGGCAGAGAACCGCGACAAGTTCTCGGCCATGCTCGACAAACTCGGCATCGACCAGCCTGCTTGGCGTGCGCTGACCTCGTTCGACGACATCAAGGAGTTCGTTTCAGAGGTAGGCTATCCCGTGCTTGTACGTCCTTCCTACGTGCTTAGCGGCGCAGCCATGAACGTATGTTACGACGACGAGGAGCTGCATCGCTTCCTCAGCATGGCGACCGAAGTATCAAAGGAGTTCCCTGTGGTAGTGTCGAAGTTCATGACAGAGACGAAAGAAATAGAGTTCGATGCTGTAGCCGACAAAGGCGAAGTGGTAGAGTATGCCATCTCTGAGCACGTGGAGTACGCAGGTGTTCACTCTGGTGACGCCACGATGCTGTTCCCTGCTCAGCACATCTACTTCTCGACCGTACGCCAAATCAAGAAAATTGCACACAAGATTGCGAAAGAGCTGAATATCAGCGGTCCCTTCAACATTCAGTTCTTGGCAAAGAACCGCGAGGTGAAGGTGATTGAGTGCAACCTGCGCGCCTCTCGCTCATTCCCCTTCGTCAGCAAGATTCTGAAGCGCAACTTCATTGAGACTGCAACGAAGATTATGCTTGACGCTCCCTACAGCAAGCCTGACAAGAGTGAGTTCGACATTGACCGCATCGGCGTGAAGGCTTCACAGTTCTCGTTTGCACGCCTGCAGAATGCTGACCCCGTATTAGGCGTAGACATGAGTTCGACGGGCGAGGTCGGCTGTTTGGGCGATGACCTGAACGAGGCTCTGCTCAACGCTCTGATCGCTACGGGTTATCGTTTGCCTGCTGCAGGCAGCAGCATTCTCATCTCAAGTGGTGCAGCCAAGGGTAAGGTGAGCTTGCTGGAACCAGCTAAGGAGTTGGTAAAGAAGGGCTATGAGGTTTATGCTACAGGCGGTACAGCCCGCTTCTTCAACGAGAACGGCGTCAAAGCTACTGCCGTAAGCTGGCCTGATGAAGAGGGAGAGAACAACGTGATGGACATGATTGCCCAGCATAAGTTCTCGCTGATTGTGAACGTTCCTAAGAATCACACAAAGCGCGAGTTGACCAATGGCTACCGCATTCGTCGTGGAGCCATTGACCACAACATTCCTCTGATGACGAACGTTCGTCTGGCAAAAGCCTTTATCCAGGCCTTTACTGCCCTGAAAGAAGACGACATCAAGATTAAGAGCTGGCAGGAGTACAATTCCTAAGGCAAGCCTTCAACAAAGAATAAGCCCTGAATGCCAACGCATTCAGGGCTTCTTCTTTAAATCGTGCTACCGCTTCAAAGCAGAGAAGAATCAGGGCGGATAGGCAATTTTATCTCCGTTTCCTCATCTGCGAAGCGGGCTTGGGCCCGAAGCTCCATTGCTTCATCTTGTGCCGATGGAACTTATATTCAGAGCGCAGCGCATCGTAGACCTTGCTGGGCGAAAGCACGTTCATGAATTTGTTATGGTAATCGAGCTGTACGCGCTTCATTTCGAGTTCTATCTCGTCGCGCTCCTTGATAATCTGCCTGCAGCCTTTGTCGTCGGCAGGCTTGTTCTTGGCAATGTGCTGCTGCTTCTCATAAAGCTCACGCTGCTTTTTCTGCATCTCCCAATAGAGTGGGAAGAACTTAGCTGCTTCTTCAGGTGTCAGTTTAGCATCCCACACAATGAACTTCTGCAGTTCAGCATCGAATTGTTCTGGCGAGAATTTTTTCTCCTGCGCGTTAGTTAGAGTGGCAATCATCATGACTGCCAGTAGTAAACAGTACTTTTTCTTCATTTCTTCATCTTCGCTTCCATAAATTATTCACTCGTTAAACAGGCATAGATGTCGTTGTTGTCGGCCATTACATAGTCGACGGCATCTTCTACATACTCCTCACTGATAACATTCTCCTGCTGCGCAACGGTCTGTGCAACAGTAGAATTCAGGTTATCGTCGTGATCAGAATTGAAATAGATAGCTGCACTGAAGATGACAACGCAGAGGCAAGCTGCTGCATACATAAGCGGCCTAAGCCTTACAAACAGCGTGCGATGCTGCGCCTTGCGTTCAGGCAAGCGGCTCATCACGTCGGCCGTCAGCTGCTCGAAGTAGCCCTCGGGCACCTTAAACGGATTTTCTCCGCTGATTCTTGTTCTAATGTACTCTTCTTCGTTCATCATAATCTTATTGCTTTTGTCTATTTGACGGATATTGTTGCTAAAAGGTTTAATCTCGTGACTTAAAATAATCAGATATTTTCTTCACCGCAATGTGATAGGATGCTTTGAGCGCTCCTTCAGAGGTTTTCAGCACCCGACTCATTTCGCTGTATTTCATTTCGTCGTAGTAGCGCAAGGTGAATACCGTTCGCTGCACTTCTGGAAGGCGGGCAATCGCTTCCTGCAGCTGTGCCTCTGTCTCGTCGCCATCGAAGTATTTGTCGGCCACGAGCATATTGGCCACACCAGAGTCTGCATCGTCAGCACTAATAGAGGAAATGTTCTTCTGACGGCGCACGAAGTCAAGGCTTTCGTTGATGCAGATGCGCGACATCCAGGTGAGCACTTTCGAGTCGCCATGAAAGGAGTCAAGTGCGTTCCATGCTTTGAGGAATGCGTTCTGCAGCACGTCGTTGGCATCTTCATGGGTGAGCACGATGCGACGAACCTGCCAATAAAGCTGCTCGCTATACTGACGTACAAGCGCCTCGAAGCCTCGCCTTTGGGTGGCGGGCTTTGTAAGCATGTCTTTGAGCTGTTGGTCGTCGTATTTTTCCATTTCCTTGTTTATATATTAGACGCTTTAACGTAAGAAAGGTTTAAGGCTGCGTGCCAGCAACCGGTCGTAGCCATACCCATCTGGCCAAGTCTCAACTGCTCCTGTCTTGGGATTGGGATAAGCCGTGTAGTAGTCGATGACGACAGGGATATGCGGGTCGACGCTTTTCGTGTTGATCAGCCGCAAAGGACGCTCGTCGTCAACATGCTCTTTGAGGTATTTTCTGCCTTGTTCTGTTTCAGGCTTGATATCCATCGAAATCCTGATTTTGTCGAGCGTCCACTCATCGGCTTCAGGAAGCAGGTAATGTGCAAGCTCGAACGGCTTCTGTACACGAATACAACCGTGTGAGAGTGCGCGATTCGCATATTGGAAGGCACCACGATTGCTGGTGTCGTGCAGATAGACGGCAAAGTTGTTGGGGAAGCGAAACACGATGCGCCCCAGCGAATTGCCTGCCCCACCCTTTTGCGACACGCGATAGCGTCCGCTCGTCAGCATGGATGAAGTCACGTGACGTGGGTTGACGGCGCCATCAGGCCCATAGATGGTGTAGCGATGGCGGGCAAAATAGGCCGAGTCGCCCCCGTGACGGGCTACGTCGTTGCGTATGATGCTCAAGGGAATGCCCCAATTGGGGTTGATTTCCATATAGGTAATTGCGCTCGAAAGCAGCGGCGACTTGGTCTTCAGGGCTCCGTAGCAGATGCGCATGGGCAGTACTGAGTCGCCATCGACAGCCCAAAGATGCTGTGCCGCCAGGTTGACGAAGATATGCTTGCGGCTGTCCTCCACCCGCTGGGTGCGCCAGCGTCGGCGCTCCATGTTGATGGCCAGACGTCGGCGTTCATCGGCAGTAGCTGTGGCCATTGTCTGCTGCAGTTTCTGATAGACACCATCGGTGGGCAGGACTTCTGCCAAATACGGGCAGACGCTGTCGGCCTGAAGCTTGCGGAAGGGTTCCTGATAGTCAGGATGCTCGACCTTGATGTCGAACAGGCGGCAGTAGGTCTTCACCTTTCCCAACGTGTCGACGGTCTTGGGGTCGACGGCGTTGAACACAGACTCTGGGCGGGTGAAGCCATAGTGCTGTCCTATGGCATAGCGCACATAGGCTTTGGTGAGCAGCACATCTAACTGAGCCACCTCGCTACCGGCTGTGTGCTGTTCGTCGAAGTCGAGTGTGTGGAAGCGTTCGACAGCCTCCTGCAATTGTGGCAGGAAGAAGGCTTTCTCGTCGAAGCCCATCTGGGGCACCTCACGCTGCAGCACGGCCAGCAAGCTGTCGGCATCGGCTCGAAGCCCCTTTGACGATACCCATTGTAGCGACGGGTTCTCCTTATAGTATTTCTTTACGGCCCTATCGGCAATAAGCGAATCGTGCTGCGTGGAAATGAAATGCTCTAAATGCCCAGCCAGTTGCTGAGCATTCAGAGCATAATAGGTATCAACCCACTCCGACAGGTCGCTTAGTTCTACCTTCTCGGCTTTGTGAGTTGCCTCTGTGCAGCCTATTGTGATTAGGCAAAGCAACAGGAGAACTAACGGATGGAGATTTTTCTCACCACCTTGCCGACTTTCAGTATGTAGCACCCTTTGGCAAGATTAAGTTCGACACGCTGTGAAGGACTCTCAATCTTATAGCTGGCTACAGGGCGCCCTGTGAGCGAAACGACCTCGAGCGTTTCGCCTTGTGCCCCGTTGACGGTGACGGTCTTCTCGCTGACGGTGATGGTTACAGCAGGCTCATCTATCATTTCGGCCACTCCCATTTCCAGGAGCATGGGCGCTGCCATCAAGGGTGCACCTATCAAGAGAAAGGCCAATGAAAATATAAGTAGTTTTTTCTGCATACGCTTCTTTGGGGTTTAATATACGGGGACAAAGATAAGAAAAAGTTCTGAAACCACCAAACGTTTGGCAGAGAAAAACGCATTTAGACGTCAAAAACGTCCAACTCTGAGGTCAGGAAGCAGTTTGGAAACACTTCCTGAGCCTCGCGCAGCAGCACCCGCTCGTCGTTGTAACGGGCACTATAGTGGCCCAGGAGCAACTTGCCTGCCTGAGCATCGCGTGCCACCTGAGCTGCCTGACGAGCCGTAGAGTGAAAATACTTCTCGGCTCCCGTCAGCTTGTCGTCGGCATAGGTGCTTTCATGATAGAGCGTGCTGACCCCCTTCAGCTGTTCATGCAGTTGGGGCATGAAGCGCGTGTCTGAGCAATAGGCATAGCTGCGAGGCTGTTCGGCTGGGGTCACCAGCTTCTCGTGGGCGATGTGGGTGCCATCGGGCAGCACGTAGCCCTGCCCAGCCTTGATGTTGTTGATTTGCGAGACGGGAATGCCATACATGTCGATCATGTCGCGGCGGATGTGGGGCAGCCCCTGCTTCTCGCGGAAGAGATAGCCTGCGCAAGGCAGACGATGCTCCAGAGGAATGGTCTCGACCGTGAGCGAGCGGTCTTCGAAGATGACTTGCCGGCGGGTGGTGTCGACCGCATGGAACTCTATGGAATAGCCCAGGTCGCGGAAGAACAAGTCGATCTGCGCATCGAGCATGGGCTTCAGCTCGGCTGGAGCATAGACGTGGAGCGTAGCCGTACGGCCCAGGAGGCCGAAGGTGCTGAGCATGCCGATGAGGCCGAAGCAATGGTCGCCGTGAAGATGCGAGATGAAGATGTGGCCCAACTTGTCGAACGACAAGCCTGAGCGGCGCATCTGCAGCTGGGCTCCTTCGCCGCAGTCGACCATGAAGAGTTTTCCTCGACACTCCACGACCTGTATCGACGGCAGATGACGCATCGTGGGAAGCGCGCTGCCGCATCCTAATATATGTACTCTAAAGGGTTCCATCGGCTGGCAAAAACTGCTTGAGGTCTGTGTTACCAGAGGAAGTCGTCGAAGTTCGACTCTTCGAGCTTGATGACTTCTTTCTGCTTGACGATGCGCTGGCGGCCATACTCGAAGACGTCGCCATCGTCGATCATATCTTTGTAGGCCAGCGAGTCGGCGCTCAGGTAGAGCAGCTTGCACGACTGGTGCTCGCTGATGTCGAGGCCACTTTCACGCTCGGCGTCGATTTCCAGACGTCCGTTGAAGATACGCCAGGTTTTGTAGAAGATGGAGCTTTGCTTGATGCTCTCGGCTATGCCGCCTTCCTTGATGCTGATGCCCACTTCGTCGGAGCCGTCCAGAGGGTTGGGCATCACCCAGTCGCCCAGCAGCATGCTCATGTTGATGACCATCGTGGCTTCGGTCGTATCTCTGTTGACGAGGACTGCCATACGGTCGCCTACGGCATAGCCTCCAAACACCTGTCCGGCCTCCTGTGCGCGCTCTGTGCTCAGGGATACGGAGTCGCCTGCATCGGTCAGCATCTGGAGCGTGTTCATTGCCGACCCATTGGCACAGATACCATACAAGGTTGTATCACGATTAGGATTGTCGAACGAGTTCTCGTCGTAGGTAGCATACTGCACGACTTGTCCTTTGTTTCCACAGCTGCTTGCAAGCATCAGCATGAAGGCAGCCACCAGCATCAGGCATTCAAATTTTTTCATTGTCTTTATGAGTTTGGTTCGTTATTCTTTTCTTGCTTCTTTGCCTCGTTCCAGAGGGCATCCATTTCCTCGAGCGTCATCTCGGTGAGGGGCTTGCCCATGCGGATGCTATGCTCCTCGATATAGCCGAAGCGACGGATGAATTTCTGATTGGTCTGCTCCAGCGCGTTGTCTGGGTTCAGCTTGTAGAGGCGGGCGGCGTTGACCAGTGAGAAGAGGAAGTCGCCCAGCTCTTCTTCTGAGCGTATTTTGTCTTCTTTTTTCAGCTCCGCCATCAGCTCTTCGAGCTCCTCGTGCACCTTGTCCCACACGTCTTCTTTCTGCTGCCAGTCGAAGCCCACGTTGCGCGCCTTGTCCTGTATGCGGTAAGCCTTGATGAGCGTGGGCAGCGCCTTGGGCACGCCTGATAGCACCGTCTTGTTGCCGTCCTTCTCCTTGAGTTTTATCTGCTCCCAGTTCTGCAGCACCTGCTCTGACGTTTTGGCATCGGCAAACTCGCGCTTCTCCTCTTGCTCACCATAAGGCAGAGGTTTGGGTTCTGGGGCTCCCACCTGCGAGGGGTGGTAGATGTGGGGATGCCTGAAAATCAGCTTGTCGGCCTGCACGTTGCATACGTCGGCCATATCGAACGCCTGCTGCTCTGAGCCTATCTTGGCGTAGAACATCACGTGCATCAGCACGTCGCCCAGCTCCTTCATCGTGTCGTGCTGGTCGCCTCGCTCCAGCGCGTCGCACAGTTCGTAGACCTCCTCTATGGTGTTTGGCCGCAGGCTCTCGTTGGTCTGTTTCTTGTCCCACGGGCACTTCTCGCGCAACTGGTCGAGCACGTCGAGCAGCCGTCCGAAGGCCTTCATCTGTTCTTCTCGTGAATGCATTACTTCTTGATAGATTTTGCCTACAAAGGTAAGCATTATTTTCAAAATAACCTATCAAAATCCGCAACAATTCACATCTTTTATTATGACGAGCCGACCAACGGAGGCAATTCAGCCAATGAATCGGGTCAATTCAGCCAATGAATCGGGTCAATTCAGCCAATGAATCGCATCGGTTCAGCCAACGAATTGAAGCGGTTGGGGTAACGAAGGCGCAACAGCCAGCCTATTTAACTTCGATTAACACAATAGATTTGGCTCAAATTCGTTTGGTTCGTTTTTTTTTCGTACCTTTGCACCCGTTTTTATATATAAAATAGGTACTTATTATATTTATATGGAAATTGCAAGCAAATACGACCCAAAAGAGGTCGAAGCGAAATGGTATCAGTATTGGTTGGATAACAAACTGTTCAGCTCAAAACCCGACGGACGCGAGCCCTACACCATCGTCATCCCACCACCCAACGTGACGGGTGTACTACACATGGGACACATGCTGAACAACACCATACAGGACATTCTCGTACGCAGAGCACGCATGGAGGGAAAGAACGCCTGCTGGGTGCCTGGCACCGACCACGCCTCGATTGCTACTGAGGCCAAGGTGGTGAAGAAGCTGGCTCAGGAGGGCATCAAGAAGCACGACCTGACCCGCGAAGAGTTTCTGAAGCACGCCTGGGCCTGGACAGAGGAGCACGGAGGCATCATCCTGAAGCAGCTGCGACGCCTGGGAGCCTCGTGCGACTGGGACCGCACGGCCTTCACGATGGACGAGAAGCGCTCGGAGAGCGTCATCAAGGTATTCGTAGACCTCTATCGCAAGGGCTACATCTATCGCGGCCTGCGCATGGTGAACTGGGACCCCAAGGCCCTCACCGCCCTCAGCGACGAGGAGGTGGTGTACAAAGAGGAGCAGTCGAAGCTCTACTATCTGAAGTACTACGTAGATAGCCTAGAAAATCTAGATAATCTAGAAAATCTAGAAAATCTAGAGAAACTAGAGCGCGAAGGCAACGTCATCCACAAAGACGAGCGCGGCTACTACGCCGTCGTGGCCACCACGCGCCCAGAGACCATCATGGGCGATACCGCCATGTGCATCAACCCCAAAGACCCCAAGAACCAGTGGCTGCGAGGCAAGAAGGTCATCGTGCCGCTCGTGAACCGCGTCATACCCGTCATCGAAGACCGCTACGTAGAGATTGAGTTCGGCACAGGCTGTCTGAAGGTGACTCCTGCCCACGACAAGAACGACAACATGCTGGGCAAGACCCACAACCTGGAGACCATCGACATCTTCAACCCCGACGGCACCATCAGCAACCAGTCGACCCTCTACGTGGGCATGGACCGCTTCGAGTGCCGCAAGCAGATTGCCAAAGACCTCGAGGCTGCAGGACTCATGGAGAAGGTAGAGGACTACACCAACAAGGTGGGCTACTCAGAGCGCAACCCCGATACGGCCATCGAGCCGCGCCTCTCGCTCCAGTGGTTCCTCAAGATGCAGCACTTTGCCGACATCGCCCTGCCTCCCGTGCTCAACGGCGAGATGCAGTTCTTCCCCCAGAAATACGTCAACACCTATAAGAACTGGCTCGAGAACATTCAGGACTGGTGCATCAGCCGCCAGCTGTGGTGGGGACATCGCATTCCTGCCTACTACTATGCCGAAGAGAAGTTCGTCGTAGCCGAGACGGCCGACGAAGCCCTTGAGCTGGCACGCAAGGAGAGCGGCAACCAGAACCTGCAGCTCAGCGACCTGAAGCAGGACGAGGACGCACTCGACACCTGGTTCTCATCATGGCTCTGGCCCATCAGCCTCTTCGACGGCATCAACAATCCTGGCAACGAAGAAATCTCCTACTACTACCCCACCAGCGACCTTGTGACAGGCCCAGACATCATCTTCTTCTGGGTGGCACGCATGATTATGGCCGGCGAGGAGTACATGGGCAAGTTCCCCTTCAAGAACGTCTACTTCACAGGCATCGTGCGCGACAAGCTCGGACGCAAGATGTCGAAGTCGCTGGGCAACAGCCCCGACCCCATCGAGCTCATCGAGAAGTTCGGAGCCGACGGCGTGCGCATGGGCATGATGCTCTCAGCCCCTGCCGGCAACGACATCCTCTTCGACGAAGCCCTCTGCGAGCAAGGCCGCAACTTCAACAACAAGATATGGAACGCCTTCCGTCTGGTCAAGGGATGGCAGGTAGCCGACGTGAACGCAACGACCGTCAACAAGACCGCCGTCAGCTGGATGGAAGCCAAGCTGAAGCAAGCCAACGCCGAGCTGCAAGACCACTTCTCGAAATATCGCATCAACGATGCCCTGATGACCGTCTACAAGCTCTTCTGGGACGAGTTCTCAAGCTGGTACCTCGAGATGGTGAAGCCGGCCTACGTCAACGGACAGCCCCAGCCCATCGACCGCGAGACCTACGAAGCCACCCTCCGCTTCTTCGAGCTGCTGCTCAAGATGCTCCACCCCTTCATGCCCTTCATCACCGAAGAGCTGTGGCAGGCCCTCTACGACCGCAAGCCGGGCGAGAGCATCATGCGCGACAAGCTGGAGCTCAGCGCCCCCAGCGACAACGAGAACCGTCTGGCTCAGGACATCGAGCTCGTGAAGCAAGTGGTCAGCGGCGTGCGCACCCTCCGCAGCCAGCGCAACATCGCACCCAAGGAGAAGCTGCAACTGCAAGTCATCGGCGAGAACCACTTCCAGGCTTACAACGACGTGATTACGAAGATGGCCAACCTCAGCGCCATCGACGTCGTTCAGGAGAAAGACGCTTCGGCATCGGCCTTCATGGTGGGAACCGACGAGTTTGCCGTTCCCCTGGGCGACATGATCAACGCAGAAGAGGAAATCCAGAAGCTGCAGCAGCAGATAGAACACCTTGAAGGCTTCCTCACTTCGGTCAAGAAGAAACTCTCCAACGAGCGCTTCGTGCAGAACGCCCCTGAGGCCGTCGTTGCCCTGGAGCGCAAGAAGCAGAGCGACGCCGAAGAGAAGATTGCAGCACTCAAGGAAAGTATTGAAGCACTTAAGAAATAAGAAAACACTATGGACTCATTACAATGGTTAATCAACCTCTTCACTAACAACGAGTCAGTAGCCCATATTGCGATGCTCTATGCCATCGTCATTGCTACTGGCGTCTACTTAGGCAAAATCAAGGTGTTCGGCATCTCGCTGGGCGTCACCTTTGTGCTGTTCGCCGGCATCGTGGCCGGCCACATCGGTTTCACGGCCCCCACGCCTATCCTCACCTTCATTCAGGATTTCGGCCTCATCCTCTTCGTGTTCATGATAGGATTGCAGGTAGGACCTGGATTCTTCGAGAGTTTCGGCAAGGCGGGCATCAAGCTCAACGGACTGGCCTCGACAGCCATCCTGCTGAACATCCTCGTCATGTTTGCCTGCTACTACATCTTCTTCGACACCAGCGACAAGACCACGCTGCCCATGATGGTGGGTACACTCTATGGTGCCGTCACCAACACCCCTGGTCTTGGTGCCGCCAACGAGGCCCTGACCTCTGTGTTTGGCAGCAACGCTCCGCAGATTGCCTCTGCCTATGCCTGCGCCTATCCGCTGGGTGTGCTCGGCATCATCGGAGCCATCATCCTCATCCGCTACATCTGCAAGGTGAAGTTCGAAGAGGAGGAAGCCGAACTCGAAGCGCAAGCCAACTCCAACGTAGCGAAGAAGCCCCACAGGATGCACCTCGAGGTGTCGAACAAATACCTGGAGGGAAAGACCCTTCTGCAGGTTCACGACTTCCTGAACCGCGACTTCGTCTGCTCACGCATCCTGCACGAAGGCCACGTGTCCATTCCCAACCGCAATACCGTCTTCCACGTGGGCGACCAGCTCTACATCGTATGTGCTGAGTCCGACTACGAAGCCATCGTGGCCTTCATCGGCCCCGTCATCGAAGTGAACTGGGAGCAGCAGGACCAGCCCCTCGTCTCGAAGCGCATCCTCGTGACCAACCCCAAGGTGAACGGCAAGACGCTGGGCGGACTCCACTTCTCGAGCGTTCATGGCGTCAACGTCACGCGCGTCACCCGTCACGGTATGGACATCTTCGCATCGGCCAGCCTGCCGCTGCAGGTGGGCGACCGCATCATGGTCGTAGGCCCTGAAGACGCCGTCGACCGCGTGGCCAACTACATGGGCAACAGCATCAAGCGCCTCGATGCGCCCAACATCGCCACCATCTTCGTGGGCATCTTCGTAGGCATCATCTTCGGCTCCATCCCCTTCATCCCAGGCATGCCGCTCATGAAGCTGGGCATTGCAGGAGGCCCGCTGATCATAGCCATCCTCATCGGACGCTACGGCTATAAGGTGAAGCTCGTCACCTACACCACCACCTCGGCCAACATGATGCTGCGCGAGATAGGACTCGTGCTCTTCCTGGCCAGCGTGGGCATCAAGGCAGGCGCCAACTTCGTAGACACGGTGATGGAGGGCGACGGACTGCTCTACGTGCTCACAGGCTTCCTCATTACTATTATACCTATATTAATAGTAGGACCCATCGCCCGGCTGCGGTTCAAGTTCAACTACTTCACCATCGCCGGTATGATAGCCGGTACCTATACCGACCCCCCAGCACTTGCCTACTCCAACTCGATTTGCTCGAAAGAGGCACCTGCCGTCGGCTATTCTACCGTCTACCCGCTCTCGATGTTCCTGCGCATCTTCACAGCGCAAATCATCGTCCTCTTCTTCTGCAGCTAAAGCCTGCCGCAGAACAGACCCAGAAAGAATAAACCCAAACTATACACGTATCAATAATGAACAAAAACCGACTCCTGCTTGGAGGATTGTTGCTCACCTGCTCGATGACGATGTCGGCCCAAGGCGCCAAGAACATCGTCATCAGCGAGGTGCTCACCAACAACACCGCCAGCATCGTGGATGAGTTCGGACGCAGGGAAGCGTGGATTGAGCTGGCCAACACGTCGTACACTACCTACAACGTGCGAGGCATGTTCATCACCACCAATCCCAAAGTGCTCGACAAGAGCCTCAGCGCCCCAGAACGCATCAAGCTCATGAGCGTCATCCCCAGTGGTGACGACCGTACGGCAATGGGTGCCCGCAAGCATCTGTTGCTCTTCTGCAACTCTAACCCCACCGAGGGCAAGTTGCATCTCTCTGTGGAGGTTCCCCTGTCGGAGCCTGTGTGGTTAGCCCTCTACAACGGCAACGGCGTGGAGCTGATTGACTCCGTCACCATTCCTGCGCTGGCAGCCGACCAGTCGTATGCCCGCACCAACGGCAAGTGGAGCGTGAAGAGTGCCGACAACGTCACGCCTGGCATCGAGAACTTCATCGCCGCCAGCGAGACCAAAGTCGAGAAGTTCAAGCGCGAAGACCCCTACGGCATTGCTATGGCCATCATGGCGATGGGCATCGTGTTCACCTGTCTGGCCACGCTCTGGATTTTCTTCACCCTCTTCGGCATGCTGATGCGCCACATGGAGACCGCCAAGAAGGTGGCCAACAAGCAGCCCATCAAGCCCATCACGAAGACCGTCGAGAAGACCATCGAGATTAGCCACAAGACGGGCAACGTGCTTCAGGAAGGCTTCGAGAAGAAGGGCATCGACATGGAGGTCTACATGGCCGTCATCGGCATGGCCCTCCGCCAGTATGAAGACGATGTGCACGACGTCGAGAGCGGCATCATCACCATCAAGCCCAAAGACACGGGCTGGGACGATGAGTACAGCCAGATGACCCACCTGCACGAGGCCTTCATCCCCTCGAGCCACAACGCACCTACTATTCCCACAACTCCAGAACTTCACTAACACACGAGAAGACAATGAACAAGTATCAGTATAAAGTACAAGGCGTCGACTACGAAGTAGAAATCGCCGAAGTAGAAGGCAACATCGCCAAAGTAAACGTGAACGGCATCCCCTTCGAGGTGGAGCTGCAGAAGCCCATCAATGCCGCCAAGCACCCCAGCATGAACAAGCCGAAGGTGGAAGCCCCCAAGCCCGCACCCACGGCTGCCCCTGCAGCAGCAGCTCCCGTTGCCGCTCCTGCCGCCCCCGCCGGCGCAGGCTCTCCCGTCAAGGCTCCGCTGCCTGGCACCATCACCGACATCAAGGTGGCCGTAGGCCAGCAGGTCAATGTGGGCGACGTTGTGCTCGTGCTCGAGGCCATGAAGATGCAGAACAACATCGAGGCCGAGTATAGCGGTCAGGTAACCAGTATCGTAGTAAACAAGGGTGACACGGTGATGGAAGGTGCCGTGCTGCTCACAATCGGATAAAGAGCTATGTGGGAATTTATAGCAGAAAACTTCAATGAGTTCCTCACCTACACGGGCTTTGCCAATGCCGAGGTGGGCAACCTCATCATGATTGTGGTCGGCGCGATCTTCATCTACCTGGCCATCAAGAAAGACTTCGAGCCGCTGCTGCTCGTCCCCATCGGACTGGGCATCATTCTGGGCAACATCCCCTTCCGTGCCGACGCAGGACTCGAAATAGGACTCTACGAGGATAACTCCGTGCTCAACATCTTCTATCAGGGCGTGCGCCAGGGGTGGTATCCGCCGCTCATCTTCCTGGGCATCGGCGCCATGACCGACTTCTCGGCGCTGCTGGCCAACCCCAAACTGGTGCTCATCGGAGCAGCCGCTCAGTTTGGCATCTTCGGCGCCTACATGTTTGCCCTGGCCATCGGCTTCGAGCCTAACCAGGCAGCAGGCATTGCCATCATCGGCGGTGCCGACGGCCCCACAGCCATCTTCCTGTCGAGCAAGCTCGCCCCCAACCTGATGGGAGCCATCGCCGTGTGTGCCTACAGCTACATGGCCCTCGTGCCGCTCATCCAGCCGCCCCTCATGCGCCTGCTCACCACGAAGAAGGAGCGCGTCATCAAGATGAAGCCCGGCCGCCAGGTGAGCCAGACGGAGCGCATCCTGTTCCCCATCATCGGCCTGCTGCTCACCACCTTCATCGTGCCTTCGGGCCTGCCCCTGCTGGGCATGCTGTTCTTCGGCAACCTGCTGAAAGAGAGCGGAAAGACCACGCGTCTGGCCAAGACGGCAGGCGCTGCGCTCAACGACATCGTCGTGATGCTGCTGGGCCTCACCGTGGGCTGCTCAACGCAGGCTTCCGAGTTCCTCACCTGGAACACGGTCTTCATCTTCGTCATCGGTGCTGCTGCCTTCGCCATTGCTACGATGAGCGGCGTGTGCTTCGTGAAGCTGATGAACCTGTTCCTGCCGGAGGGCAAGAAGCTGAACCCGCTGATTGGCAACGCCGGCGTGAGTGCCGTGCCCATGAGCGCACGTATCTCGAACAACCTCGGTCTTGAGTACGACCGTCACAACTTCCTGCTCATGCACGCTATGGGTCCCAACGTGGCTGGTGTCATCGGCTCTGCCGTTGCTGCCGGTGCCCTGCTGGGCTTCCTCTCGTAGTGCAAGCAGGCCCCTACAAACAATAAGCGGCAGGACTTCGCCTGAAGTCCTGCCGCTTTTCTTTGCCTTATAGGCGCACCCACTCAAGTGGCGGCGCATCCACAGGCTGGCCCAGTCGCCTGACGAACTGCTCGCATTCCTCTTCGGTTGCTTCCTTTCCGTTGACGTAATAGTCTTCGCTGCCCGTCTCCATCTCATCGTCGAAGAACTCCTCCGACCAGAAGCTGTCTGCCAGGCGGCTGTTCTTCACCACCGTAGCGCCTTCGCACGAACGGCCAGGCGAGTAGTAGGCGCTGTAGTAGACGGCATTCTTGTAGAAGGTCAGCTCTGTGCTTCCGTCGGAATAGGCCACGAGTTGAGCCGTATCGCCGTTGACGACATAGATGGCCATGTAGTTGTGGGTGAGGTCGCGCACCCACACTTCGTCTTGCCCGTCGCCGTCGAGGTCGGCTAAGGCATACTCCGACAGCTCGAGGTCGCCAAGGCCCAGGCGCAGCTCGTCGGGCTCGCTCATCTGCTCCAGATACTTCTTGACATCCAGCTTCTGCGTAGGCACAACGGCGGCTGTGCTGTCCTGGCTTTCTGCGGTTTCTGCACTCTCGCTGCTTGCTGGGGCCTGCTTCTGCCCACAGCCGACGGTCGCCATAGCCAGCAAGGCTAAGGCAAGGGTCTTCAAGGAATTGTTGTAGGTCTTCATCATATACTACGATTTGGTTATGTTGGGAATGTCTTGACTTAGCAGCCTAAGGCGTCGAGCAGGAGGAGGGCCTGCGTGCGTGTGATGCCGTGCTGCTGCAGGCGGGGCCACTCTACGGAGAGCAGTTCGTGCTCCATGCTGAAGTCGGCCGGCTTCTGCTGGCTGAGGAACTGGCGGAGCACGTCGACGGCCTGGGCTACGTCGCCGCTGAACCAGAGGCAATAGCCGTAGTTCAGCAGGTCGTCGGGCTGCGGCTGTTCGGCCGCTTGCAGCTGTGCATAGAGCTTCAGGGCCTGCTCATACTTCTTCTCGTTGGTGAGCACCCAGGCCAGGGCGCGCACCACGCGCAGGTCGTCGGGGGCTTCGTAGTTCAGCTTGTAGAGCAGCTTCATGGCCTTCTCGTTCTGCGAGAGATAGGCCATGCATACGGCGGCATTGAGCTGATAGCCGGCATGGTCGGGCTGCAGGCTCATCAGCTGTTCGTAGGCCTGCAGGGCTGCCTCGTAGTTGTCGTCGGCAAACGATGCGCGGGCGTAGCCTGCCAGCGCCTTCTCGCTGTCGGGCTTCAGGGCGGCAGCCTTGCTGAAGTAGTCGCTGGCCAGTCGTGGCGAGAAGGAAGGCTCGGCCTGCTGCATGAGCAGGCGCCCCATCATCATGAAGAAGCGGTAGCCCTTCATCTCGTCGGTATAGTTTTCGAGCACGCGGGTGGCGGCCTTGTGCATCTTGCGCTTCATGAAGAAGGCGGCCGTGGCGTCGAAGTGGGCAGCGAGGGGCGTATTGCGGAACAGGCTGTTGCCGAAGAAGACGTAGCTCAGGTCCTGCGCGTCGCCGGCAGGGAACGGATTGCGGAACTGGCTGCGCATGGGATAGAGGCGGAAGAAGCGGTAGAGGTTCTGCAGGTAGACGCGCCTGATGAAGGCGGGCTGCCGCTGCTCTTCGATGGCCACCTCGCCTCCGATGGGCATGGCCTCGCCGCGCTCCACCATCTGCATGAGGTTCTTGGGCAGGCGGTCGAACACCTGATTGCAGGCGAGCACGAACGAGTACTTGTCGCTGTCGCAGAAGGCGCCGAGCGAGATGAGCGAGTGCAGGAACTTGGCGCCGCGCTGCTGGTTCCACATGCTGCTGATGCCAGGATGCTGCGGATAGAAGGGCACGAACCAGTTGCTGATGCGGTCGAAGAAGGTGAAGCGCTTCATCTGCGAGAAGCCGGCAAAGTAGATGTCGCTGCCCTGCTTCTGCATGTCGACCATGCGGCGTATGCTTCCCTCGAGCTTCTCCATGTTCTGCTCCACGGCGTCGGGGTGGAGGATGTCTTCCATGGGGTCGTCGTCGGTTTCCTCCAGGCTGCCGTTGTTGATGCGCAGGTTGCCGCGCTTCATGATCTCGGGCATGATTTCGCGCTGGATGGTGCGTGTGTCGGCCTCGGCCGATATGCAGTAGACGAGCTGCACCTGCAGCTCGGCCAGTTCCTTGCAGCATCGCTCGTCCTGGCAGAGCTGCTCCACGAGGTCGGCCAGCTCGCTGAAGAGGCGCGCCTTGTCTTCGTCGATGCAGAGCACCCAGCCTACGAGTGCTCGCTGGCGGAGGGCCTCGTCGGCCGTCTGCCTGTAGACATTGGCCAGGACGCGGAACTTATTGAAGTCGAAGTAGTTCATGGCCGAGAGCATGATGGCGCTGACGATGAGCTGCTGGTCGATGGTGTCGATGGTTGGCGAGAGCAGGATGTCCTCGAAGGCCTGTGCCAGCTGGTCTTTCCATTGGAACGAGGTCCAGATGTAGTCGAAGAGGTCGTTCATGAGCGTGGCGTGTGCTTCGTGCAGCCTGGCCGCCTTCTCCTGTCGCACGTGCTCTGGCTCGAGCGATAGCATGGCCACGTCGCTGACGTAGCTCTCCAGGTCGCTGCGCACGTCGGTCATCGTCCAGTTGACGTGCTTGCGGCGGGGCTGGAAGAAGCAGCTGGCGAGGAAGGAGCTCTTGTCGATGTTGTCGTAGATGCTCAGGTTGCTGCAGAGCGTGTAGAGGCGGCGCAGCAGCTGGTCGTAGAGCTGTTCGCGCTTGGGGTCGTCGAAGCCCCGCTGCCAGTAGTCGCTCATGAGCTGGTAGTCGTTCTTGAGCGCCTCGAGCTGCTCCAGGTATTTGGGGTTGGGATAGGTCAGCAGATGGTTCTCCAGCAGGCCGATGGCCTTACCCAAGCGGCGGTTCATGACTTGTTCGATGACGCTTCTGAATAGTTCGTTCTGTTGCATGCGGTCGTTTGGTGAGTGGTGTCTGTTATTTCTTCTGCAGCCATGCTTTGGCCCGGTCGATGTCTTTCTGACGGGGTGCCTGTGCGTGGTCGAAGCGTATGTCGGCGGGCAGCGAGTCGACGCTGCCGGGCTTCATGCCGCATCGCTGCTCGATGAGGCGGCGGAAGCGGGCCAGTCCCTGGGCGTTGATGGTGTCGCAGGCCATGTTGTAGGCCTTGATGAATACGTCGACCTGGCGCTGTCGGGCGGTGTCGCGCAGGGCTTTCCGGCTGAAGCCGATGACGCCCAGGTGCAGGTCGAGCTTGCGGCTGTCCATGAGCACGGGCGCCTTGAGCTGTCGGGCCTGCGTGGCTTGCGGTTCGGGCAGCAGCAGGGCGTCCATCGTTCCCGTCTGAAGCATGCTCAGGCGCACGCCGACGTCGTTGAGCTGAATGCGGAACACGCGCTCGTGCTTGAGCTTGGCGCTGTCGACGGCGAAGTCGGCCAGCAGGTCGGTAGCCGAGTAGCGGGTCATGGCCAGCATCTTGTCGTCGAGCTGCTTGAGCTGCTTGATGCGCGCCATGGGGTTGGTGACGAGCAGCCAATGCAGGTTGGTGGCCGTCTTATATATAATAGGTGTACCCTGCTGGGCGAGCCGCTCCGTGCGCACGAGGTCGGAGACCAGGCCCTCTACCCTGCCGCGGGCGATGGCCGTGTCGCAGTCCATCTGCGCCGTGTAGGGCTTCAGCCTGACGTCGGCGCCCAAGCGCTGAAACATGCCGTGCTCCTCGGCCACGTAGAGCGGCAGGCAGTCGAGCGTGGGCATCACGGCAATCTTCAGCGCTGCCGAGTCTTCGCGCCAGGCCTTCAGCCGTTCTTCCTGCGATATGAGCTGCTGCTCTTCCTGCGAGGGTCCGCAGGCCTGCAGCATGGCCACGAGCGCAGTTGCTATCATGATAGTCTTTCTCATCGTCGTCGTGTTGTGCTCCTGCCTGTGGCAGAAGCGCTGTGTATCATGACTGCAAAGGTAAGCAATTAAATTGAAACAGCGAAACAATCGGCTGGAAAAGTGCCGCCTGCGCCTGCAAAAGGTGCCGCTAAGCCGCAGGAGAAGTGCCGCCTGTCGGCAGGAGAAGTGCCACTTATCGGCAGGAAAAGTGCCTCCGATGCGTGCAGGAGACGCCTTGGGAGCTATGGTTGACTCCAGTCAACCATATTGCTGACTATAGTCAACGATATGGCCGACTGCAGTCGACGATATTGCTGACTGCAGCCGACGATATTGCTGACTGCAGCCGGCCATGAGAGCGGAGCCGCCTCTGGGGTAGTGGAAGCCGGGCTGAGGCATGCTTCGGGCGGCTTTCGGCTATGCTAACGGCGCCTGTAAACCACGGCTTTGCCCACCCTCTCGCCTCGCAACAGGGCGTCGGGGCCAGTCGATAGCCTTTCGAGCCACTTCGAAGCCCGATAGCGCGTGAGGCCGAAGTCGCTCACGAGGCGGCGCTCCGTGACGTAGCCGTGCTCGTCGAGGTAACGGTTGAGCAGCCCCATGAACTCCTCGTCAGTATAGTCGGCCGAGTGCCCCACGTCGCCGCGCGCCTGCCCGTGCTCGAAGCTATAGGGCTGATGGCGCACGCTCTCGGTGAACTCCTTGTCGGGCGTGAAGCCGATGCCCTCCACGCAGACGTCGTTGCCCGTGATGCGCGAGGGGTCGGTGAACACGGGCTTGTAGCGGTTGCCCTGCTCGTCCGTGCGCTCGCGGAAGCCCAGCTTCAGGTAGAACGTGCCCAGCCCATCGAGGTGGAGCCTGCGGTTCTCGCCCAGCTGCTCCACGATCTCGTTGGTGAGCACCGTGAGCGCCATCTCGAGCAGCTCAGGCCTGGCCACGTTGTAGCGCTTCATGTGGGCCAGGAGCTGCGCCTTGCTGACGGTGCCCCACGTCATTTGCCTCACCTGGTAGGTGTCCCTGCCCTGCTCGTCCTTCTGCGGATTGCGGTGCACGCTGAATCTGATAGTATTTGCCATAGTCTTGATTTTTTTACTAAGTTTAGTGCAAAGGTACGCATTTTTCCTTGCAAACCCTCGTTTTTCAGAGAAAAATTCGTAACTTTGTGGGTCAAAAACGAACCGATAACAACAAACGACACAGCTATGGCAAAAGACAAGACAGCATACGTGTGTTCGAACTGCGGGCAGGAATCGGCCAAGTGGATAGGCAAATGCCCCAGCTGCGGACAATGGAACACCTTCAAGGAAATACGCGTGGCAGCAGAGGTGCCCCGCCAGGCAGCAACCACGGCAGCCGCCAAGGCCGGCCACGCGCTGAGGCAGAACAAGGTGCTGCGGCTGAAGGACATCAGCAGCCACGACGACCCGCGCATAGACATGCACGACGAGGAACTGAACCGCGTGCTGGGCGGCGGACTCGTGCCGGGCAGCATCGTGCTGCTGGGCGGCGAGCCGGGCATAGGCAAGAGCACCCTCTCGCTGCAGACGGCGCTCAACATGCCCGAGCTGCGCGTGCTCTACGTGAGCGGCGAGGAAAGCGCCCACCAGCTCAAGATGAGGGCCGAGCGCATCACGGGAGGCTCCGACAACTTCCTCATTCTCTGCGAAAACTCGCTGGAGAACATCTTCGAGCACATCAAGGACGTGCAGCCAGAGCTCGTCATCATCGACTCCATACAGACCATCGCCACCGAAGAGGTAGAGTCGTCGGCTGGCTCCATCGCACAGGTGCGCGAGTGCGCCTCGAGCCTGCTGCGCTTCGCCAAGACCAGCGGCGTGCCCGTCATCCTCATCGGCCACATCACCAAGGAGGGCACGCTGGCCGGACCGAAGATACTGGAGCACATCGTAGACACCGTCATACAGTTCGAGGGCGACCAGCACTACATGTACCGCATCCTGCGAAGCATCAAGAACCGCTTCGGAAGCACCTCGGAGCTGGGCATCTACGAGATGCAGCAGACGGGCCTACGGCAGGTGTCGAACCCCTCGGAGCTGCTGCTCAACGGCGAGCACGAGGGGCTCAGCGGCATCGCCATCAGCTCGGCCATCGAGGGCGTCAGGCCCTTCCTCGTCGAGACCCAGGCCCTCGTCAGCAGCGCCGCCTACGGCACCCCCCAGCGCTCGGCCACCGGCTTCGACCAGCGAAGGCTCAACATGCTGCTGGCCGTGCTCGAGAAGCGCGTGGGCTTCAAGCTGATGCAGAAAGACGTGTTCGTCAACATAGCCGGCGGACTCCGCGTCACCGACCTGGCCATGGACCTGAGCGTCATTGCCGCCGTGCTCTCGAGCAACGTCGACACCCCCATCGAGGAAGGCTGGTGCATGGCCGGCGAAGTGGGCCTGAGCGGCGAGGTGCGCCCCGTGAACCGCATCGAGCAGCGCATAGCCGAAGCCCAGAAGCTGGGGTTCAGCCACATCATCATACCCAAGTACAACCTGCAAGGGCTGAGCCGCAAGAAGTTCAGCATCGAAATGCACCCCGTACGCAAGGTGGAAGAGGCCCTCAGGGCACTTTTCGGCTAAATCCTTTGCCCGTTTCAATAATTTATAGTATCTTTGCCGATTATTTATTCAACTCATCAAAAAGATTATGGCTAGAAACAACAACCATTTAGTCATCATGGCAGGCGGCGTGGGAAGCCGCTTCTGGCCCATGAGCACACCAGAGCGCCCCAAGCAGTTCATCGACGTGCTGGGCGTCGGGAAAACCCTTTTGCAACTGACAGTAGAAAGATTTGGAACACTCGTCGCACCTGAAAACATCTGGGTCGTGACGAATGCAAAATATGCCGACATCGTGGCCGAGCAGCTGCCCGACACGCCGCGCACCAACATCCTGTGCGAGCCCTGCCGCAGGAACACGGCACCCTGCATAGCCTACGTCAGCTGGCGCATCAAGAAGAAAGACCCCAAGGCCAACATCGTAGTCACGCCCTCCGACCACATCGTGATGAACGTGCAGGAGTTCCAGCGCGTCATCGAGGAGTGCATGAAGTTCACATCCGACACCGACGCCATCGTCACCCTCGGCATGAAACCCTCGCGGCCCGAGACAGGCTACGGCTACATTCAGGCCAACCTCTCGCAGCCGTCGCTGCGCAACAAGGAAATATTCCGCGTTGACTCCTTCCGCGAGAAGCCCGACCTGCAGACCGCACAGCAATACATCAGCAAGAACAACTACTTCTGGAACGCAGGCATCTTCATCTGGAACGTGAACACCATCGTCAACGCATTCCGCATGTACCAGCCCTCGCTCGCCAAAATCTTCGAGCAGCTGCTGCCCGTCTACGGTACACCCGAGGAGCAGCAAGCCATCAACGAGCGCTTCCCCGACTGCGAGAACATCTCCGTAGACTACGCCATCATGGAGAAAGCCGAGGAAATATTCGTATGCCCAGCCGACTTCGGATGGAGCGACCTGGGAACCTGGGGCTCGCTCCACCAGCAGAGCAAGAAAGACCTCTATGGCAACGCATGCATAGGCCAGGACATCAACCTCTTCGAAAGCCACAACTGCATCATACACACCACACAGGAGAAGAAAGTAGTGGTGCAGGGACTCGACGGATACATCGTGGCAGAGAACAACGACACCTTACTTATATGTAAACTATCCGAGGAACAGCGCATCAAGCAGTTCTCGGGCGAGAATTAAGCAGTATGAAGAACATTGCGCTCATCACAGGCATCACCGGACAGGACGGTTCGTTCCTGGCCGAGTTCCTGATAGAAAAAGGCTACGAAGTGCACGGACTGATAAGGCGCTCATCGTCGTTCAACACAGGACGCATCGAGCACCTCTACCTCGACGAATGGGTGCGCGACATGAAGAAAGCGCGACTTGTCGACCTGCACTATGCCGACATGACCGACTCGTCGTCGCTCATACGCATCATCAGCCAGGTGCAGCCCACCGAAATCTACAACCTGGCCGCACAGAGCCACGTCAAGGTGTCGTTCGAAGTGCCCGAATATACCGCCGACACCGACGCCAACGGCGTGCTCCGACTGCTGGAAGCCGTGCGCATCTGCGGGCTCACCAACAGCTGCCGCATCTACCAGGCATCCACCTCAGAGCTCTACGGCAAAGTGCAGGAGGTACCCCAGAGCGAGACCACACCCTTCTATCCGCGCTCACCCTACGCCGTAGCCAAGCTCTACGGCTTCTGGATCATGAAGAACTACCGCGAAAGCTACGGCATGTACTGCTGCAACGGCATACTCTTCAACCACGAAAGCGAGCGCCGGGGCGAAACCTTCGTCACCCGCAAGATCACGCTCGCCGCAGCACGCATCGCGCAGAGCTATCAGGACAAGCTCTATCTGGGCAACCTCAACTCGCTGCGCGACTGGGGCTACGCCAAAGACTACGTCGAGTGCATGTGGCTCATCATGCAGCAGCCCGAGCCCGACGACTACGTGATTGCCACAGGCGAATACCACAGCGTGCGCGAATTCTGCACGCTCGCCTTCAAGGAGGCGGGCATCGAACTACGTTGGGAAGGCGAAGGGGTGAACGAGAAGGGAATCTGCGCAAGGACATTAGACACCAGGCTCTCGCAACTCTTCGAAGGCCAAGTACTCGTCGAGGTAGACCCCAAGTACTTCCGTCCCGCAGAGGTTGACCAGCTGCTGGGCAATCCCGCCAAGGCCAAGGCCAAGCTGGGATGGAACCCGCACAAGACCTCGTTCGAGGACCTGGTGCGCATCATGGTGCGCCACGACATGAAGTTCGTAAAGAAGCTGTTCCTTAAAGCACAAATGGACGATGCTGACTAAAGACTCGAAAATATACGTCGCAGGGCACCACGGGCTGGTGGGCTCTGCCATCTGGAACAACCTGCAGCAAAGGGGATACACCAACCTCGTCGGACGCACGCACCAGGAACTGGACCTGACCGACCAGCTGGCCGTACGCCGCTTCTTCGACGAAGAGCGCCCCGATGCCGTCGTGCTGGCCGCCGCCTTCGTTGGAGGCATCATGGCCAACTCGCTCTATCGCGCCGACTTCATCATGATGAACATGAAGATACAATGCAACGTCATCTCTGAAGCCTACGCCCACGGCGTCGAGAAGCTGCTGTTCCTCGGCTCCACCTGCATCTATCCCAAGAACGCCCCGCAGCCCATGAAGGAGGACTGCCTGCTGACCTCGCCCCTGGAGTACACCAACGAGGAATATGCCATCGCCAAGATTGCCGGCCTCAAGATGTGCGAGTCGTACAACCTGCAATACGGCACCAACTACATCGCCGTGATGCCTACAAACCTCTACGGCCCCAACGACAACTTCCATCTGGAGAACTCGCACGTGATGCCCGCCATGATGCGTAAGGTGTATCTGGCCAAGCTCATCCACGACGCCGACTGGGACAGCATTCGCCGCGACATGGACAAGCGGCCCGTCGAGGGCATCAACGGCGCTGCTTCTGCAGCCGACATCGAGCAGGTGCTCGCCAAATACGGCATCTACAACAACAAGGTGGTGCTATGGGGCACAGGCACTCCGCTACGCGAATTCCTGTGGAGCGAGGACATGGCAGACGCTTCGGTTCACATCCTGCTGAACGTGAACTTCGCCGACATCATCGGCATCGACAAATACTCCAGCGTGCACTACGGCGCCAAGACCAACGGAGCCGTTGACCGCAACCACTCGGCAGGACGCGGAGGAGCCATACCCAGCCTGGGCGAGATTCGCAACTGCCACATCAACGTAGGCACAGGCAAGGAGCTGACCATCAGGGCGCTTTCTGAGCTGGTAGTCAAGGCCGTTGGATTTGAAGGAGAGGTAGCGTTCGACACCTCGAAGCCCGACGGCACGATGCGCAAGCTCATCGACGTAGAGAAGCTGCACAGCCTCGGCTGGACGCACAAAGTGGAAATAGAAGACGGCGTGCAGCGCCTCTTCGACTGGTACAGGCAAAGCCTCCAGTAGAACAGACGCCCACAATAAGGAACAAAAAAAAGAAGCCCGCATGCCTGCGGGCTTCTTTCGTTAATGTGTCAGAGACTTACTTTGCGTAGAGAGCAACGATGGTCTCGTACTTCTCCTGCTTACCAGAGGTCTGCTTGGGCTCGCCAATCTTCTTGCCATACTCGTAAGCCTGCTCAAGGGTCAGCTTGCCATCCTCAAAGTCCTTACCGATACCGGCATCGAACGAAGCGTAGCGCTCCTTCTTCATCTTAGGCAGCTCGCTGTTCTCCAGAATGTCGGCAGCGTTCATCAGGGCGCGTGCGATAGCATCCATACCGCTGATGTGAGCGATGAAGAGGTCCTCGAGGTCGGTGCTGTTACGACGAATCTTGGCGTCGAAGTTGGTACCGCCATTGCCCAGACCGCCATTGCGGATAATCTCCATCATAGCCTGAGTGAGCTCATAGTTGTCGATGGGGAACTGGTCGGTATCCCAGCCGTTCTGTGCGTCACCGCGGTTAGCGTCGATGCTGCCCAGCATGCCGGCATCGACAGCGCAAGCCAGCTCGTGCTCGAAGGTGTGGCCAGCCAGCGTAGCGTGGTTCACCTCGATGTTCACCTTGAAGTCCTTGTCCAGGTTGTGGGCACGCAGGAAACCAATCACGGTCTCGGTGTCAACATCGTACTGGTGCTTTGAAGGCTCCATCGGCTTCGGCTCGATGAGGAACGTGCCCTTGAAGCCCTTGGCGCGAGCATAGTCGCGAGCCATGGTCAGCATCTGAGCCATGTGCTCCTTCTCACGCTTCTGGTCGGTGTTCAGCAGGCTCATGTAGCCCTCGCGGCCGCCCCAGAACACATAGTTCTGACCACCCAGCTTGATGGTAGCGTCGATAGCATTCTTGATCTGCACGATAGCACGAGCCACTACGTCGAAGTCGGGGTTGGTGCTGGCACCGTTAGCATAGCGCTTGTTGCCGAACACGTTAGCCGTGCCCCAGAGAAGCTTGATGTTGGGGAACTGCTTCATCTTCTCCTGAGCATAGTCGGTGATGGCCTTCATGCGAGCCTCATACTCCTCAACGGTCTCGCCCTCTTCAACGAGGTCTACATCGTGGAAGCAGAAGTACTCGATGCCCAGCTTGTCCATGATCTCGAAGCCAGCATCCATCTTGTCCTTAGCACGCTGAACAGCGTCAGCTGCCTTGTCCCACTCGTAGCTGCGGGTCTGACCACCAAACTGGTCGGCAGAAGCTCCGCCCAGCGTGTGCCACCAAGCCATAGCAAACTTCAACCAGTCCTTCATCTTCTTTCCCATCACGACCTTCTCGGGCTCGTAGTAGTGGAAAGCCATTACATTCTTACTGTCCTTTCCTTCGAAAGGAATCTTACCGGTAAACGGAAAATACTCTTTTGCCATAATTCTTTTTGTTTGGGTTTAGTTAATTATATGTTCTTGTTCAACGTTTCCTTCCAAGCAGCATAAGCATGCTGATAGGCATCGCGGTTCTTAGCATCGGGCTCAATCACCTCTAACTTATCTAACGTAGCGAATGCCTCATTATTGTCTTTGTAGATACCTGCACCAATACCTGCGCCCTTGGCTGCACCTACCGAGCCGTCTGTATCATAAAGCTCAATCGTAGCGCCGCTTACGCCTGCCAACGTGTTGCGGAACAGCGGAGAGAGGAACATATTGGCCTTGCCGGCATGGATCTTCTTGATGTCCATACCCATCTGCTGCATAATCTCCATGCCATAGCAGAAAGAGAACACAATGCCCTCCTGAGCTGCACGCACAAGATGTGCCTTGTTGTGCTTATTGAAATTAAGACCGTTGATTGAGCATCCGATTTCCTTGTTCTCCAACACGCGCTCAGCACCATTGCCAAACGGCACAATAGTTACGCCCTCGCTGCCAATGGGCACAGAAGCGGCCAGGTCGTTCATCTCTGCATAGCCTAACTCTGGCGTAATATTACGATGTGTCCAAGCATTCAGAATGCCTGTTCCGTTGATGCACAGCAAAACACCCAGACGAGTTTGTTCGTCAGTATGGTTGACATGTGCGAAGGTGTTCACACGGCTCTGCTTGTCGTAGTTCACCTCGCCCAGCACGCCATAGACAACGCCCGACGTTCCTGCAGTTGCTGCAATCTCACCCGGGTTGAGAACATTCAAGGAAAGGGCATTATTAGGCTGGTCGCCACCACGATAGGTAATCGGAGTACCTGCCTTCAAGCCCAGTTCAGCAGCAGCCTCGGCGCTAACCTCTGCCTGCACGCTGAAAGTGGGAACAATATCAGCAATCAAGTTCTTGTCAAAGCCATAATAATCAAGCAAGAAATCTGCCACTTGATTATTCTTGAAGTCCCAGAACATGCCCTCGCTCAAGCCACTCACGGTAGTGTTAGCTACACCACTGAGACGCATGGCAATGTAATCGCCAGGGAGCATCACCTTATATATATTATCGTAAAGGGCTGGCTCATTCTCCTTCACCCAGGCCAACTTAGCTGCCGTGAAGTTGCCCGGCGAATTCAGCAAATGGCTCAGGCATTTTTCTGCACCTATCTCACGGAAAGCCTTCTCGCCATAAGGTACGGCACGTGAATCACACCAGATGATAGAAGGACGCAAAGCCTTCAAGTTCTTGTCGACACATACCAGACCATGCATCTGATATGAAATACCAATGGCCAGAACCTCTTCTGCCTTTGCACCGCTTTCTACCATGATTTTCTTCAAGCTAAGCTTGGCATTCTCCCACCACATTTGAGGGTCCTGCTCTGCCCAACCTGCCTTCACGGCCATTATCGGGGCTTCCTTTTCAGGATAAAAAGCCGTAGCGACACACTTTCCACTATCAGCATTAACCAGCGATGCTTTAACAGAAGAACTGCCAACATCGAAACCTAATAAATATCTATTTGCCATAATTCTAAAAGTTTTATCTTTAATTATAATACGTTCACTCCACAAATTTCCCCATAAAAATTGAGATAAACAACTTTTTTACCCCAAAAAGTGATTTTTTTATCAATATTTGTGCTGAATTAAAATATTTTTTTTACCTTTGCACTTTAGAAACGACAATCTTGTATTTCAAACTTATTCATATATGAAGAAAAAGATTCTCATACTAGACGATAAAGAGACAATTGCAAAGGTTCTCTCTATCTACCTAATGAGTGACTATGACGTCCAATGGCTACCTGACGGCTTGCAGGGCGTAAAATGGCTACAAGCAGGCAACACACCAGACCTTATCATCTCAGACATACGCATGCCGGGCATGCGCGGTGACGACTTTTTGGAGTGGATCAAGCAAAACGAGCTGTTCCGCCACATACCTGTCGTCATGCTTTCGAGTGAAGACTCTACCAGTGAGCGCATTCGTCTGCTGGAAATCGGGGCAGAAGACTACATCGTCAAGCCCTTTAACCCCATGGAGCTAAAAATAAGAGTAAAAAAGATACTACCGAATTAAGGCTGCATTTAGTATAATTATATGATAGGTGTCGTATATTTAGGTAATAATACTCAGACAGAAGAACGCCTGAAATATATTCCTGGTCGTCAAGTTCAGATGACCAGAAATTACAAAGACGCAGCTACGGCATGTGAGTCACATGTCCAAAATGAGCATTTTATCGTATTCTATGAGAAGAGTGTACGCACAGAGGACATCACGGCCATAACCTATCTACGGAAGAACTGCAAGAACATCTATCTTATTTTGCTGACAAACAAACTGTCAAGCGAAGAGAGAACAACTTACCAGCAGTGCGGAATCAATGACACTCTTAATGCATCAGCCTCTGTAACAGAGCTGAACAAGAAGATACAGTTCATTAGCGACCGCGAAAGTATTCTTTTCGACGATCAAGTTTCCAAGAAACGTATCTTACGCTTCAAGATACCTTTCTGGAAAAGGCTGTTCGATATTGTATTCTCACTACTTGCAATTATCTTCCTATCCCCGATTTTCATTTTGACGGCTATCGCTATCAAGATTGAAAGCTCAGGTCCCATCCTCTTTAAGTCAAAACGAGTAGGTACAAACTACACGGTATTTGATTTCCTGAAATTCCGCTCCATGTTTGTTGACTCTGAACAACGTCTGAAAGAAGTAAGCAAAGACAACAATCAGTACGCAGAAAAGGATGAGCAAGACAAGGAAGAAAACAAGACTACCATTACTGCCCCGTTAGGCGATGAAGCCGAAATGGAGATGATGGACTTAGGCTTGGAGTCAGAGATGATGATTAGCGACGACGAGGTGATGCTGGTAGGTGATGACTTCATTGTTGCCGAGAGCGATTTCAACAAGAAGAAAGAAGAAGAGATCAACAATGCATTCGTCAAGATAGAGAATGATCCACGAGTTACGAAAGTGGGACGTTTCATCCGCAAATATAGCATTGACGAGTTGCCACAACTCTTCAACATCCTCAAAGGAGACATGTCGATTGTTGGTAACCGTCCGCTTCCTCTGTATGAAGCAGAGAAGCTTACTGCCGACTCAAACATTGACCGATTCATGGCTCCTGCCGGCTTAACTGGCTTATGGCAAGTTGAGGAGCGTGGAAAAGGTGGTGCCATGTCGGCTGAGGAGCGTAAGCAACTGGACATCACCTATGGCCAGACTTATAACTTTGCACTTGACATGAAGATTATCTTCCGCACTCTGACATCCTTTATTCAAAAAGAAAACGTATAAACAACTGTATGCAATTGAAAAATATATGATTGACTTGAAAAAAGTAGTATTTACACTTGCTGTTACAGCATTTGGTACGTCAGCTTATGCCCAATTCGACGAAAGTGGTATAAGTGCAGGTTTCTTCGACTCAAGCAAAGAGAAAAGCATTAATTTCTCTACATTCAAATTGCCCCCGCTAGCTGTTCTTTTTGAGAATGCAAAATCAAATCCAAATATACTTTCATTAGCGAAAGCACAGGAGATAGCACAAGCAGAAGTGGCTAAGCAGAAAAGGCATATCTTCTCCTACTTTATAGGACACGCAAGCTACAGCTATGGCGTATCAGACACTTGGGGAACAAATCAGTCAGCATATAATCAGCTTCGATTACTCCAGTTTACTGGAAGCGAACAATCATATTGGAATGTTGGTGTCAACCTTGCCGTTCCCTTAGAAGACCTTCTGGATTTGAAGGCATCGATAAACCGCAAGAAACTTGAAGTAGACCAAGCACAATTAAAGAAAGATATTGCCTACGAAAATCTGAAGTTGGAGATTGCCAAACTATTTGCAACGATTAATAACGATCTGATTGCGCTAAAAACGGCTAGTGAAAATGCTGCAATTTACCAAGGTGCAGGTGCACTGAACTTGGAAGACTTCCACTATGACAATATGTCTATTGAGGACTTTGCATGGACAAAGACACGTGAGGCGGGAGCTGTTAGCGGATACCAGAACCTTCAAACACAGCTTGTGATTAACATCATTACTCTTGAAATAATGACCCGTACTCCCATTTTAACGAATTCGACGACAGAGATAACACTTGATAGCGAGGTCCGTAAAACAGAGAAGCAGATAAAGAAAGAGAACAAGGCCGTAGAGAAGCGCATTAAGGAAGCTGCAGAAGAAGAAGAGAAACGCATCAAAGCTCTGGAGCGCGCTGAGAAGAAAGCAAAGAAGAAGACCAAGTAAATAAAAAGCTATAAATTTCAAGATTATGGATATATTCAGATATATTGTCAGGTTTCTATACAAAATACGATGGTATTTGGTTATACTACCAATGATCGCACTTGTCGTGGCATGGTTTATGACTCGAAATTTGGAGCGTATCTATGATACTAACACGACAGTCTACACTGGTATGATAACCGGCTACAATATTGACGGAACAGGAGTCGGTAATAATTCTCAAACCAATATTACGAACTTGATGCTTATTATCACGACAGACAATACAATCCATGAGGTATCATTGCGTCTGTTTGCACGTTGCATGATGTACGGAAACCCAAATAGGGATAACAACTACATCAGTGCAGAGCACTTCCGAGCTTTATATGCCAGTGTTCCTGCCGATGTGAAAGCATTGATTAATCACAATAGCGAGGATGCAACTTATAATTCACTGAAAGCATATGAGAAGCAGACTCCCGACAATTACATCTTCAGCATTCTGAACTACCACCCATATTTCGGTATAAACAGCATAACTAGCCGGTTAAAAGTATTGCAATTGCAACGAAGCGACATTATCGACATCGCATACTCTGCCAATGATGCCGGTATCGCATACAACACGCTTGACATCCTTCAGAAGGTATTCGGAAAACAATATCAAGAAATCCGCTTTGGTGAGACACATAATGTCATTAAGTTCTTTGAAAAAGAGGTGCATCGTCTCTACCGAATCCTGACCGGTGCAGAAGATGACCTTATCCGCTACAACGTTTCAAAGCGCATTATCAACTATGGCGAACAAACCAAGATGGTCGCAAACATGGATGCTGCACATAAGACTTCGAAGAACGATCAGCTACTTGACTACACTTCGACGAAAGCACTCATGGACTATTTGGAGCGGCAGCTGGGTGACCGTGCAAAAGTCATCAAGGCTAATAAAGAGTTTACAAGCCAGATAACTGATATCTCACGAATACAGTCACGCATTTCCAACCTTAAGCTGATGAGCAGTGAAGGAGGAGCCGATGAAACAGAAGCCCAGTTGGAAT
Organism: uncultured Prevotellaceae bacterium; assembly: GCA_902771785.1. Lineage (GTDB taxonomy): Bacteria > Bacteroidota > Bacteroidia > Bacteroidales > Bacteroidaceae > Prevotella. Next base: position 48,380 of record CACXYH010000007.1, read on the forward strand.
TGGCAAAAGCAGAAAGGATGCTTCAAGACGCTCAAGGAAAGGTTAGGAATCTAACTAAAGACATTGAAGCTGGTACATATAGCACTGAGACAGGAGTCAAGGCACGCGACATGATTAGCCGTTGGCTTGAACAAGTCCTGCTATTGGAGAAGACAAAGGCAGAAATGGGAGCTATGGACATCATGCGCCAACAGCTTGACAATGACATTCTATATTATTCTCCTATTGGTGCAACTATCGACCGCAAGAGTCGCCACATTGCCTTTATTGAAGGTAACTATATGGAGATGTTGAAAGCATTGAATGCAGCCCGACTTCGTCAGAAGAATCTGCAAATGACGACTGCATCTCTGCGTGTTCTCAATCCACCCATGTTCCCGCTGAATGCTCAGCCAACAAATCGTGCAATGTACCTTCTTGGTGCATTCATGCTGACGTTCCTTCTTACTGCGCTCTATTTCTTTATCATTGAGTTGCTCGACCGAACCTTGCGCGACCGTATGCGTTCCGAACGCATTACGAAAATACCTGTTATGGGCTGCTACCCCAAAGAAAGCAACCTTCGCTATCGTCGCTTTAATAAGACAATTGCAGACATGTCTTTGCGTCAACTCAGCAAAGCCTTGCTACCCCATTTCAAGGAAGGCCAGCAGAACGTGCTCAATTTGCTCTCAACTGATGCTGCAAACGGAAAATCTTATATTGCACAAGAGCTGGAGAACTATTGGGTATCCATTGGTTTGCAAGTGCGTCGTCTGACCTATGATGAAGACTTCCTTGCAGAGGACAGCCGCTACATCTTGGCAAAGGACATCAAAGACTTATGTCCTGACATCCTTCCTAACGAAATCGCAATCATTGAATATCCTAATCTTGATGACAACTCCATCTCACCAGCATTGCTGAACATGGGTACAATCAATTTGGTTGTAACACGTGCAAACCGTACGTGGAAAGATGTAGACCAAAAGGCTCTGAAAGAACTTGAAGGCATGCTCGAGAACAAAGATACGCTTTACATGTATCTTACGGAGGCAAGCCGTTACGCAGTCGAAGAGTTTGTCGGTCAACTGCCGCCTTACACCAAGTTCAACAATTTTGTTTACAGAATGTCGCAACTCGGTCTGACCGCAACAGAGAATAGTCACGCTAAATAAGCAAGATGGCTGTAAATAGAAATATATTTACATACACCCCAGAAAGCAGAGGAAGGGCAGCGTTGCTCTTTCTTCTGTTTTTACTTGCTATATATGAATTCATCTCTGCAGGTTTCAATGCATTCGCAATAGTCTGCCTAATCCCTATCTTTGTTCTTTATGTCATAGCAACATTCAGATGGAAGATGTTTACATTCTGGTTGCTGATGGGCGTCAACTACTTTGTGCAATGGAAAAATTTCCCCTCCATAGGTTTGCCTACATCAGCACTCAATGAATTATTAGAAATTGTTCTAATTGCTTTAGCTATCATTGATGTCAAGGAGGCAAAGTTTGAACGCACTGCCAACATCATGTTAGTGATGCTTTTATCATGGGCAGCATTCTGTACATTAGAAGTATTCAATGATAGTTGTAACCTCGGCATACAAGTCGGTGCATGGTACACGGGTGCTCGAATGATGGCATTCCAATTATTATATGCATTTTTCGTATATATATTGTATATCACAACACCCAAACGCCTCATAAAATACTTGGTTGTATGGGGAAGCCTTTCTCTCTTTGCGTCATTTTGGGTATGGAAACAAAAAAACATTGGTTTCACAGATGCTGAGAATTCTTGGCTGCAAACTGTTGGTTACAGAACACATATTATTAATGGTGGTACGCTCATCCGATACTTCTCCGTATTCAATGATGCTGCAACTTTCGGTATCAACATGGCTGCAACAGCTGTTGCATTCTTAATATTCGGTATTACAAACAAAATAAAAAAGATAAAGTATTTCTGCCTTATCGCAGGTGCAGCAAGCTTTTGGGCAACATTTCCATCGGGCACGCGAACGTCTATTTTCTGCTTTTTTGCCGGCATAATGCTATACATTGTTCTGTCCAAATCAGTGAAGATTGCCACATCTGTTTCCATAGCCTTTGTCTTATTTGTATTTATGCTCGCCTTTACGGATATCGGCAATGGCAACCAGCAAATAAGACGAATGCGATCTGCTTTTAACAAAGACGATGCATCAGCCAATGTACGTGACATAAACAAGGCAGAGATAAAAAAATATCTTGTTGATGCACCGTGGGGAATAGGTGTAGGCATTGGCTATGACAACGTTCCGGCGAACAACAAATATCGCCGTCTCTCAACGATTCCTCCAGACTCAGAATATGTGTTTATTTGGGTGCATACGGGCATCATTGGCATTACTTTTTTCCTTATTACCACAGCCATTATGCTTATTACAGCCTGCTGGACTGTATTCTTTAAGATAAAAAGTCCTACACTAAGAGGCATTGGTTCAGGATTGTGCTGTGCTTTCATTGCAATACAATTAGGTGGCTATGCAAACCAGGTATTGATGCAGTTTCCCAATTGTCTTCTGTTCTATGGAGGTCTCAGCTTAGTCTTCGCACTACCCCATTTTGAGGACGAATGGAACGAATATGAGAAAGAACAACTGGCAATACAAGCTGAGAAGGAACGCATAAAATTAGAAAAGAAGCGTGCAAAACGAGTATAACTTATCTATTATCACCATTAACTACAATGGTCTCAAGGATACGTGTGCACTCCTTGAGACAATCCCTACGAGGCAGGACATAGAGACCATTGTAGTTGACAATGCTTCCTACGAAGACGAGGCTTCTATCATTGAAGGTCGTTTTCCTCACGTCAGAGTAATCCGTAGCAACAAGAATCTTGGTTTCGCAGGTGGGAACAATCTCGGCATTAAAGCAGCTCATGGCAAGTATCTATTTTTTATCAATAATGATACGGTGTTCGAAGGAGAATGGAAAGTTGACCAATTAATATCTCGAATTGCATCAACCCCCAACATCGGGATGGTGTGCCCTAAAATCCGATTTGCCTGGGGGACGAAACCTATCCAATTCGCAGGATACACCCCCTTGTCTCGTTTCACCATTCGTAATCGTTCTATCGGCTTTGGCGAGACAGACCAAGGGCAATATGACACTGCCCATCGTACCCCCTACGCCCATGGTGCTGCCATGCTAACAACCCGTGAAGCCATCGCAAAAGTGGGGCTTATGCCCGAATGCTACTTCCTCTATTATGAGGAGCTCGATTGGTCAATGATGTTCACTCGCGCCGGTTATGAAATATGGTATGACCCCAGCTGTACTATTTATCACAAAGAAAGCCAGACAACTGGGCAAAATAGTCCATTGCGCACATACTACATTACCCGAAACCGTCTATTATTCGCTAAAAGAAACCTTAACACCGGACATCGTCTAATAACATATTTGTACCTTATAACAGTTGTTATGACACGAGATTTAATTCTTAATGCACTCCATGGGCGCATAGATATCTTGAAAGCAACCCTGAAAGGAGTTTTTGACTTTTTCAACAAGAAGCAAGGATACGCACATCAAACATAGTACAAAAATGTCATTGTTTTCTTTTGTTTTTTTGATTATTTAAAAGAAAATGATTACTTTTGCAACAAAATAGAATGATTCTATGAATTCATGGTTGTTATTAAATGTCATTGATGGATTACTGTTTGCTGCCGTAGCAATCACAGTACTTTATTTCTTTGTGTTTTCTATCACATCGCTTTTCAGTCGTCACAATCAGGTATCAAAGGCCAAGACGCAACGACGCTTCGTCATCCTGCAATCAGTGAGCACCATCTTAGGACAGACCTATCCACAGCGCCTATTCGACGTCGTTGTGATTTCCGACCACCAGTCGGAGATGACCAACATGCATCTGGCCCAGTATCCTATCACCCTGCTAACCCCAAACTTCGAGAAGAGCAGCAAGTCGAAATCGCTGCAATACGCCATTCTGAACCTTCCTGAATTCAAGATCTACGACTGCGTGATAGTGCTTGATGCCGACAATGTGGTGGAGCCAGAGTTCCTGGCGCAAGTGAATGATGCCTACGAATGTGCCGGAACCAAGGCAATCCAGACGCACCGCATGTCGAAGAACCGAGATACGACAGCAGCCCGTCTGGGTTCTATCTTCGACGAAATCAACAACAGCATCTTCCGCAGAGGCCACATATCCATTGGCCTTTCTGCAGCCATCAGCGGTTCAGGCACAGTCTATGACTTCACCTGGTTCAAGAACCACATCATGAACATAAGAACTGCCACTGAGGACAAGGAACTTGAAAGCATCTTGATGCGGCAGCACGTGTTTGTAGACTATTTCGACCACATCCACGTCTATGAAGAAAAGACACGCCGAACGCATGATTTCAACAGCCAGCGTGGCAGGTGGGTTGCCGCTCAGTTGCACACCTTGCTCAAGAACATCCGCTATTTGCCCTCCGCAGTGCTTCACCGCCAATACGACCAGATAGACAAGATTTTGCAGTGGATGCTTATTCCTCGCACCATTCTCATGGGCTTCATCCTCATCATGAGTCTTGTGTTGCCGTTCATCTACTTCTCGCTGGCCATTAAATGGTGGGTAGCAGCAGCCCTGATTACTTTTTCCTATGCGCTGGCCACGCCCGATTATGTTGTCGACAAGAACTGGGACAAGGATTTCATGAGTGCTCCATTCCTCATCCTTGGCGGTATGTTCAACATCTTCCGTGCGGGCTCGATAGAGGCAGGGCACCAGATGAATTTCGTGAAAAAGAGTATTAAGCATATAAAGTTATTGCGCTGATGATGACCTTCCTTCATTTCCTCGATATCGCCCTATGGCTTATCATGGCTTGTTCAGCAGGCTATGTCGTGTTTTTTGCCATTGTATCCATGCTTCCCAAGAAGAAGCAGCCAGCTCCTGTCAAGTCTGCCAACAGCACTTTCCTCGTGATTTATCCTGCCTACAAGGAGGACTTTGTCATCAGGAAGTCTGTTGAATCTTTTCTCCAGCAGACGTATAGTAAAGACAACTATCAGCTTTGCGTCATCTCCGACCACATGCAGCCCGAGACCAATGCTTGGCTCGAGGCTCAGCCCATAACCCTGCTTACGCCCACTTTCGACAAAAGCTCCAAGGCACAAGCCTTGCGCTATGCCATCAAACAGACAGGGCAAGAGCGGCACTACGACTATGTTGTCATTCTTGATGCCGACAACATCGTGGCAAACGACTTCCTGCAGCGACTCAACGACGAGTACACCTCGCAGGGATTCCGCGCCATTCAGTGCCATCGCACCGCCAAGAATGCCAACAACGACATCGCTGAGCTCGACAGCTTGAGCGAGGAAGTGAACAACTGCATCTTCCGCAGTGCCCACAATCGCATCGGGCTCTCATCGGCCCTCATCGGCTCCGGCATGTGTTTCGACTATGCGTGGTTCTGCGACAACGTCGACCGGCTCTCCTCTGCCGTGGAGGACCGCGAGCTGGAGGCGATGCTCTTGAAGCAGGGCATCTTCATCAAGTATGCCGAAAATCTGTATGTGCTCGACGAGAAGGTAAGCAATGCCGAGGCGTTCCAGAAGCAGCGCATGCGCTGGATGAACGGCCAGCTTCAGGCTCTGTTCAGCATGATGCCCTATCTGCCCAAGGCACTCCTTAAAGGCAACATCAACTACATAGACAAGACGCTGCAGCAGGCCCTTATTCCACGGTCTATCCTGCTGGTTGTCATGCCCTTCATAGCATTGCTGCTCCTGTTCACTATTCCCTCATGGAGCATCAAGTGGTGGCTGCTTTTTGTGGCTTTCGTGCTCGCCTTCATCATTGCCATGCCCCGGCAGATGCGCTCTGTGCGCCTCTTTTCGAAGATTACCAACCTGCCGTCGCTGGTATGGCGCATGATTCAGAACCTGGCGAAACTCGACAGAAACAACAAAGACTTTACTCACACCAGTCACGAGGCGTAGGCTCCCCTGCCCTTTTGATTACATTCTATGTGCGCGTTCGTCTTTATTTTAATATAAAGACAAACTCAGAACTATGAATTGTAAAGAACTGGAATTGATTGCAGAACAGAACCGCAAGCGGCTTGTCGAGGTGGTGTATAATGCCCACGCAGGCCACATTGGCGGCGACCTGTCGTGCCTCAACGTCATGACGGCACTCTACTTCAACGTGATGCGCAACATCACTCCCGATGCTCCCAAGAATCCCGACCGCGACCGTTTTGTGCTCTCCAAGGGCCATTGCGTCGAGGCCCTCTACGTGACGCTCGAGGCCAAGGGCTTCCTGCAGCCCGAGGTGCTCGACACGCTGGGCAAGTTCGGCTCCATCCTTTCGGGCCACCCCACCATTGAGGTGCCTGGCATCGAGGTCAACTCGGGGGCGCTGGGCCATGGACTCAGCATCGGCATCGGCATGGCGATTGCTGCCAAGATGGACGGGAAAGACTATCGCACCTACGTGCTGATGGGCGATGGCGAACAGGGCGAAGGCTCTATCTACGAAGCTGCGATGGCAGGCGGAAAATACAATCTCGACAATCTGGTGGCTATCATTGACCGTAATCACCTGCAAATCAGCGGAAACACCGAGGACGTGATGCCCCTTGACAGCATTTGCGAGCGCTGGAGTGCCTTCGGATGGGACGTGCTGGAGATGAACGGCGACTCGATGGACGACATCGTCAAGACGTTTGCCGCTATCGACTACGCCAACCACAAGCCCCACCTACTGGTGTCGAACACGACGAAGGGGCGTGGCGTCTCGTTCATGGAAGGCATTGCCAAATGGCACCACGGCGTGCTCAACGAGGAGCAGTGCAAGGCTGCCGTTGCAGAAATAGAGGAACGAATTAAAAGCTTAAAGAAATGATTGCATGCAGAAAACAATTCACTGACACGCTGCTGGAGCTGGCTCGTCAGGATAAAGATATCATTGCCGTTACTACCGACGCCCGTGGCTCTGTGACGCTGGGCGACTTTGCCGATGCGCTGCCCGAGCAGTTTGTGGAGTGCGGCATTGCCGAACAAGATGCCGTGGGCATTTCTGCCGGACTGGCTCATAGCGGCAAGAAAGTGTTTTGCTGCGGGCCTGCCTGCTTCTACGTGGCACGCTCGCTGGAACAGGTGAAGGTCGACCTGGCCTATTCAGAGAACCCCGTCACCATTCTGGGCGTGTCGGGCGGCGTGGCCTATGGCGCGCTGGGTGCTACCCACCACTCGCTCCACGACATTGCCGTGCTGCGCACGTTTCCCGGCATGACGGTATGCCTGCCCAGCGACTGGCGTGTGACGAAGAAGCTGGTCAAGATGCTGGTCGACTATGACAAGCCTTGCTACGTTCGTGTGGGGCGTGCTGCCGTGCCCGATGTCTATGCCGACGACAACTTCCAGTTCCAGGTGGGCAAGGCCATCACCGTGTGCGAAGGCACCGACCTGACTATTGTGGCTACGGGCGAGACCGTCTACCACGCCTGGCAGGCAGCCCTCCAGCTGAAGGAGCAGGGCGTGCAGGCGCGTGTGCTCGACTGCTCGTGGCTGAAGCCCTTCGACGAGGATGCCATCTGCAAGGCAGCCCGCGAGACGGGACGCATCGTCACCGTCGAGGAGCACTCGCAGTATGGCGGTCTGGGTGCCATGGTGTGCGAGGTGCTGTCGGAGCATCCTGTGCCCGTGCGCATTCTGGGCATCCCCGACGAGAACGTGGTGCACGGCACGAATGCCGAGATTTTCCATCACTACGGACTTGACGCCGAGGGCATTGTCAAGGCCTCACTCTCCTTCCTAAAATAAGCCCCACGACATACGCACATGAACTATATCATCGCAATAGACCAAAGCACGTCGTCGACGAAGGCCATGCTGTTCGACGAGCAGTGCAAGATGCTGGGACGCTGCAACGTAGACCACCAGCAGTACTATCCGCAGCAGGGCTGGGTGGAGCACGATGCCGAGGAGATTTACCGAAACATGGTCGAGGCTATCAGGGGGCTGCTGAGCAACTTCAAGCCCTCGGCCCCTGGCACTCATAGCTTCTCGCTCGCCCTGACCAACCAGCGCGAGACTGCCGTGGTGTGGAGCAAGACCACGGGCAAGCCCATTGCACGGGCTGTGGTGTGGCAGGACACGCGCGGTGCCCAGCTGTGCCACGAGCTGCGCGAGCGGGGCATGACCCGGATGGTGCAGGAGAAGAGCGGACTGCTCATCGACCCCAACTTCTCGGCTTCTGGCGTGAAATGGCTGCTCGACAACGTGGAGGGAGCCCGCCAGCAGGCTGAGCAGGGCGAACTGCTCATGGGAACGATAGACTGCTGGCTGGTGTGGAAACTGACGGGCGGCAAGACCTTTGCCACCGACACTACCAACGCTTCGCGCACGATGCTCTTCAACATTCACACCATGCAGTGGGACGACGACCTGCTGCGCCTCTTCACCATACCCCGGCAGATGCTGCCCGAGGTGCTGCCCTGCGATGCCGTCTACGGCGAGACCACCGTCGAGGGGCTCTTTGCCGAGCCCATTCTGATTGCGGGCGTACTGGGCGATTCTCACGGGGCGCTGGTGGGCCAGATGTGCTTCACGAAGGGTTCGGGCAAGGTGACCTACGGCACTGGCTCGAGCGTGATGGTCAACATAGGCGAGCAGGCGCAGGCAGCCCCTGAGGGACTGGTGACCAGCGTGGGCTTCTCGGCCCTGGGCAAGCACTTCTATGGCTATGAGGGCAACATCTACAGCACGGGAGCCACGCTGAAATGGCTCTGCGACCAGCTGCAGCTCATCGGGCATCCCGGCGAGATAGAGGCAGAGGCTACGAAGGTGGCCGACAACGGAGGCGTCTATGTGGTGCCGGCCTTCTCGGGCCTGGGAGCACCGTGGTGGAAGCCCGATGCCAAGGCAGGCATCGTGGGCATGACGTTTGCCACCACCCGCGCCCACGTGCTGCGTGCTGCGCTGGAGTCGATAGCCTATCAGATTAAGGACTTGATAGACGTGATGGCCCGTACCACGGGCGGACGTCTGCAGGAAATCTGTGCCGACGGCGGCCCCACGAAGAACAAGTTCCTCATGCAGTTCCAGGCCGACCTGCTGGGCACGCCCGTCGTGTGTACCGAGGTGGAGGACGCCTCGGCGCTGGGTGCCGTCATCATGAACGGCTTTGCCCGCAAGGTGTGGCAGTCGTTCGACGAGGTAGCCCCGCTGCGCAAGGTGACGCAGGTCATCAAGCCTCAGCCCGACGCCAGCATCCCCACCCTCTACGCCGGATGGCGCAAGGCAGTGAACCAACTACTGAAATAGAGCAAAAAACCTAACAAATACTTAAGACAATGAGAAACGGAAAGACTTGCTTTGGCGTGATTATCGGAACGCGCGCCTACTTTAACTCTGAGCTTGCCCGCGACGTGCGCAAGCAGTTGCTGAAGACCCTCGACGACGAGGGCTACGAATACGTCATCCTGCCCGAAGATGCAACGCCCACGGGCAGTAGTAGCATAGAAACCCGCGAAGACGGACTGAAGGTGGCACGGCAGTTCCGCGACCACCGCGACGAGATTGACGGCATCATCGTGTCGCTGCCCAACTTCGGCTTCGAGATTGGCATCATCAACGCCATCAACGATGCTGAGCTCAACGTGCCCATCCTGGTGCAGGCCTGCGACGACGAGAACGACAAGGTGGACCTGGACTCGCGACGCGACGCCTTCTGCGGAAAGATTTCCGTGTGCAACAACCTCTACCAGTATGGCATTCCCTTCACCGACACCACGCTCCACACCTACAGCATCTACGACCCGCTGCTGGCCAAAGACCTGAACCGCTTTGCCGCCATCTGCCGCGTGGTGAACGGACTGCGCCACTGCCGTCTGGGCCAGATAGGCACGCGCCCGCTGGGCTTCAACACCTGCCGCGCCAGCGAGAAGCTGCTGCAGCGCTCGGGCATCACCGTGGTGCCTGCCGACCTGAGCGAGATTTTGTTTGCCGCAAAGAAGATAAAGGACGACGACCCGCGCTTCGTAGAGATGTGCCAGCGCACGTGCAACTATGCCGAAGTGCCCGAGGAGCGCAAGGACAAGCTGGCGCTCTCGGCCAAGTTCGGAGTGGCTGTCGAGGAGTGGATTGAGAGGAACAACGTGCAGGCAGTAGCCATCCAGTGCTGGGACTCGCTGGAGATGAACTATGGCTGCGCACCCTGCGTGACGATGTCGATGCTGGGCGACAAGCTCATTCCCGCTGCCTGCGAGACCGACCTGGCCGGTGCCGTGTCGATGTATGCCCTGACGCTGGCCTCGCAGAAGGCTTCGGCGCTGCTCGACTGGAACAACAACTTTGCCGAAGACCGCAACAAGTGCGTGTGCACCCACTGCGGCAACTATCCCAAGTCGTTCGTGCAGGGCAATCTGAAGCTCAACAGCCTCGGTGTGCTGGGACGCACGCTGGGCAAGGTAGACACCTTCGGAGCCGTCTATGCCAAGGTGTCGGCAGGCGACTTCACCTTCTTCCGCATCTCTACCGACGACCCGAAGGGCTGCATCAAGGCCTATCTGGGCAAGGGCATGATTACCGACGACCCGTACGGAATGGACGGATGCATCGCCGTTACGAAGGTAGACAACCTGCAGAAGCTGATGAAATACATCTGCAAGAACGGATTCGAGCACCACGTAGCTATGGTGCGCACCGACGTGGTAGACATCCTGCAGGAGGCTGTAGAAACCTATCTGGGCTGGAATCTCTACGTACACGAGTAAGCCAAGCTACGGCAGCACAACATCCCCGCAAGCCCCTCACACAGGGAGCTGCGGGGATTGCTTTTTTCAAGAAACGGCACCTATCCAACCGATTCACGGCACTAATCCAACCGATTAGCGGCACCAATCCATCCGATTTACGGCACAAATCCACCCGATTTACGGCACAAATCCAACCGATTAGCTCCGCCAATCCACATGAAAGACGGCAACAAAAGCAAGCGTTTCTTCAGAACGAGACCACGTAAAGCAGAAAAGCAGAAAAGCGGAAAGTAGACATAAAGCCTTTTTGAAGGCGACATTGGCGCAGAAATAGTAGCACGTAAGTGTTAATTTTTATTATTATATATATATTATTATTAATATATTATATATATATTATATAAGGTATATATGTCTACCTTATATATCGCGCGAATGTCGGTCTAAAATAGCTTAATGTCTACTTTCCGCTTTTCCGCTTTTCTGTCTTCGCGACTGATGCTGCTGTAGAAAGACATCAATAGTCGCCCTCTCCGAACTCAGCCTGGAAGAGAATGACCTCAGGATTCTTCTGCGAGCGATACACGTAGCGGAAGCGGTAGCCGGCATCCTTGTAGGCCTTGAGCGCTGTGGCGTTCTTCATGTTGGCGCGCAGCTCGTCGTACATGGCGGCGCTGTCGTGTGCCGTAGTGTCCATGAGCCCCATGAAGCGATAGTCGTAGCAGAAGGTGCGCGTCTGCGCGTCGAAGGTCATGCTGTCAATCACGATGTAGTCGCTGAGCTGTGCCGGGCAGTTCTTCTCCGTATAGGCCCGCGCCTCGCGGGCAGCACGCTCTTCAAGCGTTTCCTGGCAGGCCGAAACGAGCACGAGGGCCAGGAGTAAAATGGCAAACTTTCGCATATCTATTCTTTTTTTGCGTACAAAGGTACAAAAAAAAGCTAAAACAGCAATAATTCCGCATTTTTTTTGTACCTTTGCACCTTAAAAAGCAAGAACTACCCAATGAAACATATAAGGAATTTCTGCATCATCGCCCATATCGACCACGGAAAGTCGACCCTTGCCGATCGCCTGCTGGAGTACACGAAGACCATCCAGGTGACTGAAGGCCAGATGCTCGACGACATGGACCTGGAGCGCGAGCGCGGCATCACCATCAAGAGCCACGCCATCCAGATGGAGTACGTCAAGGGCGGCGAGAAATACATACTGAACCTGATTGACACCCCGGGACACGTAGACTTCTCCTACGAGGTGTCGCGCTCGATAGCCGCCTGCGAGGGCGCCCTGCTCGTGGTCGACGCCACCCAAGGCGTGCAGGCACAGACCATCTCCAACCTCTACATGGCCATCGACAACAACCTGGAAATCATTCCCGTCATCAATAAGATAGACATGCCCTCGGCCATGCCCGACGAGGTGGAAGACGAAATCGTAGACCTCATAGGCTGCGACCCCGAAGACATCATACGCGCCAGCGGAAAGACAGGCGAAGGCGTAGAGCAGATACTCGACGCCGTCGTAGACCGCATTCCCTGCCCCGTAGGCGACGAGCAGGCACCCCTGCAGGCACTCATCTTCGACAGCGTCTTCAACTCCTTCCGCGGCATCATAGCCTACTTCAAAATCATCAACGGCATCATCCGCAAAGGCGACAAGGTGAAGTTCTTCAACACAGGCATGGAGTACGACGCCGACGAGGTGGGCGTGCTCAAGATGGACATGATACCCCGCCAGGAGCTGCGCACAGGCGACGTAGGCTACATCATCAGCGGCATCAAAGACTCGAAAGAAGTCAAGGTGGGCGACACCATCACCCACGTGGCACGACCCTGCCAGGCAGCCATCGAAGGCTTCCAGGAAGTGAAGCCCATGGTCTTCGCAGGCGTCTACCCCATCGACCCCACCGACTACGAGAACCTGCGCGCCTCGCTCGAGAAGCTGCAGCTCAACGACGCCTCGCTCACCTTCCTGCCCGAAACCTCCGTAGCACTCGGATTCGGCTTCCGCTGCGGATTCCTCGGACTGCTGCACATGGAAATCGTGCAGGAGCGACTCGACCGAGAGTTCGACATGGACGTCATCACCACCGTGCCCAACGTCACCTACATGTGCTACACCAAGCAGGGCGAAGTGAAAGAAGTGCACAACCCATCAGGACTGCCCGACCAAGTGATGATCGACCACATCGAAGAACCCTACATCCGAGCCAGCATCATCACCTCAGCCGACTTCATAGGCCCCATCATGACCCTCTGCCTCGACAAGCGCGGAGAGCTCATCGACCAGCAATACGTGTCGGGCAACCGCGTAGAGCTGCACTTCATGCTGCCACTGGGCGAAATCGTCATCGACTTCTACGACAAGCTCAAAAGCATCTCCAAGGGCTACGCATCGTTCGACTACCACATCGACTCGTTCCGCCCCTCGAAGCTCGTCAAGCTCGACATACTGCTCAACGGCGAACCCGTCGACGCCCTCTCTACCCTCACCCATCAGGACAACGCCGTCAGCTTCGGACGCCGCATGTGCGAAAAGCTCAAGGAACTCATACCCCGACAGCAGTTCGACATAGCCATCCAAGCAGCCATCGGAGCCAAAATCATAGCACGCGAAACCGTGAAGCAAGTCAGAAAAGACGTGCTCGCCAAGTGCTACGGAGGCGACGTCAGCCGAAAGCGCAAACTGCTCGAAAAGCAAAAGCGAGGCAAGAAGCGCATGAAGCAGATAGGCAACGTGGAAGTGCCACAGAAAGCATTCCTCGCAGTATTGAAACTCGATTAATAACCATTGTAATAGTTATGCCAAACCTAAGTTTAACAACACGCGACGTGGCCCGCGAACTGGCCCGCAGATACAGTACAATGACCCACGACGAGCTCGACATCCTCGAGAGCGTGCTCGTGCCCATGAGATTTGCCAAAAACGAAGTAATCCTGAGCGAAGGAGAAGTGGCACGCAACATCTACTGGGTGCAGAAAGGACTCGTCAGGCAGTTCTACCACAAAAACGGAAAGGAACTCACCGAATACATGGCAGCCGAGAACAGCATCGTCATGTGCATCGAGAGCCTCTTCAAAGAAGAACCCTCACACCTGCAGATACACGCACTCGAACCCACCCTGCTCTACGCCATGTCGAAAGCCGAGCTCGAGGCAGTAGCCATGCGAAGCGTCAACATACAAATACTCTACCGAAAAATACTCGAAGAGTCGCTCATCATCAGCCAGCGACGAGCCGACATGCTGCGCTTCGAAAGCGCACAAGACCGCTACCAGAAGCTCATGAAGCGAGCACCACAACTCGTGCTGCGAGCACCACTCGTCTACATTGCCAGCTACCTGCAGATGACACCCGAGACGCTCAGCCGCGTGCGCAACGCCCTCACCGCCGACGAACAATAAGCCGAGAACTGCAACCCCTCAATAACGGCTCTCCCGCTTCAGCTGCCAAACATGCAGCACCCCCCCAACAATAATCAGCAGAAGCGGAACCAGCAGCAGCAGGTTGATAAACGTCAGACGCACCAGCTTCAGGCCCACAAGCATGAGCACACCCACCACAATCAGCGTCAAACCAAGGTATTTCTTCATATAATACGTTAAATTTTACTGCAAAAGTACAAATAAATACGAATTAAGCACCACGAATTATGAAATATTTTGTACCTTTGCACCCGCAAATTGAAAAAATAACATTTATTAATTCTAAAAAGTAGTATGAATCAGTACGAAACCGTTTTCATTTTAACTCCCGTTTTGTCTGACGAACAGACAAAGGAAACGGTCGCTAAGTTCAAGAAAGTGCTCACCGACAAGGGCGCCGAGATTGTGAACGAAGAGGCCTGGGGATTGAAGAAACTGGCTTACCAGATTGAGAAGAAGACCTCAGGGTTCTACTTCCTCATGGAGTTCAAGGCTGAGCCGGAAGTGATCAAAACACTGGAAACCTCTTTCCGTCGCGACGAGAAAGTCATCCGTTTCCAGACCGTGAAGCTCGACAAGTATGCCGCAGAGTATGCTGAGAAGCGTCGCAAGAAGTATGCAACTAAACAAGAGGAGGCTTAAACCATGGCAGAACAGAGCGAAATTCGTTATTTGACAGCTCCTTCTATCGACACGAAGAAGAAGAAGTATTGCCGTTTCAAGAAGAGCGGTATCAAGTACATCGACTATAAAGACCCCGAGTTCCTGAAGAAGTTCCTGAACGAGCAGGGTAAGATTCTGCCCCGCCGCATCACCGGTACCTCGCTGAAGTACCAGCGCCGCGTGGCTCAGGCCGTGAAGCGTGCACGCCAGATTGCACTGCTGCCTTACGTAACCGATTTGATGAAGTAATTAAAGAGGAGGACGCAAGAATGGAAATCATACTGAAAGAAGACATTATCGGTCTGGGATATAAGAACGATATCGTAAACGTGAAGTCGGGCTACGGACGCAACTACCTCATCCCCCAGGGAAAAGGTGTCATCGCATCGCCGTCAGCCAAGAAAGTACTTGCCGAGAACCTGAAGCAGCAGGCCCACAAGCTGGCCGCCCTCAAGGCTGCCGCCGAGGAGAAGGGCAAGGCAATCGAGGGCGTAGCTCTCTGCATTGCCGCCAAGGTGAGCGCTACTGGTCAGCTCTACGGTTCGGTGAACACCGCTACCGTTGCTGAAGAGCTCCAGAAGCTGGGTCACGACATCGACCGCAAAATCATCACCATGCACGACATCAAGAAGGTGGGCGACTACGTTGCCACCGTTCACTTCCACAAGGAGGTTGCCGTCGAGATTCCCATCAAGGTCGTAGCCGAGAACGCTCCTGTCGAAGAGGCACCCGTTGCCGAGGCAGCTCCCGTAGCTGAGGAACCCGTAGTCGAGGCTCCCGCACAGGAAGAAGAAGCTCCCGCAGCAGAATAACCCCTGAAGACAATCATTTCAATAGAAAGTCCCGACGTTTCTAAAGCGTCGGGACTTTTGCTTTTCTGTAAACTATTGTTTTCTGCCGTGAATTAGCTATTCTGCTGAGCCTTTGCTAATTCTGCTGAGCCTTAACTATTTCTCCGAGATATACTTGAGCAGCTCCATGAGGCTCTCCACCCTCGTCCATGAAAAATCATCCTTTCCCACAATAGTCTTGTAGATGCGGCGCTTCTCCTTCGGCAACCTGCGCCAGATGTCACGCTCGTGCACCCGAATGATCTTTCCGTCGAGCTCATAGTAGAAATGATTGATGAGCGGCATGAGGAAATCGTCCTCGCTGGTAGTGTCGAGCGTAGTGTATGCCAGATGATCGCCCGACATGGTGAAGTCAAGGTTCGTAATGTTCACATTGTTGCGAAGCAGACGGTTGTAGGCATCCACGTCTATCACCGTAGCCTTATAGAGCTTGTTACTGCCCACGCTGTCTACGACGTAGGTCAGCAAGCTGTCAATCTTGACATACTCCCTATCGTCGAACTTCACGCTGGCCACGTTCTTCATGTTAGCCTCCATCACGTTGTTCAGGTTCATATAGAGTAACGACCCGTTCTTCAGAAACACATTGGCAAGCGGTTGCGTAATAGTGCGCCCGTCAACAAGCTGGATGATTGCTGGTTTGAAGCTCGGATACACCGTCAACTTCGTTGTGCGTTGCGCCTGTCCTGTCAGGCCCAAGCATGCCATGAATAGCATCAAAAAAGTCTTCTTCTTCATTCTTTCTACCTTCTTATAGTTAAAAAGCCCATCGAAACAATCGATGAGCTTTAAATTGTTGCGGTGCGTACGAGATTCGAACTCGTGACCTCCTGCGTGACAGGCAGGCATTCTAACCTACTGAACTAACGCACCTCACTTTTCTGTGAGCATCCGAAACATTTCCTTTGCGGTGCGTACGAGATTCGAACTCGTGACCTCCTGCGTGACAGGCAGGCATTCTAACCTACTGAACTAACGCACCTCTTGGGGTTGTTTTTCGTTTGCGGATGCAAAGGTACAACTTTTCTTCGACTTAGAAGCAAGAAGCGCCCGATTATTTCGGGCGCTTAACATTCTTTAATAACTATGCGGTCAGAACTTGTAGGTATAGCCAAATCCTATCACGTGTTTGTTGCCTTCTTCGTCGTCATCGTCGTATGCTTTCTGGAAGAGGTACCTCACGTCGAGCGAATGCTTCTTGGTGATTCGGAATTCCGATCCCAGCGACAGGCGCAGCTTGTCCATACCACTTCCTGCCACATAGGTTTCGCCAGCCACATAGGGACGCACCATCTTACTCAGCTTGTACTTCAGCTGCAGTCGATTGCGCCATTTGTTGTTAGCCTTGCCGCTATAGGTATGCTCGTCGGCCTTTTCGCCCTCATAGCGGTCGTCGTCCTCATCCGTATAAGTCCAGTAGCGGTCTACGGTTCGCTCCGGTCGGTAGGTGTACTGCCAGCGTTCGCGCAACGAGACGCTCAGGTTACCAAACGACTTCGATGCCGTCAGCGACACGTTGAAGCGATGGCGTATGCCCCAATAGTCGGCATATTTCTTGCCGCTGTTGTTCACCTTGTAGACATTGTCGTAGAGAAAGGAGTAGCCTGCCGAGGCCTTCAGCCAGTCGGTCAGCTTGTAGGAAACCCCTACCCCTGCACTCCATCGGTCTGTCTCCTGATGGTTGTCGCGCGAGCGGTTCTCCAGCGACAGGTCAATGTCTAAGCGATTCGTGAGCTTCTTCTCAATATTCACTTCGTACCACATGCCAAAGTCGTCGCTCTGAGCCTTTGCGCCCGTGACAGCCACTGTGGCTGCCATGAGCATGATGATTAAACGTTTCTCCATTGTGATTTTCTTACTGTAAATTGTCCGTCAGCTTCGTTGAAGGTATCTCCGTCGTAGGTCACGCGCAGCACTACCGAGTCTCTCAGGTAGTCGATGCCTCCCACGTCGACCTTAATAATCTTGAGGCCCGTGCGCTGCTCCAGGTCGGCAACGAGTTCCTCGTATTTCTCGGGTTTTGCCAGTTCGGGCCGGTCATACTGTATGAGCTTTGTGCTGTGCAGCTTGAGCTTCTTCTCGCAGAGCATGATGGCTATTACCACGATAATGTCGATGATTATCAGCTTGCCCATGTCGCCCAGGTGGTTGGGAGCCTCGTCCTCAATATTGATCATGGCATGCACCACCGACAGGCAGACCACTATAAAGAGATAGGTCATCTCGCGCACAGGCATCGTGTCGGTGCGGTATCGCATGATGCTGAAGATGCCAAACAGTCCTAAGCCCACACCCATCGTAGCCTTGCCGCGGTCCATGCCCATCATGAAGTAGACAAGGAAGAAGATGGCAACGGAGATGAGCATGAAGGTGAAGTAGAAGTCGCGCCGGTGACACTTCTTGAAATAGAGCTGGTCGACGATAACCCAGTTGAAGATGATGCAGATGAAGAATCTCACCAATGCATTGTAGAAGTCGTTAGACAAGATACTTAGGATAGTTTCCATAATTGGTACGTTTGATTGCTGTTATTACTGATTATTTACTTTGTTTGCTTTATTTCTCGAGAATGCGCTCCACGTCTCTCAGCTTCTCCTTGAAGCGGTTCACGGGCAGCAGCTCGTTGGTGAGCGCCGCACCCATGCAGTATTTCGAGAAGCCGTGGGGATGTATATGCAGCTGGCGCAGCATGTCGAGCACGGGCGAGAACACCTGCCCGTCGCGCTTCAGCTCGATGATGACCAGCTGCCCCATGTCGCGGTCGGTGTGAGTGAGCACGTTGTGGAACTGTAGCGACGAGTCGATGGTGAGGCGTTCGGTCTTTCCTTTGTTCACCAATGTCACGCGGCGGAAGTAGTTGTGCATGTGAGGCACGAGCGTGTCTACTCCGAACTTCAGGTACTTAGCCAAGAAGACGCGTTTCTGCTCGTCGTGCAGGTCCATGTCGTCCACCTCTATGCGCTTCTTCTTGGTGCGTCCGTGGTTATTCTTCGTCTTTACCTCCATAAACTGCAGATGCGAGCTGACATAGGTGCGGAAGCGAATCTTCTGGCGGTTCACATGCCCATGCTGATGCTCCTTATACATGTCGAACCCCTGCGTGTCGAAGTAGGTGGTGTCATAGAGCATGTTGCGTTCGCCGTCGATGTCCTGCACATAGTAGTCCTGCCCTGCCATTGCCAGCAGTCTGAGCAGCTGCGGTATGGTGGTCACAAACTTTGTGTCCGTGCGGTTCATCAGTTTCACGCCCGACATTTCCTCGAGTGTGATAGGCTGGAAGCTGGCTATGCTCTCTTCTATGGTCATCATCTGCAGTTTAGTTATTAATTATCGTTGGCAAAGGTAAGAAAAAAAAAGCAGTTGACCAAAATATATTCAGCCAACTGCACTTTTTGTTCAATCAAGTAATAATTTTGATACAAATATAAAACATATACCTTACGCCGGGGGCTCCGTCTACTTCTCGACTGGCTTCTCCAGCTTTGTTCCAGTCTGCTCTATGAGATAGCGTGCAAAGCGCTTCGAATAGCCCGGACGCTTCACGGTGGCGCCATTGCCGGTAGGCGTACGCATGAACTTCCCGTTCGACTCCGGACGCACTGCCATGTCGTTATACTTCACGATGAGGTGCAGGGCCAACTGCTTCCAGCGGGCCAACATCTGGTCGGCTTTCTGGCAGGAGTAGTCTGTCAGATAGGCTACGCGGGCCTGTCCTTCGAGCGTCAGGGCACGGTCTTCCACTTCCTTCTGAGCGCTGAAGTAGTCATGCTCGAGCGAGTCGCGCACCTGCTGCAGCGTGGGGAACATGAGCGAATAGCGCGGATAGACCATGTTCGACACCCAGTTCTCCACCCAGAAGGCGTTGTCCATCGAGAAGGTTATGTCGTCCACACCATCGGCAGCATAAGCCTTGGGCGCACGGGTAGTGCAGCAGTAGACAGGGGTATAGGCCACCATGTTGCCGTCGTCGTTGCCGAACCAGAAGCATCCGCCCACCTCGCGTGGGAGCCACGAGCGCATCTGCGAGACAAACGACCAGGCCGTCTGCTGGGTCGACGTGGGGCGCTCGTTGAAGTAGTGCTTGCCGTCTACTTCGAAGTAGAGAGGTGTCGGGCGATAGGGCATGTCCCAGATGCCGCCTCCCATATCGTTGTCGAGCGCAAAGGGTGTGCCTTCGAAGTGGTCGCGCATGGCGGTCTGCACATCCTGCACGGTGAGTTTTCTGTTGGGTTTCACCCACAGTGGCATGGGTTCTGCGTCCTGTTTGATGCCTTCAGCCCAGGGAATGTACTGTTCCATCCCGTCGGCATAGCGATTGAAGAACTGCCACACACGGGCATCGCAGATGCGTCGCCCGGAGAAGTCGGGCTTAGCATAGGCCGCATTATACGAGAAGTCTTCGTCCTTGCCGCTATACCAGCCCATCTTGCGGGCATACGTCACGACGTTTTTCGAGTAGAGCACCGTCTCCTCGCCCTTCTTCACCTTCTGTTTCTTCGAAGGCATGAAGGTGGTGATGCGGCTCTGGTTGGCGTGTCCGCAAATCATGTCGTCGGGCACGCGAAGGGCAACCCACACCGTGCGCTCCTTGCTGATGCTGCGGTCGGCGGCACATCCCATCATCTCCATGATCCATGCTTCGTTAGGGTCGCAGATGGTGAAGGTTTCACCCTCTGAGCAGTAGCCGTACTGCTCAACGAGCGACGTCATCACGTCGATAGCCTCGCGTGCCGTCTTCGAGCGTTGCAGGGCAATGTAGATGAGCGAGCCATAGTCGATGATGCCTGTCGAGTCGACCATCTCCTCGCGTCCGCCGAAGGTTGTTTCGCCGATGGTCACCTGCCATTCGTTGGTATTGCCTACCACGTTGTAGGTCTCGGCAGCTTCGGGTATCTCGCCTAAGTATTTATTGGTGTCCCACTCATAGATTTTCCGCATGTCGCCAGGCTGATGCTTGGCTGCGGGATAGTGGTAGAGGGGCATGAAAGCCCCATAAGAGTCGGCATTATAGCTGCATATCACGGAGCCGTCGGCAGAGGCCTTCTTGCCCACGATGAAGTTGGTGCAGGCCTGCGCCTCGTTCAGCGAACCATGCCATGCGGCAAATGCCAGGGCAATAATCAGTAAGCGTCTCATAGTCGTGCGCATGGGTTTAGTCGTCAATCTTTAGTTTTGAGCTGTGGTCGGCCTTGAAGCTCATGTCGAGTCCCTTCACCGAGTGAGTGAGCGCACCCACGCTGATGAAGTCGACGCCCTGTTCGGCATAGTCGCGAATGGTGTCGTAGGTGATGCCGCCCGACGACTCGGTCTCGTACTTGCCTGCAATCAGGTCGACGGCCTTCTTTGTGTCGGGCACCGAGAAGTTGTCGAGCATGATGCGGTCTACGCCTCCGTGGTCGAGCACCTGCTGCAGCTCGTCGAACGAGCGCACCTCGATTTCTATCTTCAGGTCGAGCCCCTTCTCCTTCAAGTAGGCATGGCACCGGTCAATGGCGTTAGTAATGCCCCCGGCAAAGTCGATGTGGTTGTCTTTCAACAGAATCATGTCGAAGAGTCCTATGCGATGATTGCATCCGCCTCCTATTTTTACGGCCTGCTTCTCGAGCATGCGCATGCCGGGAGTAGTCTTTCGGGTGTCGAGCACACGGGTGTGAGTGCCCTCCAGCCGCTGCACGTAGCGGTCGGTCATGGTGGCAATGCCGCTCATGCGCTGCATGATGTTGAGCATCAGTCGCTCTGTCTGCAGCAGCGAGCGCACGCGGCCTGTCACAATCATGGCTATATCGCCTTTCTTCACCCTCGAGCCATCGCCCATGAGCACCTCTACCTTCATGTCGGGGTCGAAGCGGCGGAACACTTCCTTGGCCACCTCGACGCCAGCCAGGATTCCGTCTTCCTTGATCAGGAGGAGCGACTTGCCCATTGCTTCCTCAGGAATGCAGCAGAGCGTGGTATGGTCGCCGTCACCGATGTCTTCGGCAAACGACAAGTCAATCAGTTTGTCAACGAGTTCTTCTACTGATAGCATAATGATGTATGTGTGTGAAGTGTAAGGATGAACTACTCAAAATAAATGCCGAAGTTGAGTCGGAAGCCCACGTTGTTGCAGTTGCGGCTCTTCGTGCTCTGGTTGTAATACACCTCTGGCTCAATGGTCACCGTGCGGTTCAGAAAGAAGGCATAGCCCAGATGAATGTTCGGCTGAAAGTCGTCGCAGCCATTCTGATGCACATAGTCGGCACCGGCCCCCAGGTAGAGTCCGTTCTGTTCGATGTAGTAGCGCAGGCCTACGCCAGCCCTCACGGCATTGGGTTCATACTTGCGGTAGCCGAAGTCGGCATTGGCCGTAATCATCCAGTCCTGCATGAAAAGGTAGCCCGCCTTTGCCTGAAGGTCGAGCTTGAACTTCGACTGGTCGCTGTAGTTCAGGTCGAGTCCCGAGAGACCGGCGCTGGTATAGAACTTGCCCTGCTCAAACTGGGCGAACGATGCGGCACTCATGGTCAGGGCCGCAATGAGCATCATGATTTTCTTCTTCATATCGTTATTTAGTTTGTTTTTTCTGTTTTCTTATACCACAGGCAGAACCACACCAACGCCGTGACGAACGTAGCGATGCTGATGGCGTAGGCTGCCACACCCTGTAGGTGGAATGCCTGCTCCGACACGAGATAGGTCATGCAGACCACCGTCATGAAGAGGGCAGGAATGAGCGTGATGAAGTAGTTCTTCTTCTGGCGAACCAGATAGACGGTGATGGCCCAGAGCGTGAAGACGGAGAGCGTCTGGTTGCTCCAGCCGAACCAGCTCCAAATCACGTCGAAGCCCTCGGGATTGGCCATCTGCCAGATGAGCAGGGCAATCACGGCTGCAAACAGGGGCACGCAGATGTAGAGACGCTTGCGAATGCTCTTCTGTTCCAGGTGGATGAAGTCGGCCACGATCAGTCGTGCCGAGCGCAGGGCCGTGTCGCCGCTGGTGATGGGAGCAGCCACCACACCCAGAATGGCGAGGATGCTGCCGAAGAAGCCCAGCCAGTTTTCGCACACCAGGCTCACGATGCCAGGAGCAGCGCTCAGCACCTCCTTGCCGCCAGCCATCTCCTCGTAGCCTGCCGTAGGCTCGTTGTAGAAGAAGTACATGGCCACCGTAGCCCAGATGAGTGCCACCAGGCCTTCGGTAATCATCGAGCCGTAGAAGATGGGACGCCCCAGCTTCTCGTGCTTGATGCAACGGGCCATGAGCGGACTCTGCGTAGCGTGGAAGCCGCTGATGGCACCACAGGCAATCGTGATGAAGAGGCAGGGGAACACGCTCTTCGTGAAGTTCAGGTGGTCAACGCCCCAGTTACCTAAGCCCGACTCCCACAATTCGGGAATGTTGGGCTGCTTCACAAACAGCATGATGAGCAGGGCAGCTGCCATGAAGAGCAATGCAAAGGCGAAGAGGGGATACACCTTGCCGATGATCTTATCGATGGGCAGCATCGTGGCGATGAGGTAGTAGATGAAAATGACGATGATCCAGAACGTGCTGTCGCCCAGCAGACCTGCATCGGCCATGTTGCTGCCAAAGAGCTTCTGCAGCAGCGAGGCGGGGCTATACACAAACACCGCGCCCACCATCATCAGCAGGAACACCGAGAACACCAGCATCACCTGCTTGGGCGCATTGCCCAGATAGCGGCCAATGATTTCAGGCAGGTTGGCACCACCATGACGCATCGAGAGCATGCCGCTCAGATAGTCGTGCGTAGCTCCGGCGAAGATGCAGCCGAGAACAATCCACAGATAGGCCACCGGGCCGAACTTGGCACCCATGATGGCACCGAAGATGGGGCCCGTGCCGGCAATGTTCAGAAACTGAATCATGAATATTTTCCACGACGGCAGCACCACATAGTCCACCCCGTCGGCCATCGAGACTGCCGGAGTCTGCCTGTCGTCGACACCAAACACGCGCTCCACGAAACGGCCGTAGAGCACATAACCCAATACAAGAGCCACCAGGCTCACCATAAAAGTAATCATCTTTCTTCTTACAGTTTTAGTATCAATTTTGACTGCAAAGGTACAAATAAATATGAATTATGAATGATGAATTATGAATTATTTTGTAACTTTGCAGCAAAAATCACCAAAAAACGTAACTAAATTGAAGATATTCAGACTTGTCATGCTGCTCTTCCTGGCCTCGCTCAGCGCTCAGGCCCAGAAGCAAGAGATACGTGCCGTATGGCTTACCACCATCAAGAGCCTCGACTGGCCCAACAGCAAGAACCCCCAGAAGCAGCGCGAAGAGCTCTGCCTGATGCTCGACCGCCTGCGCCAGGCCGGCATCAACACCGTGCTCATGCAGACACGTGTCAGGGCCACCACCATCTATCCCTCGAAGTTAGAACCCTGGGATGTGGGCGTTGCCGGCGCCTACGGACGCTCACCGGGCTACGACGTGCTCCGCTTTGCCATCGACGAGTGCCACAAGCGCGGCATGCAGCTCCACGCCTGGGTCGTCACCCTGCCCGTCGGACAATGGAACGCGGGCGGCTGCAAGGCGCTCCGGCAGAAGCACCCCAAGCTGGTCAGGAAGTTCGGCGACGAGGGGTTCATGAATCCTGAAGCGCCAGGCACGGCCGACTATCTGGCTGAGGTCTGCCGCGAAATCGTGCAGAACTACGACGTCGACGGCCTTCACCTCGACTACATCCGCTATCCCGACCCCTGGCCTAAGGCCAGGAAGGCAGCCGAACGGCAGCAGCGCCGCCAGCACATCACCCGCATCGTCAGCGCCATCCACCAAGCCGTGAAGCAGGCGAAGCCCTGGGTCATCTTCTCCTGCTCGCCCGTAGGCAAGCACAGCGACCTGTCGCGCTACTCCTCAGCCGGATGGAATGCCCGCGATGCCGTCTGCCAGGATGCACAGGCATGGCTGCGCGACGGGCTGATGGATGCCCTCTACCCCATGATGTACTTCCGCGGCAACCACTTCTTCCCCTTCCTGCTCGACTGGAAAGAGCGCTCCTACGGCCGCTTCATCGTGCCCGGCCTCGGCATCTACTTCCTCGACCCGAAGGAAGGCCAGTGGCCGCTCGATGAGGTGGTGCGCCAGCTGAACGTCTGCCGCAACGAGGGGCTGGGGCACTGCTACTTCCGCGTGCGCTTCCTGCTCGACAACCACAAGGGCGTCCTCGACTTTGCCCGGCAGTTCGACGCCCTGCCCGCACTCATCCCGCCCATGACGTGGTATGGCACCCAAGCCCCTACGGCTCCCGCAAGCCTCAAGGCAGCCGACGGACGCCTCACCTGGGGTGAAGCCGACGACCCCAGCGGAGCCCCCTACCTATTATATAATATATACGCCTCGGCCGACGACCCCGTCGACACGAGCAACCCGCAGAACCTCATAGCCACACGCCTCACCAAGACCAGCATCGCCCTACCCTCTCCCCGTCTGAACTATGCCGTCACGGCGCAGAACCGCTACGGCCAGGAAGGGCCCGCCCGCCAGCTGCTACTGAATGCCGGCCCGCGCTATTTCGCCCCCGTCATAGCACGTGCCGATGGCCAGTACATCAGCCTGCCGCCCAAGGACAAGGGCCTCGATGCCGAGTTCGTCGTCGTCGAGACCATGCAAGGCCTGCCGGTAGCCGTGCTGCCCTATCCCGCCGACGCGCTCGACATCAGCTCCATCCCCAACGGCATCTATCAAGTGCGCTCCCTGGGCCGCAAGGGCATCACCCATCGCCTCGGCTTCTTCAGCATCAAGCGCTAAGCTTGCCTATAGCACGTCGATCGTGAAGCCGAAGACAAAGTAGAAGTGCTGGCTGGAGGGATTGGCAACCATCAAGAATCGTTTAATCCACATAACTGGCGGCAAAGTTACAAATATTTCCGCGAAACACAGGCATGTTTTGCGGGAAAAGCACACCAAGGAAGGACGAAACACACCGGCGGCCAGGGGAAAGCACAGCCGACGGAATGCAAATAGTTGTTGCATTTCTACGAATAAAAGTTAAAAGCGGTGCTGACGGCGAAGAAAGCAATATCGGAGACTTGCGAGATTCACGATTTTCCGCTTTCTTTGCACCAAGAAAAACCTAAGGACGATGAAGAAGAACGAACAGACACTGACCAGAACGGAGTTCCAGGTAATGACGATACTCTGGGACTTGGGACATGCGGCCTGCGCCTGGGACATCCTGGAGCGGTGGGAAGAGCCGAAGCCTGCCTACACCACCGTAGCCACCTACCTGAAGGTGCTGCGTGAGAAGGGCTTCGTAGATTACTTCAAGAACAAGGGCGAGGGCAAGACCCACCAGTATGTGGCCAAGGTGACGCGGGCCGAATATACGCGGCAGGCCATGCAGGAGGTGAAGAACAGCTTCTTCGGCGGCAGCATCAAGAAGATGCTCTGCTTCTTCGTTGAGGAGGAGCAACTGACGGAAGACGACATCAAGGCGTTGCTGGAGGATGTTGAAAATAGTAAATAGAAAATCGTAAATCGCAAATGAACATGTTACTTGTATATACCCTGAAGTCGGCACTGGTGCTCACGCTACTCTACCTGCCCTACACGCTGATGCTGCGGCGTGAGCGGTTCTTCCGGCTGAACCGACTGACGCTGCTCACCATACTGCTGTTGGCACTGGTGCAGCCGCTGTGCAAGTTGGCCTCGCCCGAGAGCCTCACGCAGGTGCCGGTGGTGGCCGACACGCAGGAGATGGTGGGACAGATAGAGGCCGCCATTACCGAAGCACCCATCTACGTCTTGGGGAACCCAGAGGAGGCTACCGCATGGGGCTGGCAGGAGTGGCTTGCCCTCGTCTATGCGGCGGGCATGGCCGCCATGCTCTGCCTGCGCATCTGCCAGCTGGTGCAGATACGCTGGGCCATGCGCCGCGGCTGTCTGTGGAGGCAGCGCGAGGACGACGGCGTCACCGTCTGCTGCCACGTGGGCAACGGCGCCCCGTTCAGCTGGATGCGCAGCATCTACATCAGCGAAGCCGACTACGAGCAGAACGGTCGCGCCATCCTGCTGCACGAGCGGGCGCACATCCATCTACGCCACTCACTCGACATTCTGCTGCTCACCCTTGTCGAGGCCGTGCAGTGGTGGAATCCCGTCATCTATATGCTCGGCCGCAGCCTGCGCAACGTCCATGAATACGAGGCCGACGACCACGTGCTCCGTCAGGGTGTCTCGCTGACTGACTACCAGACGTTGCTCGTCCGCAAGGCCTTGGCCGACACGGCGTATGCCTTTGCCAACAACTTCAACCGCAGCCACATCCTGAAGCGCATAGAAATGATGAAGCGCCCGCCGTCTAATCCGTGGCTCCGTGCCAAGGTGCTCTACGTCGTACCGTTGCTGCTCTTCACGCTCGTCGTCTCGGCCACGCCAGTCATCGAGCCCCTGCTCATTGTCGACGGCGAGGAGGTGGACCGTGACCGCGTGAACCAGCTCCAGGGCGACAGCATCGCCTACGTCACCGTGCTCAAAGGTGTGAGCGCCACCGCCCTCTACGGCGAGAAGGGAAGAGGCGGCGCCGTCCAAATCGAGACGAAGAAGCGGGCGGAGGAAACACCTCAAGGGGTGTTCGACATCGCCGAGGAACGCGGCTTTCAAACAGTACATGGCCCATCATGTGCGATATCCGAAGGCGGCCGCTGAGAATGGAGTAGGAGGAACCGTCAAGGTGCAGTTCATCGTCGAGCCAGACGGTCGCATCACGAATGTGCATGCCATCGACTCGCCTGAGGGAGAGGCCGATGCGGAGGTAATCGCATACGGAGCAGCGGACAAACACCCGTCGCAGGACGATGACGACGAGGGTCGTCGCGCCCTGCGTGAGGCGGCAGAAGAACTCTATCGGGAAATGCCGCCCTTCGAGCCTGGCCGACAAAATGGCATACCCGTCCGCGTGCAGATGACAAGAGCCGTCAACTACAGCCTCCAGTAAAAAACGCCCACATATTAAACACTTACGTGATTCATCAAAAATGGTGAACAGCCCATACTATGCCCTAATATTAACATCAATAATGAGAAAGATTTTAGTGACAATCATGGCCTTCGCGCTGACGATAGCAGTGCAGGCACAGAGAGACACCATCGGCGTGTCGAAGTTTACGGCGATTTATCGCTATGAGTGTAAGACTACTGATGCTGACGGACAGCCGGTAACCGACTCAATGTACATTGCTGTGCAGACATCGGGCGGCATCACAAAGAGTTTCCCTTACGAAGAGTACGACAGGCAGAAGAAAGGCGGCTCTCGGATAGCCGACGGCTATCTGGCTGCCCAGATGCATATCGGCACGGTCTTCACGAACTACCCCGAAGGAAGAATCACAACGCAAGAGATGCTCTATCCGTATCGTTACATGACGGACGAGGCTCTGGAGAAGCAGGACTGGACACTGACGGACGCTCAGGACAGCATCTGTGGCTATGCCTGTCAGTCGGCCACGGCCAAGTATCATGGTCTGACGTGGAACGTGTACTACACCGAGGACGTGCCCGCCAGCATCGGCCCGTGGAAGTTGGGAGGCTTGCCGGGCCTCATCACGAAGGCCACCGACGCCAAGGGCATACATACCTTTACGCTCTACGGTTTCCATCAGGAGGAAACGCCAATCATTTTCACCCAGTACGTCACTTGGATTGTTCCTGACGGTCGGGGCAAGTTCGCCAGCCAGCGCGTGGACTATCAAAAGAAAAGCGCCACGGACTTCCTCGCCTACAAGCAAAAGGTACTGGGCAACCGCCGCTACCTGAAAGATCCAACCTACTACGCCCCCGACCCTATGACGACCTTCGGCTATGTGGAGAATAGTTTCAGCTCATCCGGCGATAATATTAGGAGTGTTGCTGGGGTAGTTTTAATTTCCAGTCCCCATCAGTATCAGCCGCTGGAAATGGAATAGTTTCCGACGTACAGCATATTATTAAGCAAAGATTTAAGTAAAGTTAGTATAGTAAAGACCTATAGGCATTCGCTCCGTTTCGTCGGGAGATGCGATGGAGCTTCTTTCTGAAACTTTTACTACCATCATACAAAGAAGTAATAGCCCCGCAAAACATTTAGGACAATGAAAACAATACTTACAATGATCCTTGCATTCGCTGCCAGCACCATGTCGGCACAGATGCTTACACGAGACAATGTAAAACTGGATACTTTGTGCCAGACAAAGTTTACGGCAGTGTATCAGTATTCCATCAACACAGCGGACGCAGACGGAAAGCCTGTCACCGACTCCATCCGCCTGGCCTTGCAGGTGGGCGATGGCGTGTGGAAGACATGGACTTACGAACGCTATCTGTTTCAGCAGCAGAGAGACGAGGAGATAGGCGACGACCACTTTGGGTTCATGCACAATGAGGCACTGATGCATATCGCCACAACTACGGTTGGCTATCCAGAAGGCAAGACCATTACGCTCGAATCGATTCCGCCATTTCAGTACGAGGTAACTGAAGATACGGAGATGCCAACATGGAATATGGTGGAGGGCAGCGATTCTGTCTGCGGCTATCTGTGCCAGAAAGCAAATGGGAAGTTCCGTGGCAAGACATGGAATGTGCTTTATGCCGAGGATATTCCTACCGCAGTTGGACCTTGGAAATTGCAGGGACTGCCAGGCTTGATAACCTACGCTACAGATGAAGAGGATATCCATACATTCAAGCTTATCGGCATTTATCAGGAATCGGCCCCTATCACATATTCAGCAGGTTCTTTGGTGTCAGAGTTCTCCATAGAAGAACGTCGTATGAGAAAGACTGTGAAACCATACATGAAAGCTACGAGAGAGAAGATGCTGAAACAGAAGAAGAACGTATTTGGCAATCGCCTATACCCGACCAATCCCATGTTCTATATGGATGTGAAAGAAATCGTAAGTGTAGGACAAAAGAGTGGAAGCTATCAGTTTGTGGGAGGATTGTGTGTACCGGTTAAGGCACATAAATATCAAACGTTAGAGTTAAAATGATGAAAAAGATTTTCGTAACCATGATGGCCTTCGCGCTGACGATAGAAGCGCAGGGGCAAGTAGAGACTTTTGACACGGCGCTGTTCGTGGCCGTGTACGATTATGAGTGCAGGACGCAGGACGACGAGGGGCAGGATGTCACCGATAGGATGCAGGTCGCAGTGCAGGTGGGACGGACAGTGATGAAGTCGATGCCCGCCTCCTGCTACAGACTGCCGGAAGAGAAAAGCATAGCCGACTTGAAGACGGTCTATCAAGAGGCGCTGCTGCATATACCGACGGTGTGGACGGGCTGCCCCGAGGGGCAGACCATCGTGCGCGAGGTTATCTTCCCCCATGAGTTCGAAGGCAGGGAAGAAATACCTGAAATCGCATGGATGCTGACGGAAGACACTGCGACGGTGAGCGGCTACCTCTGCCAGCAGGCCACGGCGACGTTTCGAAGCGTAGAATGGCGTGTGTGGTACACTGAGGAAATACCAACGTCGGCCGGCCCGTGGCGGTTGCGCGGTCTGCCGGGACTGATTGTTCGAGCAGAGAGCGAGGCGCACACGTTCTGCCTTGCCGAAATAAGGCAGGAGGCATCGCCCATCACCTACGAGCGGAAGCCCGACGTACAGCGGATGGCCTACGCCAAGCTGCTGAAGCACCGCAACGAGGTCTATGGTCACAAGCAGTATGCCAAGAATCCCACCTACTACATCGACCTGGGCAGCGCACTCACGCACGTGGAAGTCTACAAAAATGACGGCCAGCCGTTCATCTTTGCCAACGGCTATCCGCTGCTGACAAAGGCGCATGTATATCAACCGCTGGAGCAGTGAGAGCAGAGTCAAACTTGTTTGAACTATGCCGAATCGCGACAGTGGAAGACGAAGTCAACCATTAGAAAAGGAGTAAAGCAATATGAAACGACACTTCATCACCATTATCCTCGCCCTCACCGCCACGTCGGCATGGGCACAGAGAGAAGTAACCATCACGGGCGACGTGAAGGACGGATTCCTGAAGACTCCGCTGACTGACGCAAAGGTAACAATATGCAGGGCCGACAGCACCGTGCTCGACACGGCAAAGATGACCATCTACAAACGCAGCGACCAACCGTTGTATGCCGTTTTTTCGTCGAAGGTGAAGACGGATGCAAACGCCGTGCTCGTCCATGCCTGGCTGCAGGGCTACGACGATGTGTGGCAGCGGGTGAACATCACGGGGCAGACGGAGGTGGAAGTGCCGACGATAGAGATGCGCAAGATGCGGGAGATGGAACTGAAGGAGGTGGTGGTGAAGGCCACTCGCGTAAAAATGTTCTATCGCGGCGATACGCTGGTCTATGATGCCACGGCGTTCAAACTGCCCGACGGCTCGATGCTCGACGCACTGATACGGCAGATGCCGGGTGTGACGATGAACGACGGGGGCGAGATTTTTGTCAACGGGCGCAAGGTGGACGAACTGATGCTCGGCTCGCGCTCGTTCTTCAAGGGCAACCGGAAGGTGCTGCTGGAAAACCTGCCGTACTACACGGTGCAGAACATCAAGGTCTATGACAAGCAGTCGGACATGAGCAAGGCGCTGGGCTACGACGTGGATGCCAAGTCGTTTGTGATGGACGTGAACCTGAAGCAGGAGTACCAGCGCGGCTACATCGCCAACGCGGAGGCGGCGGCAGGAACAAACGACCGCTGGCTTGCCCGTGCGTTTGCCCTCGGCTTCAGCGACCATTACCGTTTCACGCTGTTGGGCAACGTGAACAATGTGAACGAGTCGCGCCACATCGGGCAGTCGGGCAACTGGACACCCGCCACGATGCCCAAGAATATGCTCACGACCAGAAGCGTCGCAGGAGAAATAGACTACCATGCCAAAGAAGACAAGGTGAAGAACAACCTGACGGCCTCCTACACCTCGACCACAGACGTCAGCGAGTCAAGAAGCCGCTATGAGCAATTCCTGCAAGGACTGACGCCTACGTCGCTGACTGAGAGTTTCAGCCGGGCCAGCAACCGCCAATGGAATGCGCGGAATGCGTTCACGCTGACCAAGCCCTTCTATCTCTATGCGGTTGCCGATTTCAGCTATTCCAAGAACCACGGCGCGTTCAGTTCCATGTTCGACCAGTGGAACGACACGCTGACGGCATCGCAGCGCAACCGTGGCTTCAACGAGGGGAAGGCATGGAGCGGAAGCATGGAGGCGCAGGGTGCATTCAACGTGGGCAAGAACCAGCAGCATATCAACTTCTACGTTAGGGCACAGCATAGTGAGAACAAGTCGGGATCGGCAATGAGATACAGCACACGGCAATACGTGAACCCGCAGCAGAGCGTTCAGCATAATGTGGATGACATCAGCAACCGCACGACATGGGGGGCCGCATCCTTGAATTACAACATGAAGCTGTTCAAGGGCGTGGAAATGCAGGTGGGCGAAAGCGTCAATCTGGTTCGCATCGATGCCCACGACTACCTGTACCATCCTGACACGTTGCTGCTGGCCTCGCAGATAGACGCGCTGACGGCCATCACGGACTTCAACAACTCATACGACAGCCGGACGAATGCTGTAGAGAATACGGTCGGCCTCTCGTTCTCGGGCAAAGGAAAGTACAAGATGAATCCCAACGCTCCGTTCACCATCGACTATCAGCGCTGGAACGTGGGCATCAGCGTCCCCATACGCCATGAGTCGCTCGACTATCAGCGGGGGAGTCTTGACACGCTTGCACGGCAAAACACAATGTTCGTGAATACCTCGGCATCGTTCAGACATGCATCGGAAAGTGGCAAGCACGATTTCAGAATCCATGCCAGCCACAAGCGCAGTGCCCCTAATCTTTCCGACCGCATCACCTATCGCGATGACAGCCAGCCGCTCGTCGTCAAGTTGGGCAATCCCGACCTCAAGAGCTTCGTCACGTCCAACTTCGGCATAGATTATTCGAACAAGGCCGGCAAGAACCAGCAGCAATGGCATGTGGGCACATCGGCAGACTTCTACCACAGGCAGACGGCGCAGTCGGCAAGTTATGACCCTGCAAGCGGTGTCTATACCTATCAGCCCATGAACGTGAAGGGAGCCTACCGCCTGAATGCGAAGTTCGACTTCAGCCGCACCATCGACAAGAACCGCTACTGGTCGTGGCAGACCAACGCCGATGCGGGCTATCACCACTCCATTGACCACGCCATGCTCACAGGCATGACGGCGAGCGAGGAGAACGTAGTCAACACCCTGACCCTGCACGACAACGCCTACATACAATTTAATAAAGGTACGCTGAACATCCGCGCCACAGGCGACATCCGCTGGCGGCACTCGGAGGGCAAGATGTACGATTTCGAGACGCTGAACGCCACCGATTTCCAGTACGGTCTCTCCGCCCGCTACACCCTGTCGCGCATCAACACCACACTATCAGCCGACGGCAATATGTACAGCCGTCGCGGCTATGGCAGTCCTGACCTCAACACCGACGACTTTGTACTGAACGCTTCCATCAGCCAGCCATTCCTCAAGGGCAAGCTCATCGCCCGTATCGAAGCCTTCGACTTGCTCCACCAGCTCAGCAACACGCAGTACAGCGTCAACGCCCAGGGCCGCACCGAGACATGGTACCGCTCCCTCCCGCACTACGTTATGGCGCATCTGGTGTATCATTGGAACAAGAATCCGAAGAAGAAGCAATAACCACATAAAACAAATATCAACATGAAAAAGATTTTAGCAACCATGATGGCCCTTGCGCTGACGATAGGAGCGCAGGCTCAGAACGATAGCATAGACCAATGCCAGTTTGTGGTGGTTTATGACTTTGTGACGAATACAACGGACAGAAACAGCAATGCCGTGAAGGACTCTGTGCAGTTAGCGGTGGTGGTGGGAAGCCATGTTGCGAAGTGCATGGAGTATAACCGCACAATGCTAGAGGACTTCGGCGAGTGGCAGAATCGTTCCTATCAGTATGGCGAGTGGGATGCTCGGAAGTATAACCTGCCCGTGCTGTTCATCGGACACCCCGAAGGTGAACTGAGTTCGTTCGACAAAGTTGTGCCCAACCGCTACTTCTATACGGAGCCGCTGCCTGATTTCGTTTGGGAGTTAGCGGACGACACGCTAACCGTGAGTGGCTACCTCTGCCAGAAAGCCGTAGGCAAGTATGCGGGCAGGACGTGGACGGTTTGGTATTCGGAAGATGTACCGACATCCTTTGGCCCTTGGAAGTTGCGCGGACTGCCGGGCATGATTCTGAAAGCGGAGGACGCGGACGGCATCTTCTCGTTCGTCTGTGTGGGACTGATGCAAAGGACAGCTCCCATCAAGTACTTCTCTAAGGGCGGCTACACTACCCTCAAACGCAACAAGTTCATTTCCCACCGCAACAAACTCTATTGCAACAAGCAGTACGTGCAGAACCCGAACTACTACATTCCGCAAGGAACCTACGACCACCTGAATATCATCGAGATGTGGCCGGGCCGAGGATAAAATCTCGGTCGTGGCTACTGATATGATTATCCCGA
This sequence comes from uncultured Prevotellaceae bacterium, assembly GCA_902771785.1. Classification (GTDB taxonomy): domain Bacteria; phylum Bacteroidota; class Bacteroidia; order Bacteroidales; family Bacteroidaceae; genus Prevotella. Next base: position 82,593 of record CACXYH010000007.1, read on the forward strand.
AGAAAGTAAATAAGTATCAGCCATTAGAAAAGGAATGACGTACCTTCGAGACATACAGAAACAAAATTCCCGCTCGGTGGGGAGCGGGAGGGGAATGGGGTTATTCGACATCCATCATGTCGAAGAACATGAGGCGTGTGTGGTCGTCTTCTTCTTTCTTGGTGAGTGGCTTGAAACCGTTCTTTTCGTAGAAAGGAATGGCAGAGAGGTAGGCATCGACAGTGATGAAACGGAATGCGGAACGACTAAGCTCGGCGTTCAACAATCCTTTTATTCTATCCATAAGCCATGTGCCTACACTTTGACCTCTCAGTTTCATAACTCACCAACAGACTTCAATGTGTTTGCTTGCTTCAGCGACAGCCTCCTGAAACTTCCTTCGCTTCTCGGCACGCTCCTCGGGAGTCCTGTTCTCCACCATCAGTCTTTGCCATTCAAAGTTGAAGGCATCTTCGCCCTTCAATACAGGCGTTTCTTTAATCGGTCTTGCCATAATCAATATACATTTATCGGTTTCACGGTGCAAAAATACAAATAAATTTTCAAACTCAGTTCAAAGCGAAGAAATTTATGAAGAATTTACGGTCAATTAGTGGCGATTTGTGTCAAAGAGACAGAATGATGAGGAGTATTCTTGTCGTGCTGTTCCTGCTGCTGGCAGCGTCGGCGTCGGCACAAAGGCTACGGGTAGGCGAGCAAAGCTCGGGAATGGTGCGAGTGACAGGGCGGGTGATAGACCTGCAGCAGAAGCCCGTGAGTGACGTGATTGTGAAATTGGTGAGCGGCAGCAAGACGCTGGCGTTCACCAGCACGAATGCGAAGGGCGAGTATGCGCTGGAGGTCAAGAATGCGCCGACGGGGGAGGTGACGCTACAGTTCACTCATATCAGCTATGAGAAGGAGAGCCTCCCCCTGCCCCCTCCAAAGAGAGGTGGTAAGCCCCTTGTGCAGGACATGCTGCTGACTCCGAAGGCTGTTTCGCTGAAGGAGGTGACGGTGAAGCCTGACCCGCTGCGGCAGAAGGGCGACACGCTGACGCACAACCTCGCGTCGTTCCTCGGCAAGGGCGACGTGACGCTGGAGGACGGACTGAAACGGCTGCCGGGCGTGGACGTGTCGCAGAACGGCGGCATCAGCTACATGGGCAAGCCTATCTCGCAATTCAACATTGAGGGGCTGGACATGCTGGGCGGCAAGTACAACCTGGCCACGAGGAACATCCCGGCGGACTATGTGACGAATGTCGAGATAGTGCGCAACCACCACAGCCGACGGGTGGAGAAGGACGTGCCAAGCAACGAGGTGTCGATGAACATCAAGCTGTCGAACAAGGCGAAGTTCAAGCCGTTCGGGCAGGAGGAGGCAGGAGCGGGCTACATGGTGGACGGCAACGATAAGTTGCAAGCCCTGCTGGGATTGACGGGCATGATGTTCACGAACAAGTTCCAGACCATCTGCTCGGTGAAGGGCGGCAACTACAAGGGCTTTGCACGGGCCGACATGTACGACCACTTCGGCGGCTCGGACGTGAGCACCCGCGCCACGAGCCTGTTTGGTGGATTCGACGGCGGTGCGCCTCCGCAGGGCGAATACCTCTACCAGCGCAACGGCATGGCGACGCTGAACGGCATCCTGCGCACGGACTCGTTCACGACCATG
>CACXYH010000008.1 GCA_902771785.1 uncultured Prevotellaceae bacterium
GCCCTTGATGCTCTCAATCTCGGGTCGGAAGGTGCCCAGCCCGTCAATCTTCACGGCGTTCGAGGCCATGCACTCCTCGACCGTCACCTCGGCGAAGGCAATGAGCACGCCCATGATCACGTCGAGCGTGTAGGGGCTTCCGTGCTTCTGAATGTGCTTGGCCAGCGCACGGGTGCTGAGCGTCTGCAGCACGTAGGCCTCCGGATACCACTTACCAAACATTTTCGAGTCGCGCACCTGGTTCTGACGAGCCACGTAAAAAAACTTCTTTTCTGTTGCCATAGTTTTTAAAATTTAAGAGTTAAGAATTTAGAATTTAGATGTATCGCCTGCGGCGAGTACGAGTTTTGAATTTAGAGTTTTTACTCCCGTTGTCGAGCGTGGTTGGAGGCCGTGGGTTGTTCGCCGGCAGAACGTCCCCTTTTCGTTGGCTGAACCGATGCGATTTGTCGACTGAATCGCCGCGGCCGGCCTGCTGAATTTTCGTGCCTCTCCCTTCGCTCGCGTTGCATCTCAAATGCAATGCAAAGGTACTAAAAAAACAGGGCCTTTACAAATAAAACGCCGAAATAGACACGCAAAAAGACACGCTCACGTTCAGCGCTCATGTCGCTGTTACAGCGTTACAGTGTTACAGTTCTCGAAAGGCTATTTCGTACCCTGAAAAAAACTACTATATTTATATATATATTTATATATATATAAATATAGAGCTATTTTTTGACTTCTGAAGTACCTGTTTTACAACTGTAACACTGTAACAGGTGTAACATGTAGACATATTGCACATTGTCACCAGGCACCATGAACGATTCTGCCGCAACTTGTGGCAGAATTGCTTCATCTGTCTTTTCCTGAATACGGTTGATTCCTTTCAAGCGTTGTTATTTAACATTTGCCTATCCATACAAAAAAGGCTGCCTCGAAAGCCAGCCTTCATCAGTTCCTTTTATAGTGCAGTATGAAAGTCGAAACAATCAAGTGCACTTTCCAGATGCAAAGGTAAGAAGTTTTTTCGAGACTGCCAAATATTTTTTCTTTGAGGTGCAAATACTTCACCTCAATAAAATGGACCTCTATGGTGCAAAAACTGCACCTTAAACATCATTTAAAACCATCGTGTGCTGACAGATAGCAAGGATGCGCTGACAAAGCCTCTGAATCGCATGGCGTCTTCTATTAATAATGTGTAAAATCCCATACGTGCTTGCGGCGGTCTCAGAATTTATTTGTATTTTTGCACCAATAAAAATAGATAATGCATTAATGACAAAAACAAACATAAAACTTTCTGAATTGCCCGAAACTACTACCGCCGACGGCGTGAAGGAGTATGGTCCCACGTCCTACGAGACGCAAATAGCCATACTGAGCCACTATCTGCACACGTTCGAAGGCAGGAAGGATATGGATGCGCGGACCAACCGCGATAAGATTCTTACGGCCATCCGCGACTATATTGAATACAAGCGCGTCCACGATAAAAAGAATCCTATGTGGCAGGACGTTGACGATGAAGAGGTGACGATGGCGGCCGAGAGCCCGCTGGAGAACGATCTCTTCCGCGACTTCTTCGATGTGCCTTTCCCGGCACCGAAGAATCCCAAGTTCACTTTCATCGACTTGTTTGCCGGAATCGGCGGCTTCCGCATTGCTATGCAGGAGCTGGGCGGCAAATGCGTTTATTCATCAGAGTTTGATGCCCAAGCGCAGAAAACCTATATGGCTAACTATGGTGAGATGCCTTTTGGCGACATCACAAAGGAACTGACCAAAAGTTACATCCCAGATGGCTTTGATGTGCTTTGCGGCGGATTCCCCTGCCAAGCTTTCTCGTTGGCTGGTAAGCGGCTGGGCTTTGAGGATGAGACTCGCGGAACGTTGTTCTTTGAAATTGAAGATATTTTGCGTCGCAAACAACCCAAGGCATTTTTCTTGGAGAATGTGAAAGGGCTGATGATTCACAAGGGCGGCCAAACTATCAAGACCATTCTTGAACACTTGGATGATGCTGGCTATGATGTCGTTCCTCCTCAAATTGTTAACGCTATGGACTTTGGCGTACCACAGCATCGTGAGCGTGTTTATATCATTGGGTTCCGGAAGGACTTGCACATAGACATCAGCCAATTCAAGTACCCAGACCCCACGACACCTAATGGGAAAAGAGTACATTTCATAGATGTAAGAGAAGAAACACCCGTTCCTGCCAAATACTACCTTTCTACACAATACGTCGCCACTCTTGTTGCCCACAAAGCAAGGCATGAGGCAAAGGGGCACGGATTTGGTTATGAAATAATAAGTGACAATCAGGTGGCAAATGCCATTGTTGTAGGAGGCATGGGGCGTGAGCGTAATCTTGTCATAGATAAAAGACAGAAAGATTTAACTCCCACAACTAATATAAAGGGAGTAGTTAATACTGATGGAATCCGTAGGATGACACCCCGTGAATGGGCTCGTTTGCAAGGATTTCCTGAGAACTTCAAAATAGTGGTAGCCGATGCCTCGGCATATAAGCAGTTTGGCAATTCGGTGGCTATCCCTGCTATTAAGGCAACAGCAGAAAATGAACTTAAATTATTAGGAGTATTATAAATTATGTTTTTCTTTTTCCCCGATTTTGGTGAGAATGTCGTTTTAAATGCCAATAAAGGCGAATGGAGCGAACTTTATACGCACTTACGGCTCTTAGCTGATGGCAAAGTGTACTCTGGTGATGAAAACTATAACAAGATAGCTGAAGACTCTTTTCCTATCATTAAAATTATGCGTAGAGAAAAGAGGGATGAAGATGATACTATATATGTAGTGGATTCAGCAAAAAGGCAAATTCTTGTACAAGGAGATCGTAAAGAGTCAATTATCAGTCAAGATCAGTTTTCTTCGATGGCAGACCTGCTTTTGCAGGAGATAAAAGCAGGCACTGGAAGCTCATTTCCATTGCCTGATATTCAGGATTTCATGAGGGCATTAAACATGCATGGCGTAAAAGCATCTTCCATAGATAAGCAAGATATCCGTTTGATACTTCATGATATGCGCGTTGACAGGAATCGTGAAATGGGCTTTTCTATCAAATCACGACTTGGAGGAAAATCAACTTTATTCAATAGCAATGGTGATGGAACAAACTTCCGTTATAGAATCGTGGGTGACATTACCGATGAGCAGATTTCTTACCTAAACCTCATAAGTCGGTATTTTAGGCGCAAAAAGAATCACCAGTATTCAGAAGAAGAGGTGGCAGAACAAGATGCAGCATTCATGTCTTTACCTGAAGAATACCAAAATCGGAAACCCGCTTTCTTCTCAGTATGGTTTTCGTTATTGGAGGATTGGGGATATAAGCTGGAATATGATGGTGTCATTAATGATGTGTTCAAATGCAACTTGCGCAATATAGACAGCCATTTCCATAAGGTCCTTTCTGAATGCCTCGTAAGATATTATGGGCACCGTATAGGGTCGTCTGTTAAAAATATCATTGACAATGTTGCAGAGTCTGACCCCGTAGGTATAGAATGCGAGGATCGAAAGTTTTGGTATGAGTTGGTGATGAAGCGCTTCCTCATAATAGTTGCCCTTGGAATGAAACCTAATACCCCTTGGGATGGGGTGTATTCGGCAAATGGCGGTTACCTTGTTGTTAAGGAAGACGGAGATATTGTGTGTTATCATTTTTATGATAGAAACCAACTGGAAAATTACCTGCTGAATAACACGGCCTTTGAAACGCCTTCGACATCACGGCACAATACCTCAAAAGTATATCGTGGTGAAGACGGGAATGCCTATATTAACTTGAACCCTCAAATTAGGTTTATCCATTCTCTACAAAACGAATAGTCTTAAAGTGGCAGGTTCCTATCACGTTTCATTTCTCGAGTGGCATCGGGATTGTATCTTTAACAAATAAAAAAATGACAAATCCACCTAAATTTAAAGTAGGAGATACATTATACTGGTTTTGCAATGAGGACGGCCGCGTTCATAGCGCAGAAGTCCAATTCGTAAATGTTGCAAAAGTGGGCGATAACTACATTGAGGTAAATTATGAGGTAGAAGATTTTTGCAACGGTGTTAAGAAAACGATATTTGTAGATGATCATGATGCTATGGCAAGTGATTTATCTGCATAGAATGACAACTGTCTATGAAGAAACCAGATTTCATTTTCCCCGATGGTGAGAGTTATCACAATTTCATGTTCCCTTCGGACAAGTTGACGATGCTCGGAGCCAAGACCACTTGCAAAGACCGTTGGCGCCAAGTGCTTAACGAAGCCAACAGAATACCCAACAAGCACTTGTTTACCTTGCAACGTGGTGTTTCAAGAAATCAGCTTCAAGAGATGAAAGACGAGCATCTGACGCTTGTCGTTCCCAAAGAAAACAAATCTTTGTTCCTTCCCGAATTCCATGAAAACATCATGTGCCTAACAGACTTTATTGGGATGGTTCGAGAACAACAAAGTTAGTCATGTAATATTATAAGTATTGTTATCAATTCTAGTTACGCTCAGATAAAGAGATAGCATAATCATGAAAGAATTTATCATAGACAAGATATCCAGAGAAACATTGGAAGAGTATGGTTATGACTCATCTAATGTTGATGATGATACGATGAAGAAGATTGCCGAAGCTCTCAGACACTCATTTCGTAATTGTGTCTTGCCTTGTATTTCTGAAGTATGTGATAGTTTTGATATTCCAGAGTCAAAACAACCGACGTATTCTGTAAGCAGAATATATATATCACAAAACGATGAAGACGGTAATATACAGGATACTAAATTATTCAAGAGGGAAGAAGAAGCAATAGCTCAGTTTAAGCAATGGCGTGATGACGAACTTGAGTTGCGTAAAGAAACAGAGTGTGCATATGAAATAAAGATTGACCGGGAGGACAATTTCCGTTTAACCTGGGACGATGAGAGAGAAATGCTATGCATAGGCATTTGTGAAATTCATCACCCAGCTCTTCGATGATTACAATCCCATCCCTAGTGAAACTCAATAATCATGAAAGAATAATGCTTATTTGAAGTTTGATGCGAAATTACGGAAAATCGTTAGATTACCTAACGATTTTTCTTTTTTATTCTCTACTCTCCGAAAAAGGTGCTAACTTTGTAGGCGACTCACACTAACTGTGGGCAAAATAACTGTTTATGATACAAACGGTAGTAAAACGAGATGGCCGCATTGTCGGCTTCAACGAACAGAAAATCATGGCTGCAATACGCAAGGCCATGTGTAACAGGTCGACCAGCTGTTCCATTTTTGATGGGATAGGCTTCGATGTCAAGAAAGCGAAAACAACGCTTGATGTTAAACGTCATCTTCTCCGATGTGGCGTCTGGTTGCCCTCTTTGCCAAGCATTTTCTTAGGTACAGGAGGAAATGAAGATGTAGTAGAACAAGTTAAAAAACGTATTAAAAACAAAGTATCAGCAGAATCAGAATTAATTTCAGAACAAGCCAGTAGTAAAACCCCAGTAGCAGTCAAGGAAAATGAGGAGCAAGAGCCTATCTTCAGCGACCATCACAACAAGCCCTGCAGAAATTGCGGAGTGTGTGAAGATCTCTATCCAGAAACAAGGGATAGAGAAAGCGTTGAGCGAATACGAGGCTATGGGCAGTATCCTGAAGCGAATGACCTGGTGGCCAGAGGTGGAAGTGGCAGTAGAGAAAATTATTATCGACGAGCGACAGGACGAGCGACTGAGACTGGAACGGCTGGAACTGGAAAGACTAGAAGCCAAAGCTACGAAGATTATCTATATGCAACCACCCAAGCAACAAAAGAAGAAGGGCAGCGACTTCTCCGCAGTCGTGACAAACCCGGACAAGGCGAAATTAGTGATTGCTTTGCTCCACAAGCATACAGACGGCAAACAAAAACCTCAGGACTTTATCATGCCTATCCGAGCAGCCCAGGATGCAGGAGTAATACGCCGTCCTACGTATGGCGAAGCAGAAAGCGAGTTCGGCGCAGGCCATTTCTCCAAAGGGTCGTTCAGTTATTGGACCAATGACAGCAACAAGTACTACGGCTCGGACTATGCCAATATGGTAGAAGTTTTCCGGCAATTGTAATCCTCATAACTAACAAGCCGCAGTCGCGGTTATTATCCTCCTATTTCTGGTCATTTCTGGTCGTTCAGGAATGACCAGTTTTTTTTCCTCCTTATTCCAAACAAACGTTGTACCTTCGCAGCCGAAAACGCAAAGCAGGCGTGTAAGCTGTTGAGAATAAGGCCATATTCCACCAAAAAACGCGCGGAAACTGAAGAAAACTGAAGGAAACTGAAAAATCCGGAAGTATCGCGCGGAAACTGAAGGAAACGGAAATAAACGGAAAAATTCGGAAAAATTCGGAAGCAAACGGAAGGAAACGGAAAGTGGCAAAACTGAATGTGGTATTTTTGCAGTCGGTAAACCTGTGAGCAGGTTTCAGACTATTTAGAAATAAAATAATTGTTGAATCCGAGTTGCGTGAGAGTCTCCGCGGTGAAAAGGTCGACCACCTCCACACATCTCACAAAGCTTGGAGGCAATGAACAAGAAACAGTTCAAAAAAGTCCGCCCTGAGGACTTTGACGTGGAGATGCTGCTGGCTGCTGCACGAGAGGGGAGATTGTATGTTGACGATAGCCGCAAGGAGGTCAGCAAGGAGGAAGTTATCTATAAGGTACGCGCCTACGTGGCTCGCATCAAGCGGTTTGCTACGCCCAGATTTTATGCGTCGGTAGATGGACTTTGGGACGAGATTCTGTCGTGTAGCGATTTTGTTGCGATACTCATTCCAGGCAGCAAGGCGCGGAAGTGCAGGGATTTCGATAAGTATAGTGTGATGCGCATTATCGGCGTGTTGCGCGAGAAGGGAGTCTACGAGTCGTATAGCGACCGTAAGTTTGACGCCCAGCTGGAACCGTCGTGTGACGACAGCCCCTATCGCCGCTATCTCGGAATGGGTTTGGAACAGCATTCTCTGCTGGTAGAAATCAGGCGAATAGTAGCAGAATGCGAACTTTAACATTTGGGTAAAAAAGTATGTTTTTACCCATTCGGAAACTGGCGTACCTTTGCCAACGATTTTAAAACAATATGATTATGAAGAAAAAAAAGAATTTCAAAATGAGACTGGCCCGAACCGAGAATACGTTCGGCATTCAGGTCAACCAATGTTGCGCCTCGTGCACCTACAAAGACCTCACGCGGGCGGTGTCGCTGAGGCGCTGCACGAAGCACGGGGAAGACGTGCGGCCACGCGATGTGTGCGAGTGCTGGGCGATGAGCGAGCAGCTGCAGCTGGCAGGTCGCACGCAAGGGCGGGTGAAGCGCAAGGAGTATCTGATGTATCTGGTCGCTGTGCGCGAGGAAGAAAGCCAGTCGGAGCAGATGGGCCTCAAGATAAAGGCCAAGAGCATCGCACAGGTTCGCGCTGAGTTTGAACGCGAACACGGGAGCATCTACGTAAACATTTAAAATCAAAACAACAATCAAAACAAAAGGCTATGCAAGAAAGAATTTTGAAAGTGGTCAAGTGCGGGGAAATGTTCTCCGTAAAGAGCGAAAAGAGTGAGACTGGTCAGCTGAACAAGCGCAACCTGGTGCTGAAGGAGCTGGGCGGTAAGTTTGAGAACGAGTACGCCGTAGCGGTGCTGGGCAATGCTGCCTCGACGCAGTTCTATGAGGGCGACCTGATTGTAGCGACGCTGCGCTTCCAGACGCGTGAGTACAACGGTCAGGCGTTTCAGGACATCACGGCGACAGACATCTGTCCGTTGAAGAACAGAATCTAAAGTAACGACAATAACAACAATCTGAGTTGAAGTGGGTGAAGGGAGTCATCGATGTGAAAATGAAATGGTACCAATATATTCCGACACAGCTTCATCTCGCTAAAACCAGATTTAAGATGAAAAAGATTATCAAGAAACAGAAGAGACAGGTATTTGTCGACGGCATGATGGCCTTCGACGTGTTGGAGAACGGACTGAGAACGGCCGACTTCCAGGCGACGGAACGCGACGGCAACCTCTATATGACCGAGCAGCCCAAGCGCATTCGCAACAAGGCGATTTTCCGCGACGACAACGCGGCGCTGTCGCACGGAAAGGACGGACGCTGGTACTTCAGCTTCTCGATGGACGCAGACCGTATTGGCGAACTGCCGGAGCAGTTGGTGCGTCAGGCAAGTGCTATTGCGCAGAAGGTGATACGTGAACTGATTAATCATCGGAAGGCGGTATGAGCGTATTTGAGATTTACAAGGGGAATGGCGGCGCAAAGTATATGCGCCCCATTCACAACAGAGAGGAGTATCTGAGCCGTCGCAACACTGAGAAGCAGCGCCAGACGCTTGAGGCTGTGCGCGGGGGTGACGAGAAGCAGAAAAGCCGGTTGGTGCAGATGAACTACTCGTGTCTGCCGGGCGAGGACGGTCGTCTGAAGGGCTCGAAGACGATGAGCAGCACGGTGGGTATGGACATCGACCACCTTGATGCTGAGCATATGGCGACGGTGAAGGAGCGTATCCTTGAGAAGAAGGGCGAGCTGGGGCTGCTGATGCTGGAAGAGAGTGCGCGCGGAAAGGGCTACCACCTGGTGTTCCGTCGACGTCAGGAGCTGTCGCAAGAAGAGAACCTTCGGTGGGCAAGCGAATTGCTGGACGTGGAGTATGACAAAGGTGCAAAGGACATCACTCGTGTGTTCTACACAACGTGCAACGAGCAGTTGCTGTTTCTCGACGACGAGATTTTTGATGCCTCGATTGCGGAAATGCCTGCTGACAGCAGCCAGAAGGCCGATGCTACAGCGTTACAGTGTTACACTTCCCAAGCGACATACGACCCTGATGCCCGCTACAACGGCATGCTGTACAGGGACATCGTCCAGAAATACTGGGAGCTGTTCAACGACGGCAAGGAGCCTGCCGACGGCGACCGCAACGTGCTGACCTTCGAGCTGGCGGTGAACATGCGCAGCATCTGCGGCTACTCGATGGAGAAGCTGCTGGCGGTGGTGCCCAACTACTGGAGGAAACCCCTCTCCAACTCTGCCGAGGGGGAGAGCTCCTGCACTCCTGAAGACGAGGCCGAATACCGAAAGACGCTGGAGAACGCGCTGAAGGAGCCCCGCAAGGGTATGCCCTACAGGCTGAGGCAGGTGCTGCAGGCGCTAAAGTCGCAGCAGGGCGTGAAGGCTTGCGGCGGCACGCTGACTACGCCGCCGCCTATGCCCAAGAAGTTGCCGCCACTGCTACGGCTGCTGACGAAGAACGTGCCCTGGTTCTACAAGCCCGCTGTGGCCAACGCGGTGTTTCCGGCTCTGGGTGCCCATCTGCACGGCGTGAAGTTCCGCTATTGGGACAACGTGGACCACGAGCCGACGTTTATGAACGTCCTGATAGGCCGGCAGTCAATTGGTAAGGGCACGATCAAGAAGCCTATCGAGTACATCATGGAGGACATTCGCCAGCGCGACATTCCCAACCGCCAGCGCGAGGCCGATTGGAAGCAGAAGAACCCTGGAGCCAGGCCAAACAAAGACCCACGCCCGACGGACATCTGCATCCAGATGCTGATTGACAATCTGACGGATGCCGTCTTTAACCAGCGCGTCATCGACGCCCATCAGAACGGCCAGCGTTTCATCTACACCATTGTCGATGAGATTGAAGCACTGAAGAAGGTGACGTCGAGGGGAACGGTCGACGAGGTGGGACTGCTGATTCGCAAGGCTTTCGACAACAGCGATGCCGGTCAGGAGCGCGTGGGTGCCGACAGCGTGTCGGGCATTGCGCCCCTGAGATGGAACTTCAACGCCTCGACGACGCCGCCAAACGCAAGGAAGTTCTTCTCGCGGATGGTCAACGACGGCACGGTGAGCCGTCTGGACGTGTCCACCATCATCCGTAGCGACGATGACGACGACGACACAGCACCCATCCTGGGCATTTACGACCACACGTTTGCGCAGGAGCTGAAGCCCTACATCGAGCGTCTGGACACAGCCTCGGGGCTGATAGAATGTCGGCAGGCTAAGAAGCTGTCGCTCGACATGAAGCAGGAGAACCGCGATGCTGCGCGGCTGTTCGAGAGTGAGGCCTACCGGGTGCTGTCGTATCGTGCCAACGTGATTGCCTGGCTGAAGGGAATGGTGCTCTATGTGGCTCATGGGTACAAATGGTCGAAGGAGATTGCCGATTTCGTCCGCTGGAGCCAGTCGTATAACCTTTTTTGTAAAATGTTATACTTTGGGCAACAATTAGAGCGCGAACTGCGCGAGGAAGTGGAGATTCAGCGCGCGTCGGGGCCTCAGAACATGCTGGAACTGTTGCCCGATGAGTTCACCCGCGAGCAGTATCACCAGATGCGCCAGCAACAGGGTCGCAGCGGCGATGGCGAAAGCACCCTGCGCGTGTGGCAGAACCGAGGGTACATTGCCTACGATGACGTCAGTGGCTGCTTCTGCAAGACTGAGGCCTATCAGCAGAAATTCAGAGAAAGGCTTTGATGGCAATAGCTGAACGTGAATAAGAAGAAGAGACGGTGATGTTTCGGTTGTTACAGTGTTACAGTTCGAAAAACGCGTAATACGGAGAACCGCCCGCACTAAAAGCAAAGCTCGGCGTCTTCACTACGAAGGCGCCGAGCTTTTATTATATTGTTGTTGGTTGGGGTTACTGATGCTGTTCGCGCAGCAGGTCGTTGACGGTCTTCACGGGGTTGAACGTTCCGAGGGGAACTTCTACGAAGACGGTGCTCCAGTCGCTCATGGCACCGTTCCAGAGGCCGGGCAGCTCGAGGGCCTTCAGCTCCTTGCCTCCCTTCGACTTCGACGAGATGAAGCCGGTGGTCTTGTCGACGAACGAGGGCAGGTCGAACGGCTGTCCCTTGTAGTCGCGCACGGCGCACACCAGGTCGACGGGGTTGAAGTGGGTGCCCTGGGTGAACATCTTCATGTAGGCCTCGTTGTGGGTGTCAATCTGCGAGCTCTCGAGTATCTGCAGGCTCACGGTGCCGTCCTGATTGTAGGTGAGGAAGGGGCCTCCGCCGGGTTCGCCCACGTTCTTCACCACGCCGCAGACGCGCATGGGGCGGTTGAGCTTGCGGCGCAGGTAGGCGGCGTCGACCTTCTGCTGCTTGGGGCGCACGCAGAGGCAGTTCTCTACGAAGTCGGCGATTTCCTTGAGCTGGGCGTCGGTGGCTCCGGCGTCGAGCAGGCGCAGGTATGCGAATGCTTTCTGCTGCAGGGTGACGAGTACGCCGGCAATGACCTGTTTCCACTCTACGGTTTCGGGCTTCAGACGGTCGGGTACGACGTTGTCGATGTTCTTGATGAAGATGACGTCGGCCTCGATGTCGTTGAGGTTCTGTATGAGGGCTCCGTGTCCGCCGGGACGGAAGAGCAGCGAGCCGTCGGCCTCGCGGAAGGGTGTGTTGTCGGGGTTGGCGGCAACGGTGTCGGTAGAGGGCTTCTGCTCAGAGAAGCTGATGTCGTACTTGATGCCGTACTTGCGGGCGAAGCCGTCGGCCTTCTCGGCTACTTTGGCCTTGAAGAACTCGATGTGCTCGTGGGATACGGTGAAGTGTACGTGGGCCTCGCCGTTGGAGGCGGCGTAGAGGGCGCCTTCCACGAGGTGCTCTTCCATGGGCGTGCGCGGCCCTTCTTCGTATTTGTGGAAGAGCAGCATGCCCTTGGGCAGCTGTCCGTAGTTCAGTCCTTCCTTCTTCAGCATGTTGGCGGCTACGGCCTTATATTGTCCGGCGGCTATGAGCTCCTTGATGCCTTTCCCCTCGTTCTTGCGGCAGACGGCGTCGAGGGCGTCGTAGAAGGCAAACTTCTCGATGTCGGCAAAGTACTTCTTCTCGAAGTCGGTGGTGGGCACGTCGTAGTCGGCATCGACGAAGGCGAACATGTTCTTGAACATGCGGCTGGCGGCTCCCGATGCGGGCACGAACTTCACCACCTTCTTGCCTTCGGCCTTGTACTGCTGCCAGGCTTCTACGTACTGCTTGCGCTCGGCCTCGCTCGGAGCTATGATGCCGTTGCCCACGGCGGCGGCTGCCTCGAGCTTCAGGAAGGGGAATCCGGTCTTAAACTCATTCAGTTGTGTCTCAATCTGCTCCTCGCTGATTCCGCGCTGAGCAATCTGTTTCAGGTCTTGTTGTGTTAGCATAATTTTGGATTATTGGTGTTATTTTTGCTACAAAAGTACAAAATAATTCGGAATAACGAACGATGATTAGTGAATTATTTGTATCTTTGCGCTTAAATAGTGTAAAATCTATGGAAGAAAGACTGACATTTACCGCAGAAGAGCTTGAATTGGCACGGACTCTTTACGCTCAGCTGAAGGACAAGATAGCATCGACCCTGGAGGAGGGCGACGAGCAGAAGATCAAGCAGCGGCTGATGACCTCGATTGAGGAGCATCAGGTGCATCGCGACGTTTTCGGGCTCAACCCCATCGTGCAGGGATTGCAGACGGCCATGCTGGTGGTCGACGAGATAGGCCTCAGGCGCGACGCCGTGCTGGCCATCCTGCTGAACCCCAGCGTGCAGGAGGGCATCGTCAGCATCGACGAGGTGGGGCAGGAGTATGGCATCTCGGTTGCCCGCATCCTGCACGGCTTGCAGCGCATTCTGCAGCTCTACCAGAAGAACCCCGTCATCGAGAGCGAGAACTTTCGCAACCTGCTCCTCTCCTTTGCCGAGGACATGCGCGTGATTCTCATCATGATTGCCAGCCGCGTGAACCTGATGCGGCAGATACGCGACACGGACAACATCGTGGCCAAGCAGGAGGTGAGCGAGGAGGCTGCCTACCTCTACGCCCCGCTGGCTCACAAGCTGGGCCTCTACAAGCTGAAGTCGGAGCTCGAGGACCTCTCGCTGAAGTACCTGGAGCACGACGCCTACTACCACATCAAGGAGAAACTGAACGCTACGAAGCAGGCACGCGATGCCTACATCAGCAGCTTCATCGGCCCCATTGAGCAGAAGCTGAAGGAGGCCGGCCTCGTGTTCCACATGAAGGGGCGCACGAAGAGCATTCACAGCATCTGGCAGAAGATGAAGAAGCAGAAGTGCCCCTTCGAGGGCGTCTACGACCTCTTCGCCATACGCATCATCATCGACTGCCCGGTGGAGAAGGAGAAGATGCAGTGCTGGCAGGCCTACTCGATAGTGACCGACATGTATCAACCCAACCCCAAGCGCCTGCGCGACTGGCTCTCGGTGCCCAAGTCGAACGGCTACGAGAGCCTGCACATCACCGTGCTGGGGCCCGAGAAGAAGTGGGTGGAGGTGCAGATTCGCACGGAGCGCATGGACGAGATAGCCGAGCGGGGTGTGGCCGCCCACTGGCGCTACAAGGGCGTGAAGGCCGAGGGAAGCATGGACGAATGGCTCACCAACATACGCCAGATGCTGGAGAGCTCGAACGACAACCTCGACGCGATGGCTCAGTTCAAGATGGAGGTCGAGAACGACGAGGTCTACGTCTTCACGCCGCGCGGCGACCTGTTGAAGTTTCCCGTCGGAGCTACGGTGCTCGATATGGCCTATCACATTCACTCGAAGGTGGGCAGCGCGTGCACGGGTGCGCGTATAAATAATAAGGTGGTCACCTTCCGGCAGGAGCTCCATTCGGGCGACCAGGTGGAAATCCTGACCTCGTCGAACCAGAAGCCGAAGCAGGAGTGGCTGCAAATCGTGAAGACCTCGCGCGCCAAAGCCAAGATACGCCTCGCGCTCAAGGAAACCCAGCAGAAAGAGGCGCTGCTGGTGAAGGAAATGCTGGAGCGGAAGTTCAAGAACCGCAAGATAGAGCAGGAGGAGGCCGTCATGATGCGCACGATGAAGAAGCTGGGATACAAGGAGGCCAGCGACTTCTATCGCGACATTGCCGCGAACGTGCTCGACGTGAGTACCGTCATCGACAAATACGTGGAGCTGCAGCAGGGCGAGAAGGCGGTGACGGGCGACAACGTGGCCCGCTCGGCCGAAGAGTTCGTGCTCGATAACTCTCAACTTTCAACTCTCAACTCTCAACAATCCGACGACGTGCTCGTCATTGGGCAGGACTTGAAGGGAATCGACTATCAGCTGGCTCATTGCTGCAACCCCATCTACGGCGACGAGGTGTTTGGCTTCGTGACCGCCGGCGGCGGCATCAAGATTCACCGCTGCGACTGCCCCAATGCTCCGGAGATGAGGCGTCGCTTCGGCTATCGCGTGGTGAAGGCCAAATGGAGCGGCAAGGGCGCCTCGCAGTATCAGATTACGCTCCGCGTGATTGGCAACGACGACCTGGGCATCGTCAACAACCTCACTTCGATTATCTCCAAGGACGAGAAGCTCGTGCTGCGCAGCATCAACATCGACTCGCACGACGGCCTCTTCCGCGGAAACCTCGTGGTGATGCTCAACGACAACACCCGGTTGGAGTCGCTCATCAAGAAGCTGCGCACGGTGAAAGGCGTGAAGCAGGTGGAGCGGCTTTAGTCGCGATAGAACCACGAAAGCAGGCGGTTGAGCCATCCGATGCTGCAACGGAACCAGCGGAAGGTGCTCACCTCCTTGCCGCCGAAGCGCAGGATGAAGTCGCGGAAGCGGTTGCGACGGAACGGAAGCCCCACGTCCATGAAGAAGATGTGGTCGTAACCCCGCTGATGGGCATCCTTGATGGCGTGCCAGATGGTGAGCTCGGCAGGGTGCAGCAGCACGTAGCTCTTGCGGCGGAAGGCCGCATACCACAGGTAGGCATTCTGCTGGCTGTAGGCACAGGCCGAACAGCCGATGACGTGCCCTCGGTGGCGCGTGAGGAAGAGACGGCCGTTGCCGCCGCTCTCCTTGAGCATCCTGAAGAACTCGTCGGCAGGAATATAGCGCTTGGGCTTCATGAAGTTGTGCTTGCGCAGCAGCTTCAAGAAGGCTTTGAAGTCGGCGTCGCTGTCCACCTCTACCGTCTCTACTCCCTTCTCGTAGGCATTGTCGATGGTTTGCTGCATGCGCTCGCTGATGCGCTCCTCGGGCGTGTGGGAGTGGAGCGAATTGTGGATGCTCATCCAGCGCACGGGGAAGTAGCCGGCACGACGGAACTGCCGATAGGCATACATCTTCTGCGGCAGATGGCTCACCTCTATATAGAGCACGCCGTGACCCATCTGTTCGGTGAAGGCTTGCAGCATCAGCCCGAACAGCTCTTCTTCCTCGCTGCCGCTCACGTGCTGATAGTTCCCCTTCCCAATAACGTGGCAATGACGGTAGAGATAGGGCGGCAGCAGCGAACGGCGCCAGCGTACGGAGGCCAGCAGCTGACCTACGATGCGCCCGTCGGCATTGGTAGCCACCAGCATGCGCGGCGACTGACGCGGCGTCTGCTCGAGCATGTCGAACAATTGGGGGCTATGAAAGAAATCGTCCTCCATCAGCCCCTTGGGCAGGTCTTCGCTATGAGCGTATATGTGGATGCTTACGTCGTTCATCGGGGGCAAAAATACTAAATCTTTCTTAAATCATCAAGTTTTTCGTAGGAAAATATTACCTTTGTAGCAAAATAAAACCCAAAGAGCAATGAAAGACTTTAAAGATTTGGCGCAAATGCGCCGTTCGCATCGTAAGTTTACGAGCGAGGAGATTGATGGTGAAGACGTGAAGCTCATTCTGCGGGCAGCGCTCATGTCGCCCACGTCGAAGGGGCAGCGTGCCTGGCAGTTCGTCGTGGTCGACGACCCGATGGACATCGAGAAGCTGGCTGACGCTAAGGATATGGGCTCGCAGTTCCTCAAGGGAGCGCCGCTCTGTGTGGTGGTGCTGGGCGACCCCATGCAGAACGACTGCTGGGTGGAGGACGGCTCCATTGCCGCTATCTCTATGCAATATCAGGCAGAAGACCTGGGGCTTGGCTCCTGCTGGGTGCAGATGCGCGGCAGAGGGCTGAGCGACGGCACGAGCGCCGATACGGTCATTCGCGGCATTCTCGACATCCCTGAAAACTACAACGTGCTCTGCGTGCTGGGCTTTGGCCACAAGGCCGACGAGCGTAAGCCGCAGAACGAAGACAAGCTGAAGTGGGAGAATGTTCACATAGGTAAGTTCTGACGCATCGTGAAGGTTATTTCTGTTGGAGCAGGACGGCTCGCTTGGCATCTGGTTCAGGCGTTGAGTGGCGCAGGTCATGAGGTAGTTCAAGTGTACAGCCGGACGGAAGAGTCGGCTGCCGCGCTGGCCGCGAAGGTAGGCGCACAGCCCGTGTGTCGGATGGACGATGTGGGCGATGCTGATGTCTACGTGGTGGCTGTGAAGGATGCCGTACTGGCCGACGTCGTTCGGCAGTTGTGCAAGGGTAGGGCGGCGCGCGTCTTCTTGCATACGGCTGGCTCTATGCCCATGCAGGTGTTCGAGGGGTTGGCCGCTCACTATGGGGTGTTCTATCCCATGCAGACGTTCTCGAAAGAGCGGGCACTCGACTTCTCGCGCATACCTATATTCCTGGAGGGCAGCGACCCTGTAGCGCTCGGTGTGGCCAGAACGCTTGCCGAATCGGTGAGCCGTCAGGTCGTAGAACTTTCGGGCGAAGGCCGCCGCCGCTTGCATCTGGCTGCTGTCTTTGCATGCAACTTTGCCAACCATTGCTATGAGCTGGCTTCCGAGGTTCTTCAGGAACAGGGGTTGCCCTTCAGCGTGATGCAGGCGCTGGTCGACGAGACGGCCGCCAAAGTGAGCGAATTGTCGCCCCGTCAGGCTCAGACGGGGCCTGCCGTGCGCTACGACCAGAACGTGATGGAGGCTCAGCTCTCGCTGTTGGCCGACCGCCCGCTGGCACAGCAAATCTATAGGCTCATGAGCAAGAGCATTCATGAAACAGCATTGAAAGAAAAGCAATGATTAACTACGATTTAAGCAAAATACGAGCTATCATCTTCGACGTCGACGGCGTGCTGAGTCAGGAAACCATCACGCTGGCTGCTGACGGCGAGCCGCTGCGTACGGTCAATATAAAGGATGGGTATGCCATTCAGCTGGCAGTGAAGTTGGGGCTGCGCATCGTGATCCTCACGGGAGGCACCACAGAGGCTGTCCGCCTGCGCTACGAGCGGCTCGGGGTGCAGGATGTGTACATGGGTTGTGCTGTGAAAATGCGCACCTACGAGGAGTTTCTGGCTAAGTACGGATTGACTGACGACGAGGTGATGTACATGGGCGACGACATACCCGACCTTCAGGTGATGCAGCGCGTGGGGTGTCCGGTTTGTCCGAAGGATGCCTGTCCCGAAGTGCTCGAAACAAGCATCTATGTGAGCAGCCGCCCGGGCGGACAGGGTTGCGGTCGCGACGTGATTGAGCAGACGCTGCGCGCTCAGGGCAAGTGGCTTCAGGACGAGCGGGCTTTCGGCTGGTGACGAACAATTTTCAAACAAGAACCATAAATAAGCAGAGATTGAATGCTGGATAATTTGAATAAATACCGTATTGTGTTGGCAAGCAACTCACCTCGCAGGCGCGAGTTGCTGTCGGGGTTGGGCATCAGCTACGAAGTCAGGGTTCTGCCCGATGTGGAGGAAAGTTACCCGGCTGCATTGCCCGTTGGAGAAATAGCAGAATACATTGCGCGGGAGAAGGCCGAGGCCTATAAGAGCGTGATGACGGACGACGAGCTGCTCATCACGGCCGATACCGTTGTCGTCTGCAAGGGCGAGGTGATGGGCAAACCTGTCGACGAGGCCGATGCCCGTCGAATGCTGCACAAGCTGAGTGGCTGCACCCATCAGGTGACTACAGGCGTCTGTCTGACTACAACCGGCGCTCATCGTAGCTTCTCTGTAACTACCAACGTCAGTTTCAAGAATCTTAGCGACGAAGAGATCGATTATTACGTGGCTAATTATCACCCTATGGACAAAGCAGGAGCCTACGGCATTCAGGAATGGATAGGCTATATAGGCGTAACAGGGCTTGAGGGCAGCTACTTCAACGTGATGGGACTTCCTGTGCAGAGAATCTACAAGGAATTGTGCGCATTTTAATGTTTATTTGTACTTTATAGGCAAAAAAAGCATGAAAAGTTTGGTTTATTCGGAAAAAAGCAATAACTTTGCACTCGATAACTAGTAATTTTAATCTATATTTATCATTTTCCAAAGTTTTAAGAAAAGGGAACCAGTCTGTGAAGATAGGTTCCCTATTATTTTATTCGCTTTTTTACAAAAAAATCCCCTCCTGCATGAGGAGGGGTAAGGGTTGGCCAAAGAATGGCTGAGAAAGATTCTGACGAGGAAATTTATTCGTCGACGTAGTCGGCCAGGTTGGCAGCCTCTTCGTCGGGGTCTTCAGGATCAATCTCCATCATGGTCGAGTAGTTGTCCTCAGTGATTTCATCGTCGTTGGGCTCTTCAATGTCGATGTCGTCCTCGTCGGGCTTGTTGTAGTCGTCCTCGATTTCAACATCTTCATCGCTGTCCTCATCGTCGTTGTGAGTGGCAAACTTCATGCGCGGCTTCTCTGTCTCAGGCTTCAGCTTGGCAAAGATGGCCTCTACCCATGTGCCCTTCGACACCTCGAGCACCTCGTATCCGTCTTCGATTTTCTTCTCGTACATGCCGCCCTTCTTGTGCAGTCGGTCTTTGGGAAGGGTGGTCGTCGAAATGTCGAAGCCGCTCTCGATGATGTCCTTGATGCTTTGCGAGAGAGAGTCCCATCCGCCGCCGAAGTTGCGGTCGAGCACTTCAACGAGCTTGCTGGCTGAGATGTGGCGGATGTTCTCGTAGGTCAGGTCGGTGACGCGCATGATGGGCTTCTTCTTGATGGCCCATGTGATTTTGGTCGTCTCGTCGATTTTCACCTGAGCCACCTTGTAACCCAGGTTCTCATACTTCTTCTTGATGGGTTCCGAGTCACCGTTGATTTCTTCTATCATGAACGCCGAGCGGATAATGTCGACGTAGTGGCGCACGTTGTCCTTAATCTCAGAATCCTTGTCGGCGCCGTCCCACATGCGGAAAATGTCGTTCTCCTGCACATCCCATACGCTGCTCTTGGTGAGCGTTTTCAGTGTAAGTGCTTTTTTTCCAGTTGTTTGCTCCATAAAAATGTATCCTTTTTCTTGTTTATGTTGCAAAAGTAAGTACTTTATTTCTTATTGCCAAGTTTTTTCGGCATAAATTTTTTATTTTTTTGATTTTTAATTCGTACCTTTGCATCCTGTTATGTCACAACCCTTAGCAGAAAGACTACGTCCGCATACCCTCGACGACTACATCGGACAGCGCCATTTGGTGGGCGAGGGGGCCGTCTTGCGTCGAATGATAGACGCAGGACGCATTTCTTCGTTTATTCTCTGGGGCCCTCCCGGAGTGGGAAAGACGACGCTGGCTCAAATCATAGCCAATCGGCTCGAAACGCCTTTCTACACGCTTTCGGCGGTGACCAGCGGTGTGAAGGATGTGCGCGACGTCATTGAGAAGGCTCAGAAGGGGCGCTTCTTCAACGAGGCATCACCTATTCTGTTTATTGATGAAATTCACCGTTTCTCGAAGTCGCAGCAGGACTCGTTGCTGGGAGCTGTCGAACGTGGCATAGTCACCCTGATAGGTGCTACCACCGAGAATCCCTCGTTCGAAGTTATCCGCCCGCTGCTCTCGCGCTGTCAGCTCTACGTGTTGAAACCCCTTGAAAAGGACGACCTGCTGCAGCTGCTGCAAAGGGCCATCACTACTGACGTCGTGCTGAAGGAGCGTAAAATCACCTTGCAGGAAACGGGAGCTATGCTGCGCTACAGCGGAGGCGACGCCCGGAAGCTGCTGAATATCCTGGAGCTGGTGGTTGAAGCTGAGACGGCCGACGAGGTGGTGATAACAGACAAGATGGTAGAGGAGCGTCTTCAGCAGAATCCATTGGCTTACGATAAGGACGGCGAAATGCATTACGACATCATTTCGGCCTTCATCAAAAGCATTCGCGGCAGCGACCCCGATGCGGCGCTCTACTGGATGGCCCGCATGATTGAAGGAGGCGAAGACCCCCAGTTCATTGCCCGAAGGCTGGTGATTTCGGCATCAGAAGACATCGGCTTAGCCAACCCGAACGCGCTGCTGCTGGCTAATGCAGCCTTCGATACGGTCATGAAGATAGGATGGCCGGAAGGCCGAATCGCGCTTGCTGAGGCGGCCGTCTACTTGGCAACGTCGCCTAAGAGCAACTCGGCCTATCTGGGCATAGATGCTGCTCTGCAGACGGTTCGCGAAACGGGCAATCTGCCTGTGCCGCTGCACCTGCGCAATGCTCCCACACAACTGATGAAGAGCTTGGGTTACAGCGATGGCTACAAATATCCGCACGACTATCCCGGCCATTTCACGGAGCAGCAATACCTGCCTGATGCGCTCGTCTCACAGCGCTTCTGGCACGGGCAGCATTCGCCCGCAGAGGAGAAGTTGTATGAGCGCATGGTGAACTATTGGGGAGAAAGGTACAAACAATAAACATTATTCTGCTGAAAATTGAATCAGGATTATATCATACTCGTCATTGAAATGCTGGGCACGTTTGCCTTCGCCATTTCGGGCATACGCCACGCAGCAGCCAAGCACTTCGACTGGTTTGGTGGTTACGTCTGCGGTATAGCTGTGGCCATAGGCGGTGGTACCATCCGCGACGTGATGCTTGGAACGACGCCATTTTGGATGACAACACCTATTTATATAATATGTACAGGCATAGCCCTGCTGACAGTAGCCTTCTTCGGCAAATGGATGGAACCGCTGAAGAATGCGTGGTTCGTGTTCGACACGCTGGGATTGGCACTGTTCACCATTGCGGGCATTCAGAAAAGCCTCGCATTCGGACAGCCTTTCTGGGTAGCTATCATCATGGGATGTATTACGGGGTCGGCTGGTGGCGTGATTCGCGATGTGCTGCTGAACAACGAACCCGTCATCTTTCAGCGTGAAATCTATGCTATGGCCTGCGTACTGGGTGGTGTGGTTTATTGGGTTGGGGTAGAGCTGGGCTTCCCCATAGAACTGACGGCTATCGTCAGCTTCGTCACCACCTGTCTTATAAGACTGCTGGCCGTTCGCTACCACATTTCCCTGCCTATTTTGAAGGGAGAGGAACGGTAGTCTTGAAGCATTTCGAGACAAATCGTAAAACAAAAACTCGTTTTTTCTTGGTCGTATTAGAATTTATTATTACCTTTGCAAGGTATTTTAGCTAAAACGACATTTTATATGACAACTGATAGCACCTTGAATCCTGAACGCACAAGCCGGGGAGCAAGTATGCTGCAACGTGAAGAAATGGTTAGGGAAAGGTTCGACGAACGGCCCAATCAGCAACAGCAGCAACAGATGCAGGCTCAGATGGCAGGGGGCGTGGCGTGCCCGAAATGCGGCACCGTCAACGAGCCGGAGGCAATGTTCTGTGCGTCATGTGGAACTCCGCTGCGCAAAGGCTCATGTCCTAATTGCGGTAGTGAAATAGATATGGATGCAGATTTCTGCGAGACATGTCACCACTACATTCGTCGTGATGTGTGCTCTTTCTGTGGAGCCAGCATCAGCGAAAGCGATACGTTCTGTCCGGAGTGCGGTTCGCCACGCGGCGGCATTGTCTGCCCTACGTGCCACACGCTGAACGACTTCTCATTTTGCAAGCAGTGTGGCACACCGCTGACCGAGCAGGCCAAGCAGCTCGTTATGCAACTGCGGCTTGACCCTGATTACAGGCAGATGGTGGTGCTCGCCAAAGAGTTCGACCAGCTGGAAATGGAAGTACCACAGGCGTCGCATCGTGATGAGGTGCGCAACGAACGGAGCGAACAGTTGCGCGAACGCGTATTGAAGCTGCTTGCCCAAGACAAGGGATTGCCCGAACCGAAGTTCAACCCGGAACCGGAGAACGCCCACATGTCGAAAGAAGAGCTCGACCGCAAGAAGCGGCAGGTGCTCGACCGCCTCACGCAGTTGCTCGACAGTATGGCTGTTCCGCAGATGCCTTCGCCCGCAACGGTGCGTAATTACGCGATGGCACAGAAACCGGCAGGCGTCCGACTGGCTTGGGTGTGCAATTATAAGCATGCACTTCACAGCAGCCCCTGTGGATGCGCCAAGCCCCAGCTGGGCGGAAAATGGATTGTCCTGGGGCACAACAGCAAGGACGTGATAAAAGACGATATTTAAGCATATTCCTCTAAAGACACGGATTTAAACGATGGACGATATAACTATACAATCCACACTCCAAAATGGCAACTCTGCAGAGGGGCAAGACAGCACGATGGGCAATGCGGTAGTGGACAACGATACCACTCAGCGTACGGCCCGTGAGCAGCCGGCCGACCTCTCATCAAGCACGTCGGAAGCAACGAAGGAAGGCTTCATGCTGAAGGATGTCTTCTATGAAAACGTGCGGTGTCTGAGCGATAGTACTGGTGAGGCGCAGGTGTATCTTGTCAGTCGCGACGGAACGGAATATGTGTTGAAAGTATACTACCCAAACTTCAATGTTAACAAAGAGCTGCTTCAGCTCATTCGTTCTTTCCACTTTGAAATGATTGTCAAGGTGTTCGACTATGGAAAAACCTACGTCGACGGAAAGCACCGCTACTACGAGTTGATGGAATATCTGCGAGGCGGAACGCTTCAGGACTATTCACTGGGAAAGGACGTCAATGCCTTCAGACGCATTGCATTCCAGGCCGCTGCCGCATTGGCCTATTGTCATAACAACCGCATACTGCATAAAGACATCAAACCCTCGAACTTCTTCTTCCGTGATGAAGCACATGAGGAGGTTGTGCTCGGCGATTTCGGTATCTCGTCGCTGATGAAAGACGACGTAAAGGTGATACGTACCACACAGGCAAGGACTCCTGTCTATGCCGCTCCTGAGATGTATACCGATGTCATCGACGGCGAGGTGGAACTGACTCCTGCTGCCGACTTCTACTCTTTAGGCATCACGCTCTTCTCAGCTTGGTTGGGCGAAAGTGCCTTGAGTTCTGACGAGCGGCTCATGATGCGACAGAAGAGTGAAGGACGACTGCCGCACATCAACGAGCTGCCTGAGCACGTGAAGGTGCTTATTCAGGGACTGACAACCGTCAATCCGCAAAGCAGATGGGGGTATGATGAGGTAGAAAAATGGTTCCTCGGTGAAGACGTGAAGGTTGACCTCACGTCGCCCTACCTGCATTACAAGACTTTCATTGTTGACCCGGACCGCAATCTCGTGGCCGATAATGTGCATGAGCTGATACCGCTGCTGCTCGACAATGAGCGACTGGCTGCCAACTATCTGTATAACGGCCGTATTGCCACATGGCTCGAGAACAGTGGAAACGTGAAGCTGTCGAGTGTTGTCAAAGACATCATCACCAACCGTTATCCTGCCGACCAGCATGCAGGTCTGATGGCTTCGGTCTATGCAATGGAGCCCACCTATCCTTATATGGATGTGAAAGGGGCTGCTTGCGACGATGTGCACAGTGTGGCCTTGTCGCTGCTTACCTATCAGGATCAATATGCAATACTTCTTCAGAACGCTAACGACTCGCTCTTCCTGTGGCTCGAAAGCCACATACAATGCGACATCAATCGTCTGCGCTCTTATTTCACCCAGACACCTGACTTCGACGCTCATGTAGCTGTCACAAGGCTTGTCTATGAAATAGATAAGGAAATTCCATTTTTAGGCAGGCATCCTTCGTCGACGGTCAAGGAAATCGTTCGTGCTTTTGGAAACGGGGACGTGACCGATGACGACTGGCACTCTTTGCTCGACGGGCGACTGCTCTCCTGGATGTATTCGCATGAGGATGTGATGGCAAGCGAGTCGCTGCGCATCCTGACGAAAGGACAGCCGTTCTCTTACTCGCTGGCTTACAAGGTGCTTTACAACATGGATCGCGAGGCTGGTTATGACTTGCAAGATGCAAACACACCAGAACGCGTCGGCGAGTATCTTGCTGAGCGCCTGAAGCAGTATGAGCACATGCCGGCAGAAGACTTGGAGCTCGAGATGCAGGACTTCGTCGACCCGGAAGGCCGCTTCTATTACTATGCTCAGTTGCACGGATGGCACTCTCAAATCAGTGAAGCTACACGCTGCTTCGACATGAAGTCGGAGGAAAATCGTGAACGTCTTTCGGCCTACGACCTGCGCACGGCCTTGTACCGCTATTGCCGTATTCTTGGCGTCGTGCCGACCTATCTGCTGGCTGACGGAACCGAACTTAGAGACGGCCGGAACATCGATCCGTCATACATGCAAATGGTGCGCAATGAGATGAGGACCGGTGCCTTCTGCCAGTGGCTCTCTGTGTTCTATCACGAAGACCCGACGCGAAATTTTGCTGAGGAATACAGTTATGAGCACGAGCTTGAGGCTTGGATTATGGCGCTGGGCAGCTTTGACACTTCGCAGAAATACTATAAACGCTTTGTCAGTGCCCGTGAGGAAACATCGCAGCGTATTGCTGAAGTTCGCTCGCTATGGAACACGGTCAAGATTAAGCGGCGCTTATGGCGCTACGTGTTCTATGCTATAACTGCAGCTTGGGTATTGCTCGTGCTGCTCATTGGCATCAGCAGCCGTTGGTGGTTGCTCTACCACTGGTTTATTGGCATCAGCCTTACGTTGGGCGGCATGACGGGCATCATTGTTGCCGTACGCTCCTATTTCAAGGGCTATGGCTCTACGATGTCAATCCTGTTTGGCGTGTTGGGCTTTGCCTCTTCCCTGATACCTGTCTACATTTTGAAGTATGTCGATGGAAATATGCCGTCGCTCTTCAATATAGTTATCGTTCTGTTGACTGCTGTCTACGCACTGATATGCCATCTGACAGATTTCAGTCGCGACACGCAGACGGACGGAAAGATGATTAAGGAAGTACTTAACTCCGACGATGTGAAGTCGTCGCTGATAGAGCCACTCTATTATACATTCAAGACAAAATCTTACCGCTACAAGAGCTCGAAATTCGGACTGCTTAATCAGGTGACCGACCAAGTGCGCTCCATTAGCGGTGAGTCTGTCGTTCACTACGTGTTGTGGACTATTCTGATGGGACTACTGGTTCTTGAGTTCTGCATGTTTAGTCCCAAGATACTGAACATGCCTAATCCTGTCGTCGGTGAAGAGACAAGCATAGAGCAGACAGGACCGGTGGATGAAACTTTTCAAGAAAGTAACGAATGATTTGCGAACACTGTCAAAAAGAAAACCGTAGTATTGCTAAGTTCTGCCGGTGGTGTGGTAAACCGTTGGTGGTGCAGAATGTGCTCGACAAGCTGGTTGGACTCGATGAAGTAAAGAACCAGCTGAAGAGTATCGTCGACACCTATACTTACCTTCATTCACGGAAGGATATAGCTGCAGTACGCCTTTCGGTTAATATCATTGTCATTGGCGAAACTGGTACGGGTAAAACGGCGCTGGCTGAGGTGATACGTGATTATTTCTATCAGCACAAGATTATCGATAAGCCCAAGCTGACTATGGTCGATGCGGTTGACTATTCTCGTTTTGTCGACAAATGGGACGATAATATCAAGAAAGCCCAGAATGGCATCTTGTTTTTTGACAACGTGCAGAAGTTGCTGCCCGACAAATATTCGAATCAGGTCAACCCGCTTGATAAACTATTCGTAGAGATGGACCATTGGGATGGAAACCCCATTGTGGTCATGTCGGGTTTGTCTAAAGGACTTGACGACTTCCTCGAGAGCAATCCTGCGGTGAAGAACCGTTTCAAGTACCTCTTCCGTTTGCCTACGCCAGGTCATCAGGAGTTGTGCGACATTACGAAGATGGGGCTCAAGACGAAGTATGGCATTACACAGTTCTCTCCCCAGGCCGAGATACAGCTGCAGCGTTACTTCAAGTACCAGATTAAGATCAAAGACGAAACCTTTGGCTATGCCCACTTGGCCATGAAGACAGCTGAGGATATCTTCACTTCATTCATTAGCCGAGGCGCTCAGGCAGTGCAGGTGGAGTTAGAGGATATCAAGGGCTACGTGCCAGAGGAACGTTCGTTGGAAGATATCCTGCACGACCTCGACAACTACATTGGTATGAACGAGGTGAAGAATGCCGTGAGGGAGATCGCTTACACCGTGCAGAACAGCATACAGCGTGCAGAGCGTGGACTCGGTGAGCAGCAGAAGATGTCAATGCACATTGTGCTCACGGGTAATCCTGGTACGGGTAAGACCACTATGGCCCGAAAGCTGGGCGAAATCCTGGCGGCTATCGGCTATCTGGACAGCGGACATGTGGTTGAGGTCGACCGTTCGAAGATGGTCAGCCCCTATCAGGGCGAGACGCCGAAGGTTGTCAACCAGCTGTGCGACAAGGCAATGGGCGGCATCCTCTTTGTCGACGAGGCCTACACATTGGCACCTGTAAGTCAGGCGGGAGACCGCGACACTCAGGGCGCACAGGCATTGGAGACGCTGATGAAGCGAATGGAAGACGACCGCGATAAGTTTGTCGTCATAGCAGCAGGCTATCGTACGGAGATGGAGAACCTGTTCCGCATCAATCCGGGCTTCCGCAGCCGTTTCAACTATTTCCTGAATATAGAAGACTACACGCCCGATGAGCTCTTCCAGATCATGCTTGTCTTTGCCAAGGGTAAGAAGTATATCTTCTCGCCTGAAGCAGAGGCGCTGACCAAGAAGATGATTACCGAGCTCTACAAATCGCGCGACAAAGACTTTGCCAATGGTCGTACGATGCGTTCGCTCTTCGACCAGATGTGTAAGAAGCAGGCTCAACGCCTGCAGGCCGGCAATATGGCCTCTATGTCGAACGACGAGCTGATGACGATTGTCGAAGCCGATGTTCCCTACGAGGCTCCCAAGGCAGTCGACATCTCGCAGTGTCTTGAAAAGCTTAACGGGCTGGTCGGACTTACGGGTGTTAAGAAAGAAATACAGAACCTTACAGCCTTCCTCAACTTGCAGATCAAGCGAGGCGAGACGAATACTTTCCAAGGCAAGCACTATGTGTTTACGGGTAATCCTGGTACAGGTAAGACCACTGTGGCGCGTATCATGGCCGATGTGTTCCGCACGCTGGGCATTCTCTCGCGTGGTCAGCTTGTTGAAGCCGACCGTGCCAAGCTGGTGGCAGGCTATTCTGGACAGACAGCCATCAAGACCAATCAGCTTGTCGATACGGCGATGGGTGGTGTGCTCTTCATCGATGAGGCTTACACCCTGAAGTCGAACGATAACGACTCCTTTGGTGCAGAGGCTATCGACACGCTGCTGAAGCGATTGGAGGACGACCGCGGAAAGTTCATCTGTATCGTGGCAGGATATACTGACAACATGCACGACTTCATCGACTCGAACCCGGGTCTGAAGAGCCGCTTTACGCAGACCATCCATTTCGATGACTATACGCCAGACGAGCTGACGCAAATCTTCCTCAATCTGGCCAAGGGCAAGAACTTTACCGTCGATGATGCCACGCAGGCTGCCATTCATCGGCAGTTCGAACAGTTGTACCTGCGCCGCGACAAGAACTTCGGTAATGCCCGTGAGGCTCGTAAAATCTTCAATGAGGCTATTGAGAAGCAAAGTCAGCGCCTGGTATCGCTCATGAACGACCCCAACTTCCAAGAGGCCGACATGTTCAAGATTACCATCGACGACCTGCCCATGTCCCAGAACGAGAAGGCTCGTCCGCTCGACGAAGTGCTCAACGAGCTCGAAGACTTCATCGGTATGCGTAATGTCAAGAACTCTATCCGCCGTCTGGCCGTACAGAGCATGTTCATGAAGCAGCGTGCAGCCATGGGTGCCGGTAAGGTTCAGCAGATGTCGATGAACTTCCTGTTGACGGGTAATCCCGGTACGGGTAAGACGTCGATAGCCCGCAAGATGGGTGAGATACTTCAGTCGATGGACATTCTGCCTACTTCGCGAGTGATTGAAGCCAGCCGTGCAACGCTGGTGGGTAAGTATATGGGTGAGACGCCAAAGATTGTCAACAATATGTGCGACAAGGCTATGGGAGGTATTCTGTTCATCGATGAGGCCTACACGCTGAGCGACCAGAACGACCAGTATGGCAAGGAAGCCATCGATACACTCATGAAGCGCATGGAAGACGACCGCGGCAAGTTTGTGGTGATAGCTGCTGGCTATAAGGACAAGATGGAGGAGTTCATGCTCACCAACCCCGGTTTGGCCAGCCGTTTCACTCACAAGTTGCACATCGACGACTACACTGAAGACGAAATGCTTGCCATCTTCAAGAAAATGGCTCAGAAAGAGCAGTACACCCTTTCGCCGGAAGCAGAGTTCAAACTGTTCGACGTCATCTGCAAGAAGCTGGTTGTCAAGGACGAGTCGTTTGGAAATGCCCGTGAGATGCGCAATCTGCTCGACCAGATTATCCAGCGCCTGTCCATGCGTGTTTCTCAGCTTCCGCCCGACCAGATTACGAAGGAAACCTATCAATTAATCCTACCAGAAGATATTGAATAAAGATGATTATTTGTCCGAACTGTAAAGAGGAAATAGAAGATAATTCTCATTATTGCGACCAATGTGGGCAGGCTTTGCTCTATTGTAATCAATGTGGCCGTGTGGGAATGGGGCGTCGCTGTACTTCGT
Source organism: uncultured Prevotellaceae bacterium (assembly GCA_902771785.1). GTDB lineage: Bacteria > Bacteroidota > Bacteroidia > Bacteroidales > Bacteroidaceae > Prevotella. The sequence continues at coordinate 28,661 of CACXYH010000008.1, forward strand.
GTGGCGGTCTGATGGTAACAGCCGAGGAGCGTGCCAACGGAGCCAGAGCGCAGATGAGCGTGTCCGAGTCGGTGTCGGCCAGATACACGTCTCAGCGCATGGGTGGTGCCGTTTCTCCAACGACAGGTGGAGTGGCAGCCGGACGTTCTCCTCACGGCATTCCTATGCTCACGTTGAGCAACCCGATGCTGAATATCCGTATCGACGGCATCAATGGTGCTGTGATAGGTCGTAAGCAAGGGCCGTATGTGCAATATTTCCAGCAGAACATGTTTGTGTCGGGTGTTCATGCCCAGCTGAAATACAAGGCCGGCACGGGATGGTGCATTATCGACAAGCATTCGTCGAACGGCACGAAGCTGAACGACCGCGCCATTCAGCCCGATACTGATATGACGCTGAAGAATGGAGATATAGTAACAATAGCCAATGTAAATTTGCAGGTAACAGTTAGCTAATCATGCTGAATTTTGATATAACCGCTGCCAGCCGCACAGGGCTTGTACGCGAGAACAATGAAGATATGATAGTCGTCGGCGAATGGTTTGTGCGCGATGGTAAGATGCGCACCCATTTCTCGACAAAGAATGTAGAGCGCTATCTGCTGGCCCTGGCCGACGGAATGGGTGGCCACAACAGTGGAGAGGTGGCCAGCAGCGAAGCACTTCATAATTTGCAGTTTTTCTTCAACGACATACCAGGCGGGCTCCCGTCGAGCGAGTTCAATGAGCTGATCTTTGAGTGGCTCCAGAGCGTCAACGCCGTCTTCGCCTCCAAGGGCCACGTCGACCAGCGTTTGCGCGATATGGGCACCACACTGGTGTCATTGGTCTACTACCATGGTGAGTTCTACTGGATGAACTGTGGCGACAGCCGTCTCTATCGCTTGCACGACGGCCATTTGACTTTGCTCACGACCGACCATTCGCTGAACAATCTGTATGGCGACCCGCAGCATTCAAACTATATCACCAACTGCATCGGCGGCGGCTGTAAAACGAGTTTCATTGACATCACGGTGTGCACCGACAGTATCTGTGATGGCGACACCTTCCTGCTTTGCAGCGACGGACTGAACGACATGCTGCCCGACAGCGAGATAGAACGGCTGCTGTTGGAAGGAAACGATGCCGACTCACTGTGTGCGGCAGCCGATTCGGTGGGCGGCTTCGACAACGTGTCGGCCTGTGTGATTAAAGTTCAGGAAATAAAAGAATAAGATTGTCATGCCCTTAAGACTGCCAGACAGATTGCCTGCTATCGACTTGTTGAAGCAGGAGAACATATTCGTGATGGACGATACGCGAGCTCATTCTCAGGACATCCGTCCTTTGCGTATTGCCATACTCAACCTGATGCCGCTGAAGATTACGACCGAGACCGACCTTATACGTCTGCTTTCCAATACGCCTCTTCAGTTGGAAATCAGTTTCATGAAGCTGAAGAGCCATACGCCGAAGAACACTCCGATAGAGCACATGATGATGTTCTATCGCGACTTCGAGTCCATGCGCAATGAGAAGTACGACGGCATGATCATCACCGGAGCCCCTGTAGAGCAGCTCGAGTACGAGGAAGTGGGCTATTGGGACGAGATTTCTCAGATATTTTCCTGGGCGCGTACCCACGTCACCAGTACCTTGTATATCTGTTGGGCCGCGCAGGCCGGGCTTTACTATCACTATGGCGTGCCTAAGTATCCGCTGGCCAAGAAGATGTTCGGCATTTTCCCGCAAACGCCGCTCGATCCCCTGCTGCCCATCTTCCGTGGGTTCGACGATGTGTTCATGATGCCCCACAGCCGCCACACCGAGATATGGCGTGCCGACATCGTGGCCCGTCCCGAGCTGAGCCTCATTGCCGAGTCGGAGGATAGCGGCGTGAGCATCGTCATGGCCCGTGGCGGACGTGAGTTCTTCATCACTGGCCACCTGGAGTATGCACCCAACACGCTCGACAATGAGTATAAGCGCGACAAGGACATCCGCTCCGACGTGGATTTGCCCCGCAACTATTATCACGACGACAATCCCGACAATGCTCCCATGGTGACGTGGCGTGCCCACGCCAACCTGTTCTATAGCAACTGGATAAACTACTACGTTTATCAGGAAACACCGTTCGACATCAGCAAGATTGAGTGATGACACGTCTTGAGCTTCTGGCCCCCGCCAAGAACCTGGAGTGCGGAATGGCGGCCGTCGACCATGGGGCCGATGCCGTCTACATCGGTGCGTCTCGCTTCGGTGCACGTGCCGCGGCGGGCAACAGCGTCGACGACATCCGCCAGCTGTGCCGCTATGCCCATCAGTTTGGGGTCAAGGTCTATGTCACGGTCAACACCATTATCTTCGACGCTGAGCTCAGTGCCACCCGCCAGCTGCTTGCCGAGTTGGCAGCGGCCGACGTCGATGCCGTGCTCATTCAGGACATGGGGCTGCTCGATGCTCCGCTTCCTCTCCACGCTTCTACGCAGACCGACAACCGCACGCCCGAGAAGGTGCGCTGGCTGCGCTCGTTGGGTTTTCGCCGGGTGGTGCTGGCCCGCGAGCTGTCGGTAGCCGAGATAGCCGAAATCCATCGTCAGGTGCCCGACGTAGAGCTCGAGGTCTTTGTTCATGGAGCCCTCTGCGTCAGCTATAGCGGTCTGTGCTATGCCTCGCAGCATTGTTTCGGGCGCAGCGCCAATCGCGGTGAGTGTGCCCAGTTCTGCCGCATGAAGTTCGACCTTGTCGATGCCGACGGCCGTGTCGTCGAGCGTCAGCGCCATCTGCTCTCGCTGAAGGACCTCAACCAGAGCGACCATCTCGAAGAGCTCATCGAGGCCGGCGCCGTGTCGTTCAAGATTGAGGGGCGGCTCAAGGGCGTCGACTACGTGAAGAATGTGACCGCCTACTACAGCGAGCGCCTCAATGCCATCATTGCCCGTCATCCCGACAAGTACCAGCGAGCCTCGCTCGGCCATTGCCGCTACACCTTCACCCCTTCGTTGGCGAAGACCTTCAACCGCGGCTATACCAACTATTTCCTGCACGGACGCACGGCCGGCATCGCCTCGTTCGACACGCCCAAGGCCATGGGCGAGTTTGTGGGCACGGTCAAGGAGCTGCGTCCCCATTCGCTGAGCGTGGCGGGCATCGCCCGTTTTGCCAATGGCGACGGACTCTGCTTCCTCAATGCCGACCACGAGTTAGAGGGCTTCCGGGTGAATAGGGTAGAGGGCAATCGCCTCTACCCGCTGAAGATGCCTGCCTCGTTGCGCCCCGGCATGCGCCTCTATCGCAATCAAGACCAGGAGTTCGAACGCTTGCTGACCAGACCCAGTGCCGAGCGCAAGGTGCCGGTGCGCATGCGCCTCGATATTACTGCCGACGGCTTTGCCCTGCAAATCAACGACGCTGCTCCCGTCAGCATCGTGGCCCCTCACCAGCAGGCCCAGAAGCCCCAGCACGACAACATCGTTCGGCAGCTCACCAAGCTGGGTGGCACGCCCCTGTCGTGCAGCCACGTCGAGCTGCCTGACGGGTTCTGCTACTTCATTCCCAGCAGTCAGTTGGCCGAGCTGCGGCGCATGGCCGTGGCCAGCTACTGCAGCAGTCGCCCTGCGCCGTCCCCTGCACTGCTCCCTGCTGAGGCATCGGCGCCAGTTCCGACTCCCGTCTACGCCACACCTTATTTATATAATATAGCCAATAGCGACAGCCGTCGTTTCTATGCGGCCCGGGGAGTAGCCTCGCCGCAGCCCGCCTTCGAGCTGCAGCAGCCCCGCGGCAGCCAGCTGCTCATGCAGTGCCGCCATTGCCTGCGCTTTGCCTTGGGCTTCTGCGTGAAGCACGGAGGGCGCAAGCCTGAGTGGCGCGAACCGCTGTCGCTGGTTCTTGCCGACGGTCGGCGCTTCCCCCTGGAGTTCGACTGCCAGCACTGTCAAATGAATGTCTATGCAGAAAGTCGTTAGCCTGTTGCTCGTCTTGTTGCTGTTCGGTTCCTGCTATCAGCAGGAGTCGCTCACTCCCGATGCCTGGGACCTCACCGATCGTCAGCTCGACAGCATCTCGTTCTCTACCACCCACCACTATGCCCAGAACTACAATTTCTATGTGAAGGCCGACTCGCTGTGCCTGCTGGTGCAGCAGCCCGCCGAGGTCTCCGACCCGCTGCTGCTTGACACGCTCGTCGTCCGCCACGACGACCGCCTGGTGGTGGCCGACATCCTCACGCTTCCTTCCGACACCGTCGACTCTGTGTGGGTGCGGGTGGCTCGCGACCAGCAGACCATGGGCTGGACTCGCGAGACCCAGCTACTGGCTGCCGTGGCCCCCGACGACCCCATCTCGCAGTTCATCGACTTCTTCAGCGACACCCACCTGCTCATCTTCCTGGCCTTCCTGTCGGTAGTGGTGGCAGCCTTTGTCATCCGTTCGCTCCTGCGCCATCAGGCCCGCATCGTCCATTTCAACGACATCAACTCGTTCTATCCCACGCTGCTCTGCCTGCTCGTCTCGTCCTCGGCAGTGCTCTATAGCACCATCCAGCTGCTGGCGCCCGAGTCGTGGCGGCACTACTACTACCATCCCACGCTCAATCCCTTCGAGCTGCCTTTCCATCTGGGGCTGTTCGTCCTCTCCGTCTGGGTCATGCTGCTGGTGGCTATGGCCGCCTTCGACGATGTGCGTCGACAGCTGTCGGCCTCAGATGCCCTGTTCTACTATCTCGGGCTGGCCGGTGTGTGTGCCGTTTGCTACGTAGTCTTCTCCGTCACCACGCTCTATTATCTGGGCTATCCCTTGCTCATAGCCTATGTTGCCTTTGCCCTCCATCGCTATTTCCGCCGTTCGCGCACCCGCTATCTCTGCGGCCGCTGCGGTCATCCGCTGCAGCAGAAGGGGCGTTGCCCTCATTGCGGAGCGGTCAACGATTGAGACATCCCTGCTGCTTTTCGGAAAAATCCCCATAAATGCGGATTGCAAGGTTCGGCAGAAATGCGTACCTTTGCACTCGCTTTTGCAAAGTATTGAAGGAATAGATGAATTGAATTCGAATAAATCATTTATGAATAAGTGCTATATGAGAAAAGATTTGTTTTCAGTGCTGGCCCTTGGCTTGATGGCCGCACCAGCCTTCGCCATTGAGGCGAACGACACCAGCCGTGTCGTCGACCTCGACGAAGTGCTTGTCGTTTCCCAACCCAAGGAGTCGTATGCCTTGCGCCTCCAGCCGCTCAGCTCCACCGTTATGGGTACGGAGCAGATTCAGAACCTGGGCCTGCGCGACCTGCGCGATGTGTCAGAGTACGTACCCTCGTTTGTCATGCCCAACTATGGTTCACGCTACACCTCGTCCATGTATGTGCGTGGCATCGGTTCCCGTGTAAACAGCCCCGCCGTGGGCATCTATGTTGACAACATTCCCGTGGTCAACAAGAGCATGTTCAACTTCCATACCTACGAGCTGCAACGCCTTGACGTGCTGCGCGGTGCCCAGGGCACGCTCTACGGCCAGAACACCGAGGGCGGACTGGTGCGCATGTACTCGCGCTCACCGCTCATCTATCAGGGCACCGACGTGAAGCTGGGCTTCGGCACTGGGCTCTATCGCAAGGCCGAAGTGTCCCACTACGGTAAGCTCTCCGACCGCCTTGGCTACTCCGTGGCTGCCTTCTACAACGGTCAGCAGGGCTTCTTCGACAACCTCTCTACCGGCGACCATGCCGACGAGATGAACGAGGGCGGCGGCAAGCTGCGCCTGCAGTGGCAGGCCACCGACCGCCTGCTGGTCGACGTGCTGGCCGACTATCAGTATGTCAAGCAGAACGGCTTCCCCTACGGACAGCTCGATGCTGACGACCGTGCCGCTGAGCCCAACACCAACCGTCAGGGCACCTACAGCCGCCACATGCTCACCACCGGACTCGGACTGACCTACAAGGGCGACTGGGCCGACCTCAACTACACCGCCAGCTGGCAGTATCTCAACGACGACATGCTCATGGACATCGACTATCGTCCGCTCGACTATATGCACATGGAGCAGGCACAGCTGCAGAACGCACTCACCCAGGAGCTCACCCTGAAGAGCAACACCCAGGGACGCTGGCACTGGACCACTGGCGCCTACTATGCCTACCAGGCGCTGAAGACCAACGCTCCCGTCTACTTCGACGAGGAGATGAACAAATACCTCTCGAAGACCATCGAGGACTATGCCTACTACGGCATGCTCAACAGCATGGCCAAGCGCATGGGCGAGCAGGCCGCTGCTGCCATGATAGCCCGTGCCGGCGGCTGCCACATCACGCTCGACATGGCCACTATCCCCGGCCTCTTCCGCACGCCGCAGCACAACTTCGCCCTGTTCCATGAGTCGAACATTGAGCTCACCCCGCGCCTCACCGCCACCCTCGGCCTGCGCTACGACGTCACCCAGACCGCCCTCGACTACCGTACCGTGGGCGAGATGCAGCTCAACGAGAGCGTCATGGGCACTCAGGTGAATGCCCACGTCATTTCGCAGCTGGCCCACGAGGAGCAGAACAACTTCGACCAGTGGCTGCCCAAGTTCGGACTCACCTACCGCATCGACAATCACAACAGCAACGTCTATGCCCAGGTGGCCAAGGGCTATCGTGCCGGAGGCTTCAACATCCAGATGTTCAGCGACGTGCTCCAGAGCGAGCTCCAGGGTGTGGCCCAGCGCGCACGCGGCGACATGGAGCTGCAGCACGACGAGGCTTTCTACGACAACATCCGCAACACCATCAGCTACAAGCCCGAAGAGTCGTGGAACTACGAGTTCGGAACCCATCTGAACCTCTTCGACAATAAGCTCCACGTCGACCTGGCCGGCTACTACATGCAGATTCGCAACCAGCAGCTCTCCGTCATGGCCACCCAGTATGGCTTCGGACGCTCCATGGTCAACGCCGGTCGCAGCTACAGCTGCGGCATCGAGGCCTCGTTGCGCGGCAGCGCCCTCGACGACCACCTGACTTGGGCCGTCAACTACGGCTACACCCGCGCCGTGTTCAAGGAATACACCGACTCCGTCACCGTCGCTGGCCAGCTCACCGCCGTCAGCTACAAAGACAAGCGCGTGCCCTTCATTCCCGAGCACACCCTCTCCGCCTGTGCCGACTATCGCATCGACTTCGGCGGCACCCTCCGCTCCATCACCATCGGTGCCAACGCCATTGCCCAAGGCAAGACCTATTGGGACACCGACAACCTCTACTCGCAGAAGCTCTATGCCACCCTCGGCGCCCACGTCGATGCCGACTTTGGCCTGCTGTCGCTGAGCCTGTGGGGACGCAACCTGACCGACACAAACTACAATACATTCGCCATCGAGAGCCCCATGGCTGGAACCACCAACTACTACGCTCACCATGGCAACCCCCGACAGATGGGCATCGACCTGCGCCTGCACTTCTAAGCAGCCGCGCGGCAACCTGCACCAAATGTTAAGAGTAGGGGAGTAGCAGCGTTAAAAAAAGACAAGACGCACGCTACTCCCCATTTTTTTGCTACCTTTGCACGGTTTATCATCAATTATAATACACAAGACAACAATGAAGAAGACAATCCTAACGATGGCACTGGTCGCCATGACCGCGCTCAGTGCAAACGCAACAGAGAAGTACAACACCCTCCTGGCCCCCGTAGCCCAGCAGCCCGACAGCGTAGGCGTCATGTCGCCCGAAGCAGCCAAGGCCCAGGCCAAAGCTGAGAAAGAAGCCAAGAAGGCCCAGAAGGCAAAGGCCGAGAAGGAAGCCAAGGCGAAGGCAAAGGCCGAGAAGGAAGCCAAGGAAGCCAAGAAAGCCGAGAAGGAGCGTGAGGCACAGGAGAAGGCCGTGAAGAAGGCCGAGAAAGCCCAGAAAGCTGCTGAGAAAGCTGCCGAGAAAGCTCAGAAGGCTGCTGAAAAGGCTGCCCAGGCTCCCAGCGACCCCAAGCTGAAGCTCGCCGCCGACAAGGCTGCCGTGAAAGCACATAAAGCTGCGCAGAAAGCCGAGAAGCTGGCAAAGAAGGTGAGGTGATGATCATGCACAATGTGCAAGGTCTGAATCCGTCGCATGACGAGGCTGCATGCCTCGTTCTCTGAGCCGAAGCGGCACTTCGGCAGGGTTGAAGGGGAACTTCGGCTGCCTCGAAGCGGCACTTCGACCACGCAGAAGCGGCACTTTAACCACCTAAAAGCGGTACTTTTCCTCACCGAAAGTGCCGCTTTCTTTGTGCCAATGCGGCACTATGGCTGCAAGAAAGTAGCAATTTTCTCGTTCGTCATACACTACCACCCTATATATAGGTGGTAGTGTATGACGAACAAAAAAACTATTATGGGCGAATTGCTCGTTTGTTTCTGAAACCACCATATATATAGGTGGTCTTCAGAAACAAACAAAAAACTTATTCGCGGGCAGCAGGCAAAATCGCTCTTGTCATGGAAGCAGTTCCCTGATCTCCTCGTCGGTAGAGAGGTTGAAGTCGCCGGGGATGCTGTTCTTCAGCGTAGCGGCGGCCAGCGAGTAGTCGAGGGCCTGCTGGCAGTCGTCGGGGAAGGCACGCAGGGCGTGGAGGAAGGCTCCCATGAAGGCGTCGCCCACACCCATGGGGTCGAGCACGCCGGGGATGTCCATGACGCGGGTGGAGTAGAGCTGCCCCTCGCTCCAGAGCAGGGCGGTGAGGGTGTGGTGGCTCGACGACACCTGGTTGCGGATGCCCATGAGCCACTTGTGGCAGCGGGGGAAGCGGCGGTGAATGAGGTCGAACCACTCGCGATAGGGCTGCAGGTCGATATGGAAGTCGGCCGAGGTGGCATTGAAGAGGGGAGCCTGGCGCTCGGTGATGTACTCGAACTCGATGACGTCGCCAAACATAATGTCGGCGCGCTCGAGCATCTCGGTGAGCGTGGCGCGGGGCGTGGCTCCCGGGTAGCGCCACAGGTTCTTGCGGTAGTTGATGTCGAAGGAGACGGTGATGCCCAGCTCGCGGGCAATGTCGAGTGCCTCGAAGGTGGCATCGGCAGCCTGACGCGAGATGGCGGCGGTGATGCCCGACACCTGCAGCACGTCGGCGTCGGCCAGGATGCTGCGCCAGGGAATCATGCCGGGCTGCAGCTCGCTGTAGGCAGAGCCACTGCGGTCGTAGATGACGCGCGAGTTGCGCATGCCTGCCGAGGCCTCGAAGTAGTAGGTGCCTATGCGCTGGCCGCCCCAGAGAATGTGGCTGGTGTCGACGCCCAGCTGGCGCAGGGTCATGGCGCCTGCCTGGCCCACGGGGGTGTCGGGCAGGCGGGTGATGTAGCTGACGTCGTCGCCGAGGGTGGCGAGCGATACGGCCACGTTGGCCTCGCTGCCGCCATACTTGCTGACGAAGGTGTCGCCCTGCGTGAGCCGCAGGTGCTGGTCTTTGGAGAAGCGCAGCAGCAGTTCGCCGAAGGTTACGATTTTCTTAGTTTTCATCATTCGTCTAGTCTTTTATGAAGGGGAAGGGGAGTTACTTTCTAAACATCTCGCTCTGCTGGCGGATGAGCTCAGTGTCGTTGAAGTAGTCGATGCGCATGGCCTTGCGCACCTCGTCCATGGTCTGGGCGCCCACCTCGCGGGCCTGCTCGGTGCCGCGGCGCAGGATGTTGTAGATTTCGGGGATGTCCTGTTCGAACTCGGCGCGGCGCTGGCGCATGGGCTCCAGCAGCTGGTTGATGACCTGGTTGAGGAACTTCTTGCACTTCATGTCGCCCACGCCGCCACGGGTGTAGTGCTCCTTGAGCTCGTCGAGGTTCTGATACTCGGGCCAGTAGTTGCTGAAGTCGGCGTCGGTAGAGAAGGCATCGAGATAGGTGAACACGGCGTTGCCCTCCACGTGGCCGGGGTCTGACACGTTCAGATGAGTGGGGTCGGTGTACATGGAGCGCACTTTCTGCCACACCTCGTCGGCCGAGTCGGAGAGGTAGATGCAGTTGCCGAGCGACTTCGACATCTTCTCCTTGCCGTCGGTGCCGGGCAGGCGACGGGCGGTGAGGTTCTCGGGCAGCATGATGTTAGGCTCTACGAGCACGGGGCCGTAGGTGTTGTTGAAGCGGTTGACGAGCTCGCGCGTCACTTCGAGCATGGGCTCCTGGTCTTCGCCGGCGGGCACGGTGGTAGCCTTGAACAGGGTGATGTCGGCAGCCTGCGACACGGGGTAGCAGAAGAAGCCGAGGGGGATGCTCTCGCCCTCGAAGCCGCGCATCTTGATTTCGGTCTTCACCGTGGGGTTGCGCTGCACGCGGCTCACGCTGATGAGGTTCATCAGATAGGTGGTGAGCTCGGCCAGCTCGGGTATCTGGCTCTGTATGAAGAGGATGCACTTGGCGGGGTCGAGTCCTGCTGCAAGGTAGTCGAGGGCCACGTTGATGATGTTCTGACGGATTTTCTCGGGGTTGTCGGCGTTGTCGGTCAATGCCTGCACATCGGCCATGAAGACGAACATGCGGTCGTACTGGCCTGCATTCTGAAGTTCAACGCGACGGCGCAGCGAGCCTACGTAGTGGCCCAGATGGAGCTTGCCCGTAGGGCGGTCGCCGGTAAGAATTACTTTTCCCATTTTCTTTTTCTTTCTTATTATAGTTTTATGAAGGTGCAAAATTACAAAAAAACGGCGTAACCAACAAGTTTTGCGCCATTTTTCTTTCGGCAGCGGGCTTTCCTACTGCTCGCTGTTGAGCTCTACTTCCAGCTGGTCGACGCGCCGCTGAATGTCGCGGTAGGCCTGCTTCAGGTCGTTCTGGGTGATGTCTATCTCGCGGTTGACGGCCCGTGTGCGGTCGAGCAGCGAGTGGGCAAAGAGCCAGTCGTAGGTCTTGCTGCTGTAGAAGAAGCGGGCCAGGGCGCCGTGGGAGGCTCCCTTCAGCCAGTCGTAGCGCAGGCGCTCGGTCTGCCCGGCCTGCTGCATGCGTGTCACCACCTTCTGCGACTCCTTCACCGAGACGGCCCGGTCGGCCGTGCCGTGGACTATCCAGAGCGGAGCCTCGCCCAGCCGCGACTGGTCTTTCAGCGAGCAGCCGCCGCAGAGGGCCAGCGCTGCCGCCACGCGCTCGGGGTAGGTGCCCACGAAGTCGAGCGTGCCGTAGCCGCCGAGGCTCATGCCGAGCACGTAGACGCGGTTGCGGTCGAAGGCGTAGTTGGCCTCCATCCAGTCGAGAATGTCGAGCAGCTTCTTGGGGTTCCAGGCGCCGCCGGGGTTCTGCGGGGTGACGATGAGTGCGGGAATGTCGCGCCCCATCTTGATGGCGTCGACGCAGCCGTAGCGCAGGGCGCGGTTCATGTCGCGGCCGCAGAGGCTGGCTCCGTGGAGGAAGAGAATGAGGGGTGTAGTGTGCTGCGTGTAGTAATAGTCCTCGGGCGTGTAGACCCAGAAGTCGTATCCGCCCTTGATGGCGCCTTTCTTGGCCGAGAGCAGGTCGTACTGTGCGGCAGCGCTGCCCACGCACAGGGGCGTGAAGAGCAGCAGGAGCAGCGCCGTGAGGGCTGCGAGCCGATGGTTGGTGTGTTGCTTCATTTGATGACGAATTTATAGATGTTTGTACCGCGGCACCCCACGACGGCCGTATTGCCGACGACGCAGGGCGACGACTCGAAATTATAGCCCACGAGCTTCTTGCAGAGCACCTCGCCGGTGCGGCCGCGGATGAGGTAGGCCGTTCCGTCGGAGCTGCCTGTGAACACGAACAGCTCGCGGCGCTCGTTGAGGAAACCGACGGGCGACGACCAGGCGAAGCAGCCGTAGGGCACGGTGTAGGCCACGCTGCCGTCGGTGGTGCGCAGGGCGGTCAGCTCGCCGCAGGCAGGCGAAGCTCCGTTGCGGCACACGTTGGCAAAGAGCAGGCTGTCGCAGTCGCCCGTGCCCAGCAGGGGTGTGGCATACATGCCGCCGTCGAGCGTCTTTCCGGGCAGTTCCAGTCGTTCGCAGGCTATCTGCCGTTCCCACACGCGGATGCCGTTGAGGGCGTTGAGCTTCACGAAGTGGCTGACGCCGGTGCTGCCCTGCTTGTCGACCTCGCATGCGCAATATAAATAAGGTATGCCCTGTTCCTCGCGGCAGACGATGGTGCCGTCGCTGTCGTCGTGGTTATAGTAGTGCCACACGGGGCGCATGGTGTTCAGGTTGACGCCGATGATGTTGCCGTGGTTGTCGCTGAAGAAGCCGTAGTTGCGATAGATGCAGATGCTCGACTCGATGCCGGGGGCAGCCCCTCTGACCCGATAGCGAAGCACGCTGACGCGCTTGAGCTGGCCCTGCTCGCGGCGGTACTTGTAGAGGCTGCCGTTCTCGCCCGGCCAGAACAGGAACCCGCCTGCCACGATGGGCGACGAGTCGAAGGCGTTCCAATGGCGCCAGGCTTTCGGGTCGCTGAAGAAGAAGGTGCGCTCGTGGCGCAGCAGGTCGAACACCTGACAGCCGATGGGCTCGCCCTTGGGCACGCCCTGGCCCACGTAGAGGTTGGGCAGTTCGGGGTCAATCGACATGGTGCCCTTCACCACGTTGTGAAGGTCGAGCGGCTGGCGCGAGGGCTGGCCGGTGTGGTAGTCGAGGAAGTAGGCCTCGCCGCATAGCGAGCCTACGATAATCTCCTCACGGCCAAAGTGTTCGGTCAGCGCGTGTGATGTTTTCTTGAACTGAGCCACCTGCTCATCGGTCCACTTCACGTAGAGCGGCTGGCCCGTCCATCCTGTGCCTCCGCCCCAGGTGCCGAAGCGGGTGTGGGTGGTGTCGTAGCGGGTCTTGAACTGCCAGGCTATCTCGATGGTGTCGGGGGTGCCCTCGACGCGGCCACCGAAGTCGGCATTGCGCATCAGGTTCTTGCGGAAGGTGAGCACGCCGGGCTGCTGCTGGTAGGGGTCGTCGTAATAGCGTAGGGGAGCAGGCAGCGAGTCGTCGGCCTCGATCTTGAAGTCGATGGCGCTGGCCGAGGCGTAGGCGGTGTCGGGCAGCGTCAGCTCTTCGAGCGTAGGCACGTGGGCTGCCGAGTCAGCCGTCAGGCTGCTGTCGCTGGCGACTGGAGTTGTCTGGCGACTGTTGCAGCCTGCGGCAAGCAGCAGGGTCGTGATGAATATCGATAGCGTGTTTCGGGGTTTCATGGGTTAATAAGTGTCTTTGAGATAGTCCTTGCAGAAGCGTTCGCCCTCGGCAAAGCCCTCCTCGTAGAGGCGCTCCAGCTTGGCGGTGTCGCGGCACAGGCGGTCGACCTCCATCGGGCGCTGGGGGCGAATGACGATGACCTCGCCCCAGTCTTCCATGCGCTCGATGAGTTCCAGCTGCTGGTTGTAGGCCTCTACATGGTGGCTCAGTGCCACCCGCAGCCGTGGGTATTCCTTGTAGAAGAGGCGCGGCACCTTGAAGTCGGGCTCGGCCGAGCGGAAGCCTCGGTTGCGCGTCAGCACCACCACATTGGGTGAGTAGCCCATGTCGATGGCCCGCACCACGGGAATGCTGTCGGTGATGCCGCCGTCGAGCATCGGCACGCCGTCTACTTCGGTTATCTGTGCCACGTAGGGCAGCGAGCTCGAGGCCTTGGCGATGGCCGTCATGCGGGCTGCGTCGCGCTTCTCGCTCAGGTATTCGGCACGGCCGGTGAGGCAGTTGGTGGTCACCATCTCGAAGGTGGCCGGATTGTTGCGGTAGGCATCGTAGTCGAACGGAACGATTTCGTTGGGGAAGCGGTCGTAGAGTATGTTGGGGTCGAAGATGCTGCCCTGCGTGAGCAGGTTCTTCAGCGAGATGTAGCCATACTTCTGCAGCATGTCGATGTTGGAGTAGCGCGCGCGTCGCGGCTGGCGGCTCATGTACGACAGGCCGTTGCATGCACCGGCGCTGACGGCCACCACGTAGGGGAAGTAGAGGCTGTGCTTCATGAACGCATCGAGCACCCCCGACGTGAACACACCGCGCATTCCGCCCCCTTCGAGTACCAGTCCTATGTTGCTTCTTTGCTTCATAATTAGAAAAAAACGATGCAAAGATACGTCTTTTTGCCAAATAATGTGTAACTTTGTGGCCAAATTTACATAAAAATAAGTAATTATGTTTAGCAAGGACACCTACGTAAGCCGTCGGCAGAGGCTCAAGGAGCTTGTGGGCGATGGCGTTATCATTCTGTTTGGCAACAACGAGGCTCCGGCCAACTATCCTGCCAACAGCTATGCACCCATGCGTCAGGACTCGTCGTTCCTCTATTTCTTCGGACAGCACCGCGAGGGGCTCGTGGGCGTCGTCGACGTGGACAACAACGAGGAGTGGCTGCTGGGCGACGACATTGATATTGAAGACATTGTGTGGATGGGATTCGTCGACTCCGTCGTCGACCTGGCTGCACAGGTGGGCGTGCAGAAAACTGCACCCATGAGCAAGCTGCCGGAGCTGGTGAAGGGCCGCAACGTGCACTTCCTGCCGCCTTACCGCCACGACACGAAAATACAAATCATGGACCTGCTGGGCCTGCACCCCTCGCAGCAGAAGGAGAAGGCCTCGCTGAAGCTCATCAAGGCCGTCGTCAAGATGCGTGCCACGAAGGAGCCGCAGGAGATTGAGGCCATTGAGCGGGCCTGCGACGTGGGATATATCATGCACACCACCGCACAGCTGCTCATCAAGCCCGGCGTCACCGAGCGCTTCGTGGGCGGAATGGTCGACGGCGTGGCACGCTCCATGGCGCAGGGCGTCAGCTTTGCAACCATCTTCTCGCAGCACGGCGAAATCATGCACGGCAACCCCTCCGACGCCAAGCTCGAGGCAGGACGGCTGGCACTCTGCGATGCGGGCTGCGAGCTCAACGACTACTGCTCTGACAACACCCGCACCATGCCCGTCAGCGGAAAGTTCACGCAGCGGCAGCTCGAAATCTATTCGATTGTAGAGCAGTGCCACGACTACGTGCTCGAGGTGGCCAAGCCCGGTGTGAAGTACCGGGACGTGCACTTTGCCGTGTGCCGGCTGATGACCGAGCGGCTGAAGGAGCTCGGACTGATGAAGGGCGACACCGACGAGGCTGTGGCAGCCGGAGCCCACGCCATGTTCCTGCCTCACGGACTGGGACACATGATGGGCATGGACGTTCACGACATGGAAGGGCTCGGACAGATCTACGTGGGATTCGACGAGGAGACCCGACCCAACCTCGAACAGTTTGGCACTAACTGCCTGCGCATGGGACGCCGACTGGAAGAGGGCTTCGTCGTCACCGACGAGCCGGGCATCTACTTCATTCCGCACCTCATCGACCTCTGGCGAAAGGAAGGCCACTGCAAGGAGTTCCTCTGCTTCGACAAGCTCGAGACCTACAAGGACTTCGGAGGCATACGCATTGAGGACGACCTGCTCATCACCAGCGACGGCTGCCGCTTCCTGGGCAGCAAGCGCATTCCCTACCACCCGCAGGAGCTCGAGGAGTTTATGAACGCAAAACAATAGGAAAACTTAATACACAACTACAGCACAATGAAAAAAACTTTTTCACTTGCACTGCTGGCCATGATGGCCGTAGGCGCACAGGCAGATGATGCTGCCAAGAACTCGAACAAACCCGTGTTTACCATCGTCAAGGAGAACCCCATCACGTCAATCAAAGACCAGAACCGCAGCGGCACCTGCTGGGACTATTCTACCATCTCCTTCTTCGAGGCCGAAATACTCAAGGCCACGGGCAAGACCTACGACCTCTGCGAGAGCTTCGTAGCCAACAAGACCTACATGGACCGTGCCATCCAGGTGGTGCGCTACCACGGCGACTGCCAGTTTGCACAGGGCGGTTCGGCTGAAGACGTGCTCGCCACGATGAAGCGCTACGGCATCTGCCCCGAGGACGCCATGCCATTCCCCGGCTCGCTCTATGGCGACTCGCTCAACAACTTCAACGAGTTCTTCTCGCTGCTTGAGCCCTATGTGGCTGCCGTGGCCAAGAGCTCGGCCAAGAAAATCTCCGGCCAGTGGAAGGTAGGTCTGCAGGGCATTCTCGACGCCTACCTCGGACAGTGCCCCGAAGAGTTCGTCTACGAGGGCAAGAAGTACACCCCGAAGACCTTCGTGCAGTCGCTGGGCATCAACCTCGACGACTACGTGTCAATCACCAGCTACACCCATCACCCCTTCTACAGCACCTTCGCTGTTGAGGTGCAGGACAACTGGCGCTTCCCGCAGTCGTACAACCTGCCTATGGACGAGATGATGCAGGTCATCGACAACGCCGTCAGCCAGGGCTACACCATCGCGTGGGGTGGCGACGTCAGTGAGGAAGGATTTACCCGTCAGGGACTGGCCTACGCCGTCGACGACAAGGCTGCACAGAGCCTCGCCGGCAGCGACATGGCACGCTGGCTGAAGCTCACCTCCACCAAGAAGCGCAGCATTATCGACTCGCTGGGCTGCAACGTGCCCGAGGTGGTTCCCACCCAGCAGATGCGCCAGGACCGATTCGACAACTGGGAGCTGACCGACGACCATGGCATGCTCATCTACGGCGTGGCAAAAGACCAGAACGGAAAGGAATACTACATGGTGAAGAACTCATGGGGCGAGACTGGCGACTACAAGGGCATCTGGTACATGACCAAGACCTTCATCGCTGCCAACACCATGGACTTCCTCGTCAACAAGAACGCCATTCCCAAGGCTATACGTAAGAAGCTCGGCATCTGAAAAACAAAATGAAGAAAACAATGTTGGTGGGACTGCTCATGGCTATGGCCATGGGCAGTTGTTCCCATAAGGAAACTGCCGGAGTGAAAGCTCCCGTAAGCGTAGAGACAGAGGTCGTAGGGAGTACCAACAAAGCTACGGCACAGACCTATGTGGGAATCGTGGAAGAACGCGAGGCTACGGCGGTGAGCTTCACCTCAATGGGAACGGTGAAGCGCATGCTCGTGAGCGAAGGGCAGCACGTCAGCCGCGGACAGCTGATAGCTGAGATTGACGACACCCAGGCACGCAGCGTGCTCGATGGCGCAGAAGCGCAGATGGCACAGGCCAACGACGCATTGGAGCGCTATAAGTTGCTGCACGACAACGGTTCGCTGCCCGAGGTGCAGTGGGTCGAAATTCAGAGCAAGGTGGCGCAGGCCAAGGCACAACTGGGTGTTGCACGCAAGAACCTGTCCGACTGCCGGTTGCTGGCACCAGTCAGCGGAGTCGTCGGGCGCAAGCAGCTGAAGGCAGGCGAGACGGCATTGCCGTCGCAGGCTGTCGTGACCATTCTCGACATCAGCAGCGTAAAGGTAAAGGTGGCTGTGCCCGAAACAGAGATTTCAGCCATAGGCCCGTCCACCTCCTCGCAGGTGTTTGTCGAGGCTGTGGGCAAGCGGGTGAATGGCGGACGCATAGAGAAGGGTGTGCAGGCCGATGCCTTGACGCATACCTATGATATCCGCATCAACGTGGACAATGCCGACCGGCAGCTGTTGCCTGGCATGGTGGCCAACGTAACCTTCGGAGCTGCCGCTGGCGAACAGCCTGCGGAGCAACTGACATTGCCTGTGACGAGTGTCCAGAAGCGTGCCGACGGTACGCTCTTCGTGTGGACGGTAGGAAAGGATAGCACCTCTCATCGCACACCTGTTGCCATCGGCCCTACACAGGGTAATCGCATCGTGGTGATCAGCGGTATCAGCAACGGGCAGCGCATCGTGACGGAAGGCTACCAGAAGCTGAGCGAAGGAACGAAAGTGGCCTTTTAATGAAGAGCGAAGTGACTATGAAGGAAAGAATGTCTTGGCTGCAATGGCCTTTGGAGCATTATTCCATATCGCTGCTCTTCGTGGGGTTGCTCTTCGTAATGGGCATCTATGGCATGTATGTCATGCCCAAGGACGAGTTTCCGGCCTTCACAATCCGTCAGGGTGTAGTGATTGCCGTGTGTCCGGGAGCCACCACCGAGGAGGTGGAACAGCAGGTGGCACGTCCGCTGGAGCGCTATCTGTTTACGTATGGTGAGGTGAATCGTACGAAGACCACTACAACGGCGCAGAATGGAATGTGCATTGTAATGGTGCGACTGAACGACGACGTGAACAACAAAGATGAGGTGTGGTCGAAAATCAAGCATGGGCTGGCACTTTTCAAGCAAAGCCTGCCCAGCAGCGTGCTTGCCCTCGTTGCCAACGACGACTTTGGCAACACCTCGGCCCTGCTCATCGCTATTGAGAGCCCGGAACGGAGCTATCGTGAGCTGCAGCACTATACCGACCGCCTGAGCGACTGCCTGCGGCGCATACCTTCGGTAGCTAATGTGCGCATCTATGGTGAACAGAAGGAGCAGATTTCGCTTTACGTAGACCGTCAGCGTCTGCAAGCTTACGGCATTGGGCAGCAAATGCTCTTTGCCCGTCTGCAGGCTCAAGGCATGACGACCATGAGTGGCAGCCTTAGCGATGACGACCAGCAGGTGCCCATCCACGTAGAGGCAACGGAAAGCAGCGAGGAGGAAATAGCTAATCAAATCATCTTCAGTGATCCCGTCAGCGGTAAAGTGGCCCGAGTGAGAGATGTGGCCCGGGTAGTGCGCGAATACGATAGTGCCGACAGCTATATTGAGCAGGACGGACACCCCTGCGTGCTTCTGTCGCTGGAGATGACGCCAGGCAACAACATCGTGCAGTATGGTAGGGAAGTAGACCGCGTGCTCGATGACTTCCGTGCCACGGAGCTGCCCGACGACGTGACGATTACCCGCATTGCCGACCAACCGAAGGTAGTAGGTGGCAGCGTGACCGACTTCCTGCGCGACCTGCTCATCTCCATGGCCATTATCATCCTGGTCATGATGGTACTCTTCCCTTTGAGGTCGGCAATTGTGGCTGCCATTACCATACCGCTGAGTACCTTCATTTCTGTAGCTTTCATGTATCTGATGGGCATTGAGCTCAACATCGTCACCCTGGCAGCGCTCATCGTAGTGCTGGGCATGGTCGTCGATAATTCCATTGTGGTAATTGACGGTTACCTGGAATACCTGAACAAGGGCTATGAGCCACACAAGGCAGCTATGGCCTCGGCTCAGCAGTACTTCATGCCCATGATGCTGGCCACGCTCTGCATCTGTGTCATCTTCTATCCGTTGCTGCTTACGATGAAGGGCGCTTTTCAGGATGCTTTGCAAGATTTCCCTGTTACCATCACCATCAATCTCATGGTGTCGCTCTTCCTGGCTGTGACGGTCATCCCGTTCCTCGAAGTGCTTATCATTAAGCCCGACAAGGTGAGTACTGACGGGAATTCCATTACGAAGTGGGTGCAGAGAACTTATAACCATGTGCTTGATGCAACGTTCCGCCACCCATGGCTCACTATCGGCGGAGGCATTGGCGTGGTCATCCTGACGAGTCTTATTGCTCTGACGCTGAAGGTGCGACTCTTTCCTTATGCCGACCGCGACCAGTTTGCCGTTGAGGTGTTCATGCCTGAGGGCAAGGGCATTCGCGAGACACGTGTTATTGCCGACTCGCTGCGCCATGTGCTGCAACAGGACGAGCAGGTGAAGTGCATCACCAGCTTTGTGGGCTGTTCGTCGCCCCGCTTCATGACCTGTTATGCCCCGCAGATGGCAGGACGCAACTATGCCCAGTTCATTGTCAACACCACGTCGCAGCAGGCTACACTCGATTTGCTGGCAAAATATCAGCCCCAGTGGAGCGAAGCCTTCCCTGATGCTTATGTGCGTTTCAAGCGGCTTGACTATCTGGAGGTGCCCGAGTTGGAATATCGCTTCTACGGCGAGAACCCTGACTCGCTGCATGAGGTGGCTGAGCGACTGATGGAGCGCATGCGCGAGATGCCCGAGTTGGAGTGGGTACACACCGACTGGCTGCAGCCTTTCCCTATCATCAACGTAGAGCTCGATCCTGTTGCCGCAGCTCAATTGGGTATTACCCGTGCTACGGCGGCTTTGGCGCTGAGCACAACGGCCAACGACTTGCGTGTGGGACAGGTGTGGGAAGACGACTATGAGGTGCCCGTCGTGGTGAAGGACAATACCGACATGACTTTTTCCGACATTCAGAACCTGGGCATTGCCACCCCCATGTCGATGACCTCGGCAGGGGTGAGTGGAGTCAATACGACGGTGCCCCTGCGCCAGGTGGCAAAGGTGTCGCCTAAGTGGACAGAGAGCCGCATCATGCACCGTGGCGGTGAGCGTTGCCTGACGGTGACAGCCCAGTTTGCCAATGGCGTCTATGCTGCTCCTGTGGAGAACCGCGTGGCAGACATCATGCTGCACGAAATCGAACTGCCTCAGGGGGTACGTGCCGAGGTGGGAGGCGAGATAGAGTACGATGCCGAGGCACTGCCACAAATCTTCGGGGGTGTGGTCATTGCTATGGTCATCATTTTCTTCTTCCTGCTTTTCAACTTCAAGAAGTATGGCATTACCACCGTCTGCATTGCTGCCCTGGGACTGATGATACCGGGTGCTCTCATCGGTCTGGGACTGATGAACCGTACGCTGGGACTCACTTCTATCATGGGTGTCATCACGCTCATGGGAATGATTATGCGCAACGAGATACTCATCTTCGAGCATGCCATTGACCTCATCAAGCAGTATGTGGCTGAGCATGGTGATTGGCGTAAGGACCGCAAAGCCTATAACGAAGCTGTGAAGCAGGCCGCCTACGAGGCAGGTCGGCGGCGCATGGTGCCCATCTTCCTGACTACGGCAACAACGGCAGTGGGCGTGGTGCCAATGATTATCGCCCAGTCGTCGTTCTGGATGCCCGTGGGCGTCACCATCTTTGCCGGAGGCATTGGCTCGCTCATCATGGTAGTCACCATGCTTCCTGTTGTATATTGGAAAGTGTCAACTAAGTGAAACGTGTAAAATATGCTATCATAATGAGAATGATGAAGAAGATATTAGTACTTGTCCTTTGTTGTGCAAGCTGCGGAAGTGTTGCCGCCCAGAAAGCGTATACGCTGGAGCAGCTACTCGACTCTGCCCTTCATCACAACGTCGCCGTGCGCAATGCCCGTCTCGGCGTGGAAGCTGCTGAGCAACAACGCAAGGAGGCTTTCACCAAGTATTTCCCCAACGTCAGCGGAACAGGACTATGGTTCAATGCCAACAAGGGAATGGCCAAGACCGACGTGAATGCTGCCGACTATATCACCCCGGAACTGGGTGCAGCACTTGCGCAAATGCTGCCTGCCGAGGCCATGACTGCCCTGGCTAATCCTATGAGCATATCGATGATGAAGAACGGAACTATCGGTAGCGTGATGGCAGTGCAACCCGTCTTTGCCGGCGGACAGATTGTGAATGGCAACAAACTGGCAAGGGTAGGCGAGGATGTGAGCAGGCTGCAGTTGCAACTGGTGCACAACGAGGTGGAGAAAACTACGGAGCAGTACTACTGGCAGCTGGTGTCGATGCAGGAGAAGACGCGGACGCTGGATGCTGTCGACTCGCTGTTGGCCAGCATTCACAAGGATGTCAGCGTAGCTGTGCAGGCAGGCGTTGCCATGCGCAATGACCTCTTGCAGGTGCAGCTTCGCCAGAACGAGGTGCAGAGTCAGCGTCTGAAACTGCAGAATGGGATTGCCGTGGTGAAACTTCTCGTGGCTCAGTACTGCGGGCTTCGCGACACTTGCTTTGCGATTACCCATGCCATTGACAGTTACGATGCGTCAGCCAGCCTTCAGGCTCCCGTGTTCAGCGTTCAAGCGCTTCCGGAATATCAGTTGCTGGGCAAGCAAGTGGAGGCAGCCCGGTTGCAGAAGAACATGGAGGTGGGAAAGAACCTGCCCAGCGTGGCGGTGGGAGCAGGCTACAACTATCATAACCTGATGGAGAACGACCATAGTTTCGGCATGCTCTTTGCTACGGTGAGCGTTCCTATCAGCGACTGGTGGGGAGGCTCGCATGCCATAAAGCGCCGCAAGGCTGAGTTGCAGCGGGCAGAGCAGCAGCAGGTCGACAATGCCGAACTGCTGAAAATCAGGATGCAGAAGGCTTGGAACGATGCTGAAGAGGCCCGCCAGCAACTGCTGCTGGCAGAGCGGGGCATCGAGCAGGCCAGCGAGAACCTGCGCCTGAACCGCAACTACTATCGGGCCGGAACGTGCCGGATGAGCGAACTGCTGGAGGCTCAGCTGCTCTATCAGCAGACGCTCGACAAGCGTACGGATGCCTATGCCGACTACCGGAACAGGCTGTTGGACTATAGGCAGGCGGCAGGCCAGTAGCTATTTTTAATTGCTAAAAAAGCGGAACGGCTGCTAAAAAAACGGCAGTTTGTTCCGCTGTTTCGTTTTTTATGTTTATCTTTGCAAGATAAATTGCCGAAGTAGGCACTTGCTGCATCGGCACAGCAAAGCGAAAGACAGAAAAAATGAAACGACATAATGAAATCAAAATGGAATTACGAACCTCCCACAGCCGAACAGACGCGGGCGGCTAAGGAGCTTGCAGAGAAAATCGGCATGAGTCCCATCATGGCCGAGCTGCTCATGCGCCGAGGCATCAAGACCGAGAGCGCAGCCAAGCGTTTTCTGCGACCCCTGCTCAGCGAACTGATTGACCCGTTTCTGATGAACGACATGGACGTGGCCGTAGACCGTCTGAACGACGCCATGGGACGCAAGGAGCGCATCATGGTATATGGCGACTACGACGTGGACGGATGTACGGCAGTGGCGCTGGTCTACAGGTTTCTGCAGCAGTTCTATTCAAACATGGAGTACTACATCCCCGACCGCTACGACGAGGGCTACGGCATCAGCATCAAGGCCCTGGACTATGCTGCGGAGAAGGGCGTGAAGCTGATTATTGTGCTCGACTGCGGCATCAAGGCTGTGCGCGAGATTGCCTACGCCAAGCAGCTGGGCATCGACTTTATCATCTGCGACCACCACGTGCCCGACGACGAGCTGCCTTGTGCCGTGGCCATTCTCAACCCGAAGCGTGCCGACTCTACCTATCCTTTCAAGCATCTGTGCGGATGCGGCGTGGGCTTCAAGTTCATGCAGGCTTTCGCCAAGAACAACGGCATTGCCTTCTCGCAGCTGGTGCCGCTGCTCGACTTCTGTGCTGTGAGCATCGCTGCCGACATTGTGCCGGTGACGGGCGAGAACCGCATACTGGCCTTCCACGGACTGAAACAGCTGAACCAGAGCCCCTCGGTGGGACTGAAGGCTATCATCGAGATTTGCGGACTGACGGGACGCGAGCTCACCATGAGCGACATCATCTTCAAGATAGGGCCGCGCATCAATGCCAGCGGACGCGTGCAGAACGGTACGGAGACCGTAGACCTGCTGGTGGAGCGTGACTTGCACAGGGCGCTGGCCGAGGCTGCACACATCAACCAGTATAACGAGCAGCGCAAGGACATCGACAAGCAGATGACGGAGGAGGCCAACCAGATTGTGGAACGACTGGAGAGCCAGGCCCACCAGCCTGCCATCGTGCTCTATGGAGAAGGATGGAAGAAGGGCGTCGTGGGTATTGTGGCGTCGAGGCTTACCGAGATGTACTATCGCCCCACGGTGGTGCTCTCGTGCGAGAATGGCATTGCCTCGGGCTCGGCCCGTTCGGTGGCAGGCTACGACATCTACGATGCCATCAAGAGCTGTCGCGACCTGCTCGAGAACTTCGGAGGCCACACCTATGCCGTGGGTCTCTCGCTGAAGGTGGAGAACATTGCCGAGTTCCGTCGTCGATTCCAGGAGTACGTCAGTTCGCACATATTGCCCGAACAGACGGAGGCACTGCAGGAGATTGAGGCTGTGGTGGACTTCCGCGACATTACGAAGAAGCTGCACAACGACCTGAAGAAGCTGGCACCCCACGGACCGGAGAACCCCAAGCCCGTGTTCTGCACGCGCAACGTCTACGACTACGGAACGTCGAAGGTGGTGGGCAGGCAGCAGGAGCACATCAAGCTGGAGCTGGTCGACTCGCGCTCGAGCAACGTGATGAACGGCATTGCCTTCGGACAGAGTGCGGCAGCACGCTACATCAAGTCGAAGCGTTCGTTCGACATTATATACACCATAGAGGAGAATATCTACAAGCGGGGCGAGGTGCAACTGCAGATAGAGGACATCAGACCTTCGGAATGAGCTATGAGGAAATCCTGAAGAAGTACTGGGGCTACGATGGCTTCCGCGGCATTCAGCGCGAAATCATTGAGTCGATAGGTGCCGGACGCGACACGCTGGGACTGATGCCCACGGGTGGCGGAAAGTCGATTACCTTTCAGGTGCCTGCGCTGGCCAAGGAGGGCGTGTGTATCGTGATTACGCCGCTCATTGCCCTGATGAAAGACCAGGTGCAGAACCTGCGACGCCGCGGCATTCGTGCGGCTGCCATCTATTCGGGCATGAGCCACGACGAGGTGCTCACGGTGCTTGAGAATGCGGTGTTCGGTGCGGTGAAGCTGCTCTATGTGTCGCCCGAACGACTGGGCAGCGAATTGTTCCGCCACAAGCTGCTACACATGAAGGTGAGCTTCGTCTGCGTAGACGAGGCTCATTGCATTTCGCAGTGGGGCTACGACTTCCGTCCTGCCTATCTTGCCATTGCCGATATACGCCGCGACCTGCCGCAGGCACCTGTACTGGCACTTACGGCAACGGCCACGCCGCAGGTGGTCGACGACATTCAGCAGCGCCTGCACTTCGCGCAGAAGAACGTGTTTCGCATGAGCTTCGAGCGCAAGAACCTGGTCTATGTGGTGAGAGAGGCGCAGGACAAGAACGAGCAGCTCGTGCATATTCTTGAAAACGTCAAGGGCTCGGCCATCGTCTACGTGCGGAGCCGGAAGCGCACCAAGGAGTTTGCCGACCTGCTGTGCAATGCAGGCATCAGCGCTACGGCCTATCATGCAGGGCTCGACAGCGTGGAGAAAGACGAGCGGCAGCGCCGATGGCAGCAGGACGACGTGCGGGTGATGGTGGCTACCAATGCTTTCGGCATGGGCATCGACAAGGCCGACGTAAGACTGGTGATACACACCGACTGCCCCAGCTCGCCCGAGGCTTACTTCCAGGAGGCAGGGCGCGCCGGACGCGACGGGCAGCGTGCCTATGCCGTGCTGCTCTATAACAACGCCGACCGCGCGAAGCTCGAGAAGCGCATCAGCGACACCTTCCCGCCGAAGGAGTACATTCGCGACGTGTACGACCATCTGGCCTACTTCTACCAGGTGGCGGTGGGCTCGGGCTACAACAAGATGTTTGAGTTTCCTGTAGACAAGTTCTGCTACACCTACCACTACTTTCCCATACAGGTGGAGGCTGCGCTGCAGATACTGACGCGCGCGGGCTACATTGAGTATGTGGAGGAGCAGGAGAGCCAGGCAAGGCTGATGTTCCTGCTGAGTCGCGACGACCTGTACCGGCTGTCGACAACCACCCCTGCCGAGGAACGGCTCATCGTGGCGCTGCTACGCTGCTACAGCGGGATGTTCAGTGGCTACGTCTACATTGACGAGGCTTTCGTGGGGCAGCAGGCGGGCATGACGAAAGTAGAGGTCTACGTGCTGCTCAAGGGGCTGTCGCAGCGCCACATCGTGAGCTTCATTCCGCAGAAGCGCACCCCCTACATCAGGTATTCGCAGCGGCGCGAGGACTCGGAGAACCTGCGCTTCACGCCTGCCGTCTACGACGACCTGAAGCTGCGCTTTGCCGAGCGCATACATGCCATGATTAGCTATGCCACGAACCATGCCGAGTGCCGGAGACGCCAGCTGCTGCGCTACTTTGGCGAGACGGGAGGCAACGACTGCGGGCATTGCGACGTGTGTGTGGAGGGAAGGCAGACGCAGGCACGGCAAGCAGAGACGCTGATTATGCGACTGCTGGACGACGGAGAGCCCCACCACGTGAGCGAGTTGCACGCGCTGGCTGCTGACTATGCCGAGCTGAGCCCCGTGCTGGAGCAACTGCTGCGCGAGGAGCGGGTGGTGATGACTGACGGGTTCTTGCAGAAGGGAGGCTAATCTTTGCGCTTGTCGACGAACTTCCAGCCTTCCTGATAGTTCTTGCGGGGGAAGACGAAGAGGTCGTCGGTGATGCCGCCCGACTTGAAGTTGCTGATTTTGACGGTAGTCCAGAAGAAGGCTACCTTGATGCGCAGGCGTACGGGCTCAAGCTCGGGCTCGGAGATGAGTGCCCTCACTTCCTTGATGGTTCCCTTTGCCTTTTTCTTCTGCTTCAGGGTGATGAGCAGCCCTTCGGGGTCTTTGGCGATGCTGTAGTTGAAGTCGTCGAGGCTGAACTTGAAGCGTCCGCTGTACTTGTCCTTCTTGTCGCTGTTGGCATGGTGAATCTCCACGGTCTTGCGCTTGCGGTAGCACATGTAGGCGGTGGTGCCGTCGTTCCATGTGTTGACCTTCTCGTCGACGAACTTCTGCTTCTTTCCCTTCATCCAGATGGTGCCGTGGGTTTTGTAGATGCCGATGATGTTGACGTCGTAGGTGAGTGTAGAGCCTTGCTGGCCGAACACTTTGTCGTAGACCTGATTGAAGATGCGCCTTGCCTGTCGGGCGTTGGGCGTTTCGTCTTGTGCCTGTGCTGCAGCGCACTGTAGCAGCGCGATTATCGTGAGTAAAAACAATCTTTTTATCATAAACGGCTGCAAAGGTACAAAAAAAGCTGCACATCGCCAAACGACCTGCAGCCTTTTTAATATCTGTTATTATTATCTCTTATCTCTTATCTCTTATCTATTATCTATTCTCTCCCTCTCAGTCTTCCTGGTTCTCAGGACGCAGCTTGCGCACGGTTTCGCCGGCGCGCCACATTTCCTGATTGCGCATGGCCTCGAGCTCCTTCTCCAGTCCGGCGCGGTAGTCGGGCTTCGAGTTGGCGTCGATGGTGATCTGAGCTTCGTTGCCGGTCAGTACCGAGTAGTAGAGCCACTCCATGACCGGCTTTATGGCGTCGTGGAATCGGGGAGCCCAGTCGAGTGCGCCGCGCTGTGCAGTGGTCGAGCAGTTGGCATACATCCAGTCCATGCCCTTTGCTCCGAAGAGCGGGCCGAGGCTCTGAGTTAGTTCTTCAACTGTCTCATTAAAGGCTTCAGAGGGTGAATGGCCGTGCTCGCGCAGCACTTCATACTGAGCCAGCAGCAGTCCCTGGATGGCACCCATCAGCGAGCCGCGCTCGCCGGTGAGGTCGGAGGTAGCCTCGCGCTGGAAGGTTGTTTCAAACAGGTAGCCGGCGCCGATGCCGATGCCGAAGGCGATGGTCTTCTCCTTGGCCTTGCCCGAGGCGTCCTGATAGACGGCGTAGGAGCAGTTCAGACCGCGACCCTCGCAGAACATGGTGCGCAGGCTGGTGCCGCTGCCCTTGGGTGCCACCATGATGACGTCGACGTCCTTCGGGGGGATGACGCCCGTGCGGTCGCTCCAGTTGATGGCAAAGCCGTGGCTGTAGTAGAGGGTCTTGCCCGGCTTGAGGTATTGCTTGATGGTGGGCCACTGCTGTATCTGTCCGGCGTCGGAGAGCAGCATGCAGAGAATGGTGCCCTTCTCGGCAGCTTCCTCAATCGAGAAGAGGGTCTTGCCCGGTACCCATCCGTCGGCCACGGCCTTGTCGTAGGTCTTGCCCTGACGCTGTCCTACAATCACGTTGAATCCGTTGTCGCGCAGGTTGCAGGCCTGTCCGGGGCCCTGCACGCCATAGCCTATGACTGCGATTACTTCGTCCTTCAATACTTCGCGAGCTTTCTCGAGTGAGAACTCTTTGCTGGTGACTACGTTTTCTACGACTCCACCAAAATTCATTTGTGCCATAATATAAACTTTATAGTTGTTGTTTGTTATGTTGTTACTGAAATCGGGTGCAAAGGTAACAAATTGTTATGAAACCACCAAACATTCCGTGCGATTTGTTAGCAAAAAAGAAAAATGGGTTCTCGATATCTCATCGCGAACCCATAACAACACAAACACAAAATAACGGTCATTTTTTGTTACTATGTTTAACTAAGACCGTATTACTTAATAACTAAAAATTTAATACATAAACAATATGTAGTGTTGTCTTCTTCTTTATTGGATGCCGTCCTCGCGCAGCTTCTGCTGCCAGCGCCAAGCACTCTTGAGCACCTCGTCGGTGGGTGTGTCGGCCTTCCATCCAAGCACCTTGTTGGCCTTGTCAACGTTGCCCCACACCTGCTCGATGTCGCCCTCGCGACGGGGAGCAAACTCCCAGTTCACCTTCACGCCGGTGGCCTTCTCGAAGCCTTCTACCACCTCGAGCGTCGACAGGCCCTTGCCCGTGCCGATGTTGAACACCTCGACGGCGTCGGTATCAGGCTGGTCGAGCACGCGCTCCATGGCCTTGACGTGAGCCTTGGCCAGGTCTACGACGTAGATGTAGTCGCGGATGCAGGTCTTGTCGGGCGTATTATAGTCGTGGCCGAAAATCTTCAGCTGCTTGCGAATGCCGATGGCGGTCTGTGTGACGAAGGGAATGAGGTTCATGGGCACGCCGTTGGGCAGCTCGCCGATGAGTGCCGAGGGGTGAGCGCCGATGGGGTTGAAGTAGCGCAGGATGATGCTCTTGATGGGCGCGCCCGAGTGGATGTAGTCCTGAATGATTTCCTCGTTGATCTGCTTGGTGTTGCCGTAGGGCGAGAGAGCCTTCTGTATGGGAGCGTTCTCGGTGACGGGCAGGTTCTCGGCGGAGGGCTGTCCGTAGACGGTGCAAGAGCTTGAGAAGATGATGCCCTTGACCTGGTATTTCGGCATGAGCTCAAGCAGGTTGATGAGCGAGGTGAGGTTGTTGCGATAGTAGAGCAGCGGTTTCTCCACGCTCTCGCCTACGGCCTTGGAAGCAGCAAAGTGGATAATACCCTCAATGTCTGGATATTTGCGGAACACATTTTCCAGTGCGTCGAAGTCGCAGCAATCGACCTTCTCGAAAGCCGGACGTATGCCCGTTATCTTCTCTATGCCGTCAACGACGTTGGCGTTAGAGTTCGAGAGGTTGTCGATGATGACTACTTCGTAGCCTGCCTGCTGCAGTTCTACGGTGGTGTGGCTGCCGATGAAGCCGGTGCCTCCAGTGACGAGAATGGTTTGTTTCATTTGCTTTTTGCTTTTATGCTTTTGTTCGCTGTTTTAGATTCGGACTGCAAAGTTAGGGCAAATAAAAAGGCAAGTATTTTTCGGATACCTGCCTTCTTCGTAGAGGTTTGAATATGCTTTATGTCCACTTTCTGTCTTTCTGCATTTCTGCATTGGGTAGATTTCACTATAGCTCGCTGACGAGTTTGCGGTAGTTTCCGCGCATGGTGCGCTCGATGGCTTTCTCGTCGAGCAGGCGTTCCAGGGTCTTCTGCCCTGAGCGGTTGTTGGCGTAGCCGAAGACCTTTGCAAATTGCTCGTTGTTGAACTCCTCGCTCAGCTGCCGGAAGCACTCTACAAACTTGTTGGTGCGACGCTTCTGCTGTGCTGCCTCGCGCAACTGGTTGTCGTAGTAGAGGCGGTGCAGGTCGTAGTACCAGAACATTTGTGTGCGGTACTGAATGTCGCCCACCAAATCTGCCAGCGCGAAGTCGGTGGCATCGAGGGTATAGGTGCCCGTCTGTTCGCGCTCAGGGGCGTGTCTCATGTCTATCCATGGTGCACTCACATTGATCATGTGATATGGAATTCTCTTGAGTAGCAACCACTCTGCACGGTCTTCGTCGTTGAACTCGGCAATGGCGCGGCGCTGGTCGAGCCAGCCATGTACGTGCTCCACCAGAGGCCAAAGCGGCAACTCTCCGCGACGCTGGTCTTGACGGTAGGCCCACTGCATCAGCGTCTCGTTGTAGGCATCGATGCGGGAGTCTTCCTTGCGTCGTAGCGGCATGATTTTGAAGTCGTCGCGACCCATGGGGATGGTGCAGGTGCGGGTGTCGAGACCTGAGTTCACGTTACGTTCGTTCACCAGCTTTGGCAGCGTGATGGGGCAGAACGTCTCGATTTGGTTCCAAAAGACGCGGTAGCGACCGGAGACGCTCTGCTTGTTGGAGTAGTGCTGCGAGTCCCACTCGCCGTGGAAGGAGAGCAAGGTGGCCGACGAGCGGCTTATCCAACTGCCTGCCTTGCCTATCTCCACATCCTTCTCCGACGAGCAGGTCACCATGTGGCGCCCCATCATCTCGCCGTCTACTTCCTCCTTGCAGTTAATCATCGAGCGGATGAACTCGGCGTTGGAGCTACGATAGCCAAACATGCGGTTGAAGATAGCCGGGCGTATGTCGCGGTCTTTGTTCTGGCCTTTGGCGTCGGTCTCAGTTTTCCACGAGTTGGTGCTCTCGTCGGCCAAGGCTCCCTCGGCAATGATGGGGGCCAGCAGCAGGTCGCAGATGCGCTGCAGGCAGTGCTTGCCCGATGCCGGGTCGCCTACGCCCCAGATGATGTAGTTCAGGCGCTGGCGCTCACCCTCATTGGCATAAAAATAATAATAGCAAAGATCCATGCACGTGCCCAGCATAGCTGCCGAGGCAAAGAGCAGGAAGGGCCACAGGCGGCGCGGATGAGGTTCGCACACCTCGCGCAGGCAGGGGTAGACGTCGAAGAAGCTCTCAATCTGGTCGCACCAGCGGTCGAAGGGCAGCGCGGCCAGCGGGTCGTTAGCAGAGGAAGCCGCTGTCTGCAAGGTCACTTCTGCAGAGACTTGGGGCAACAGGTCGGTGAGGCGCTTGGGCAGTCGGCGAAGCAGGGGCTGCTGGCTCACCGTGCGCAGTACGTTCTCCAGCTCGTAGGGCTCCATGGGGCTCTGTGGGTCGGCTTTCCACTTCTTGATGTAGTCAAGCTCACCTGCCACCTTCAGGGCCTCCGTTTGGCTGTTGTCGTTCATGAATAGCAGCCATGCTGCCGTCTCGCCCATGAAGGTCTTATGACGGTCGCCCTGAGCTATGCCAGCGCTGTAGAGCTGGTCGATGGCTCGCTTCTGGATTTCCTGCTGGGGGGTGAGCCCAGCTGGCTGTACGGTGGCAGGGGTAGCTACAGGGGTGGGTGGCTGCTCAACGATAGCGGGCTGTGTCATGGCATCCGCATCAGTGCTCGCTTCAACGGCCTGCGCCTTCTGCTGGCGCTTGCTGGCGCTCAGCTGGCGGGCGTACTCCGTCCACTTGGGGTCGGTGGGCGACGAGTCGCCCTTGGGCAGCTGGCGATAGCGCGCGCCCTGCTGCTGGTCAAAATCAGTTCTTACAATACTTTCCATAAAGATAAACTAATTAGTGATTAAACAATTCTTTCTCATCGCAATAGAGCACGTCGTCGGGCGAGGTCAGGAAGCTCAGGCGTGTGCTGTCCTTGCAGGCATCATCTACCCACTGCAGGATGCCCAGGCGCTCTGCCATGTGCCACTGCTGGCAAATCAGGTTGTGGGGATAATCAGGGTCTGCCTTGAACACAATCTTCATCCCGTCTTCGCTGGCCGACACATAGACCAGCAGGATGCCCAGCGCCTTCAGGTCGTGCTCCTGCTTGAGGCGCGCGAACAGCTCGCGGGGATTGCCGCAATGGTCTACGTCGATGACTACCAGACCCGAGAGGTAGGCATAGCGCATGTCGCGCCAGCGTCCCTTCTTGCCGTAGTTGTACTTCTTCTTCGGGTCGTCGCCCGTGCTCTCGGCAAAGTCGGCAGCCTGGAAGCAGGCTCCTGGCAGGGTGCGCTTCACGGCGGCGGCAGCCTGCTTGGCAGTTTTGCGTACTGCCTCGTCGGTGAGCAGTTTTGCTTTGGCCAGCAGCTGGCGATACTTCTTTACGATATCCTTGGCACTGAGCATAGCCTGCTGCCACTCCTGCCAGCCCATCTGCTGCATTTCGCAGTAGGTGCGCACTTGATAGGTGATTTTGAACATTACTTGTTTCCTCCTTGTTTAATTTGGTTCATCATTTTGTTGAATTTCTCTGCTGCGGGCAGTCGGCGCACTACGAGCTGCACCTGTCGCAGCACCTCAGCCTGCCAGTCGCGCGTGTGGCGCTGCAGGTCGATGGTGCCCGTGAAGGTGACGAGCTGCTTCTGCGTGTCGAGCCAGCACTCCAGTCCCTGCTCGCATACCACGCGCTGCTCTGCGGGCAGTTCGATGGGCTTCTTGGGCTTCAGGTCTTTCGTGAGGGCGTTGAACTGCTGCAGGAAGTCGGCATACTGGTCGGGCGACGATTCCTTGCTCTTCAGCGTGATCATCTTCGACGGTTTGCTGCCTGTGGTGGTCCAACGCTTTCCGCCTCCCTGGCAGGTGTGCACGTCGGTTTGTGTAGAGGGAGCCTCGTTGAAGGGCTCAAACCCGAACTTCTGGGTTTCTGGGTCGAAGGTGCCCGTTCCGCGCATCTTCAGCTTCTTTGGTTTTTTGTCTGTAGCCATGTTTGTATTTCTAAATACATTATATAATAAGGTGAACCACACGTTGCTAGCATTGAGTGGCAAGGTTTGCTCCCGAATAGGCACACAAACAAGAATGCACCCTGAAGCCTAACTTCGGTGCAAAGATAATAAGATTGTTTTAATAGGAAATGATACTTTCAGTAATTATATCTTGCTGAAAGATAGAAGTTTACAAAAGGAGGTAACTCCGTGTAACGACGTGTAAAATGCAGGTGTAACGACATGTAATCCTCCTCCGCTGCATTATTGTATACGTGGCTTGCCGCTGTTTATTTTTTTGCTGTCCTTGCGCCTGTAGAAATCCCCACGGTCTTCCCACAGTCCGGCAGAATTCTTAAACTGGAACGTATCTCTGAGATTCTCCTTCAGCGTGTCCATCTTCTCTGTCCTGTTGACGTGTTGCAGGTCGTTGGCGGCGGCATTCATGATTTGCTTGTCTTTCATCCAACTGACGAACTGCGTGTCTATCATGTTGACGAGCCACCCTATGCTTTGAAAGAACTCCTGCACAGCCAGTGCGTACTGCTTAGGGCCCAGCGACAGCCTGTCTGTCCGCAGCAGGGCTGTCACAATTTCCTGCTCGTCGAGGTTGGGGTGAAAAATCTTGTACGTGCGATGGGACTCTCCGGGAGGCGGTGGTGTGTTGTTGGAGGTTTCCTCATAAGGCAGCAACGCACTAATAGTGATTGTGTTCATCAATGTGCGTTTAAATTTGGTGGCAACGGGGTTGGCATTGAGACTTCTCACCACGGGGTACAGACGCTCATCCTGAGTCGTGTAAACCATCTGCCACCAAACTGCACTTCGGCCAGGCGAAATATAAAGCAGGTATTCCGTAAGGTCGCTTACCAGAGACTTCTCCAGCAGTGAGGGGTCATTCTGCCACTTCACGTTCAGGGCAAAGATATCGTCGTGGGCTGACTTCACGACGATGGGAGTTCCAGAAGCGTCATCTTTGATGCTGAGATGTATGTAGTGCAAACCAGGTTCTGGTAGCTGAATACTTCTGTTATAATGTAGTAATTTATTGATAATCCACTTCTGAATAGTCTCTTTATCGTTGCCAAGACGAGCATGGTCATGCCAGAGGATTTTGTTTATTTCACTCCATTTAAGCTGAATTCCCTGTTCACAAAGCACAGAAACATTCTTTGACTCAATGTTGTCCCATACTTCATGCTCAAAGTTGTTTTTTTGTGAGTAATCGGGCCTTTCGAGAGCTGTTGTCTCGTTCTCTACTGCCACCACAGGGTAGTTGTGTGTTTCCATTCGGATGGGATCGCTGTTCACTATGGTCACAATCTGTGTACCTACCTGTAATCCAATTTTTCGCCCATGCTTTATCACTTTATATGGAGGCTGCATGGGTACGTAATTTGTACTTATATTCATTTTTTTGATGATACTATATTCTTGTTTATTACGCAATTTTACTGATTCTTTATAATCTTTGCCTCACCCTCGAAGGCACATATCTCTGAGGCCAGGGTGTTGAGGTTGTGAAAGCGGCTATAGTCTGAGTCGGCAGGCACGCCGCCTACGGTGCCCATCGTGTCAAGATGCCAGGGGGCCAGGATGAGCAGCGAACCGCGGGCGCAGGCATCGAAGCGCGACTTCTCGGGCTTCCAGTAGCGCCCTATGGGCTCCTTCTGTAGCTGTATCAGCGGATAGCCACGCTGCAGACATTCGTGCTTCATCAGCTGTTCGCCACGCGAGATGCCAGGCGTAACGATGACCGTACCGCCCTCAATGACGGCAGCCTCCCATAGCCTGCGTTCGTTGGCGTAGTCGGCAGTTTCCTCATAGGGCTGAGCAGTCACGGGGTGTCGACGGTGGCACTGCACCTGTAGCCTGCGTGGCCAGCGCAGCAGGAAAAGGTTGCCGAAGGCGCCATAATGGTGCTCTCCTATCTGCACATGCAGGCAGCGGCGCAGTACGTCGGGCAACAGCTGGCGAAGCAAGGCACGCCGCGGGTTGTCGGCCACATAGGCTATCATGGCTCGGCGATGACGGGCGTCAAGGCAGACGGTGTCGTCGTAGTTGTCGTCGAACAGGGGCCTCTGCGCCCGTCCCACAAAGGCATAGTACTCCTGGCGCTGCCATTTCGAGAGGCAGCGCACCAATGCCCCCTCGTTGCTGTGCATGGCGGCTTTCTGGCGCAGCCAGGCAGGCGCATCCTCGCTCATGCATTTTGCCGATATCGGTCGATTGACGGAGGTGGGCAGCCCCTGCCCCTGCTGCCAAAGGCTGGTGCAGACGGCCTTGAACGCCTGCATGATGTCGCCAAGGCTCCACTGCATAGGCTCCAGCACCTCGATGACGCCATGGAAATGGTCGGGCATGCATACGCTGGCATGCACCACCACCCGGTTGCCATGAGCCAACTGACGGGCGGGCGTCTGTTGCCATGTGTGCCTGACGGCTTCGCCAAGCGGTGTGAGCACAAGCCCATCGTGGCCCTTCGCAGGGTCGAGTCTTGAGAGCAGACGCTCGCGTCCGCTCACCACAAGCGTGATGAGGTAGGTGCCGCGCCCATGATAATCGTGGCCTGCATTGCGTGGTCTATATGACGAAAGCTCTGTCATTATTCTTCCATAGCATTTTGGTCGATGCATTAACGACCGCAAAGGTACTACATTTATTGCAGAAAAGCAAGCACATCGTAAAAAAAATGCCAACAACGAATTGCTGGCTAAATTCTTTTTTATGAGCCGATGCGGTTACTCTTACGAATCGTCGTAGAGAAAGACAGAAATGCAGAAAGACAGAAAGTGGACATAAAGCTATTTTTAGGTAGACATCTACCTATTATATATATAATACATATATTAATATTAATAATAATAATTAAATTATAAATAAAATTAACACTTACGTGCTGTTATTTCTGTCTCTATGTCGCCTTCAAAAACCCTTTATGTCCACTTTCTGCATTTCTGCATTTCTGCATTACTAAGTCCTGTCCTGACAAAGTGAGGGGGATTCAGCGTACTAATCGCTGCCATTCCTCGTACTAATCGGCAGCTTTGGCGCCGCTTTTCGCGCCCGTCGGGCTGCCTCTCCCCCCAGAACGCAGCGCCCCTGCTATTGCTGGTTCTTGATAATCTTTGCCTCACCCTCGAAGGCACATAAAAAAAATAGCCAACAACATCGAATTGCTGGCTATATGCTCCGCCCCAGGCGGGTTCTGCAGTCAGGATGATAGGCTACTCCTCGACGATGGTTTTGAAGTCTTTCCAATCATTGGCAGATTGGTAGGCGCTTAACGCGCCTTTGGGCACGTAGAGCGTGACGTTTTGGCAAATATCGGGGGCTATCGGGGAGGAAAAGCCCTTTCTTGGAGGCGTCATTCCCTGACAATGAATGGAGGTGAGGCCCGTGCAGCCATATAACGCATGGGGTCCAACGTACGTCACGCTGCTGGGAAAGGTGATGGAGGTGAGGCCTGTGCAGCCCTCGAATGCCCGCCCGTCGACTAACGTCACGCTGTTGGGAATGGTGATGGAGGTGAGGCTTGTGCAAAAAGAGAACGCTTCTTCGCCTATCATCGTCACGCTGTTGGGAATGGTGATGGAGCTGAGGCTTGTGCAGCCCCGGAACGCAGCGTCTCCTACGCAATTTATACTGTCGGGTAGGGTGACGGAGGTGAGGGCAGTGCAGCCCTGGAACGAACCCCATCCGAGGCTTATCACGCTGTTGGGAAGGGTGAGGGTGGTGAGGCCAGTGCAGCCGGCAAACGCATTGGTTCCAATGTACTTCACGCTGTTGGGGAGGGTGAGGGAGGTGAGGCCTGTGCAGCCCTGGAATGCATATCGCCAAACTCTCGTCACATCATACACTTTGCCTTTGTAGATGATGATGGGGGGTATATTGGCAACGCCCGAGAAGTTTTTCTTGTCGTATTTATCGACGACCAGATGGGGTTCTACAATGTTATATTTGATGTGGTCGAGATAGAAGTTCAGGGAGTCGATGACAGAGAAAGTGCTGCCGTTCGAGGTTGTTCCATCATCGTTGATAACTACCAAGGTGATTGCTCCCTGCTCGTCGTCGTCGTCGTTGTTGCAAGCGGTGAGGCAGCTCGCCAGCGGGAGTAATAAAAGGAAATAGAATAAGCTTTTTTTCATCATGTTGCCGTTCTTTTGACGTATATTGATGTGTTAATTTTGCAAAGGTACGAAGAATTCAGCAACGCGCAAAGGAATTTGCCGAAAAACTTTCGAAAATACTGCCATAAAGGCGAAAAAACTTGCGAAAATATTTGCGTAATTCAGAAATTTTTTGTACCTTTGTATCGTTGAAGGAAACAGCCTGATACAGCGGGATGCAGCCACCCGCAGGGAAGTTGGCAGCAGTTGATAATCTAACACCAAAAAACATTACAAAACGTTATGGCACAAAACAAAGTTCAGCTCTCGGTAGACATCTACCAGAACAAGGTTCGCGACTCGAAAATGTACGGCAAGTGGTATGGCAAGGCCGTTCGTAACGCCACACTCAACACGCGCGGTCTGGCGGCTCACATCGCCCAGCACGGCAGCGTCTTCACAATCGACGTGGTGGAGGGCGTGCTGCGCAAGCTGAGCAGCTGCATCCCCGAGCTCGTGGGGCAGGGCGTGGCTGTGAAGGTAGACGGGCTTGGCACGTTCTATCCTACGCTGCGCAACAAGAAGGGCGGCGCCGAGTCGGTGGAGGAGTACGACGTGGAGAGCCAGGTGGACGGGGTGCGCATGCGCTACCTGCCCGACGGGGCTCAGCTCGACAACATCACGAGCCGTGCGTTCAAGGAGAAGTGCATGCTGCAGACGCGCTATGTGCAGGAGTCGACGGGTACGGGCAAGACGCGTGTGGTGAAGCTCACGCCGGTGGCCGACTACATTCGCGAGCATCAGCAGCCGCAGCCTTAGTAGGCTCGAGTGGAGTAGGGGGCGCCCCTTCTTGCCAGACGGCGGGAGGGGGCGCTTCTCATGCCGAATTCCCCTCCCTTCCAAGGGGAGGGGTTAGGGGTGGGGTCTGTAATATAATGTCGGTGAAGAAGTTGCTGACCCCACCCCCAGCCCCTCCCCTACATGGGAGGGGAATTCAATACTGATTGTCTGCAACTGGGTTTTAGGACTTGAAGCGCAATTAGTGATCAGTCCGAAAACTTGGTTGGCTGTTGGCGCTCGAATTCCCCTCCCATGTAGGGGAGGGGTTAGGGGTGGGGTCAGTATTGTTTTTCCGCAGATAAGTTCCTCGCGCAGGTAAAAGTCAGAGACCCCACCCCGAGCCCCTCCCCTTGAAGGGAGGGGAATACTTTGCGCGTCGGTTCCCTACAAGGGAGGGGAATTCGAGCGCCAGCAGTCAACCAAGTGTTAGTACTGATCCAAAAAAAGCGGAATGCGCTGACACTCGTACAGACAGAAAAAAAGCGGAGACGCGGCAGGGAGCTTTCTTGATGAATGGGGCTCCGATGCCGCGCCTCTGCTTTGCGCGTTATGATGCCTGCTGCTTCAGCTTAGTCGAGCCCGAAGAGCACTTTCAGGCCTCCGTCGACGCCCGAGAAGCCCATGAAGGCGAGGCTGAGCAGCCCGGCTGAGAGCATGACGATGGCCATGCCCTGCATGCCCTTGGGTATCTTGACGAGCTCCAGCTGCTCGCGCATGCCGGCAAACACGGTGAGTGCCAGTCCGAAGCCGAGGGCTGTGGAGAAGGCGTAGACGGTGCTCTGCAGCAGGTTGAAGTCTTTCTGGATGACGAGGATGGCCACGCCCAGCACGGCGCAGTTGGTGGTGATGAGCGGCAGGAAGATGCCGAGGGCCTGATAGAGGGCTGGCGACACTTTCTTGAGCACGATCTCAACCATCTGCACGAGCGATGCGATGACGAGGATGAAGGCGATGGTCTGCAGGTAGCCCAGCTCGAGGGGGTCGAGCACGAAGCGCTGCACGCACCAGGTGACGATGGTGGCCAGGGTGAGCACGAAGGCTACTGCTGCCGACATGCCGAGCGAGGTCTCTATCTTCTTCGACACGCCCAGGAAGGGGCAGATGCCGAGGAACTGCGACAACACGATGTTGTTGACGAAGATGGCGCTGATGAATATAAGTACGTATTCCATAGCTTCTTACTTTCTGATTTTATTGACGATAGCGATGAGGTAGCCCAGGGTGATGAAGGCGCCCGGGGGCAGCACGAAGAGCAGGATGTTGTAGGTCTCGGGCAGCAGCACCCATCCGAAGATGCTTCCGCTGCCCAGCAGCTCGCGGCAGATGCCCAGCAGCGTGAGGCCCAGCGTGAAGCCCAGCCCGATGCCGATGCCGTCGAAGAGCGAGGCTACGGGCGAGTTCTTGGCTGCGAAGGCTTCGGCGCGGCCCAGGATGATGCAGTTCACCACAATCAGCGGGATGAACAGTCCGAGGGCGGCGTCGATGTCGGGCAGATAGGCCTTGATGAACATCTGCAGGATGGTGACGAAGGCTGCTATGACGACGATGAACACGGGGATGCGCACCTTGTCGGGGGTCACCGACTTGAGGCACGAAATCACGAAGTTGGTGCAGATGAGCACTGCCATCGTGGCCAAGCCCATCGACATGCCGTTCAGGGCGCTGGTGGTTGTAGCCAGCGTGGGGCACATGCCCAGCATCAGGACGAACGTGGGGTTCTCCTTGACGATGCCGTTCTTGATAATCTGTATTGCATTCATCGTTCTGTCTCCTCCTTTTCTTCTTGTTTGGTTGTTGCACTTGTCTCAGCATCGACGGCAGGCGTAGCCATGTAGGCCTGGTAGGCCTGGTTGACGGCCTTCAGGAAGGCGCGGCTCGTGATGGTCGACGCCGTGATGGCATCCACCTGTCCGCCGTCCTTGCTCACCACGAGCGGCTCCTTCGGGCTCTTGCCGATGATGTCGCCCTTCTGGCCTTTCTGGAACCACTGGTCGGCCTTGGCGCCCAGACCCGGCGTCTCGGCGTGCTCCAGCAGCGTGTAGCCCAGAATGCTGCCCTCGGCATCGAAGCCCACGAGCACCTTCAGGTCGCCGCCGAAGCCCATCGAGCTGCTCTCTACGGCAGCTCCCAGGTTGCTGCCCTGGGCATCGCGTACATTATATATAATATAGGTGAGCTCCTTGCCGCCGGCGTCGTTCTGGCGCACGGTGTCGGTCTTTTCCACGGTCAGGTCGTTGCAGGCCATCACCGTCTTGATGCCGTCGGCCAGCGCCTTGGCTTTCTGCTCGCCGATGGGGCCGCTCGTCACGTTGTTCACCACCGCGAGCACGGCTCCCATGATGACGGCCACTCCCGTGAGCACCACCACCATGTTGACTAAAGATGATTCGAGTTTCTTCATTTTGCTACCTCCTCCCCATATCGTTTAGGTTTCACGTAGTTGTTGATGAGCGGCGTGAAGGCGTTCATAATCAGGATGGCAAACGACATGCCCTCGGGGTAGGCACCCCAGTTGCGGATGACAATCGTCAGCAGGCCTATCGACACGCCGTAGATGAGCTGTCCCTTGGCCGTCATGGGCGACGTCACGTAGTCGGTAGCCATGAAGATGGCGCCCAGCATCAGTCCGCCCGAGAGAATCACCGTCACGGGGTCGGCATAGACGGGCGATGCCAGATGCATCAGTCCTGCCACCACAAACACGGTGCCGATGATCGACACGGGAATGTGCCACGTGATAATCTTCTTCCACAGCATGAAGGCCAGGCCCAGCAGCAGCGCCAGCGCGCACACCTCGCCAATGGTGCCCGCACCCATCTCGCCATGCATGCCCAGCAGCAGCGACAGCGAGTCGGGCAGCTGCTCAAGCACCGAGGCGTCGCCCGACTTGATGGCTTCCTTCATCACCGACAGCGGCGTAGCACCCGTCACGGCGTCGGTATAGGCACCGAACTGTCCGGCAACGGGCCACGACGTCATCTGTGCCGGGAAGGCCACCAGCAGCACGCAGCGGCCCACCAGCGCGGGGTTGAACAGATTGTTGCCCAAGCCGCCGAACGACATCTTGCACACGCCGATGGCAAACAGCGCGCCTATCAGGATAATCCAGATGGGAAGGTTCGACGGAAGGTTCATGCCCAGCAGCAAGCCCGTCAGCGCGGCAGAGCCGTCGAGAATCGTTGTGCGCGGGTTCTTCAGAATATACTTGTTGATGGCCCACTCCAGCAGGACGCAGGCTGCCACACTCGTCAGGCACACCACCACCGAGCCCAGCCCGAAGTAGTAGAACGACACCAGCAGCGCAGGCAGCAAGGCCAGGATGACCCCATACATGTTGCGCTCCACCGAGTCGGTGCCGTGTGCGTGTGGCGATAGCGATACTATTAACTTACTCATAGTTCTTCTATTCTCTGTGTTATTTCTTTGCGTTTCTGTTTCTGATAATTCCCATCACCGTCGACTTGCCCTGGCGAATGTTGTCGAGCAGCGGACGGTGGGCAGGACACGTGAACTGGCACGAGCCGCACTCTATGCACGACGTGATGTCTTCCTGCTCGCAGCGCTCCCAGTTCTTCACGTCAGAGAGCTTAGCCAGCAAGTAGGGCTCCAGACCCATCGGGCAGGCACCCACGCACTTGGCACAGCGAATGCAGGGCTGCGGCTCCTTGCGCCGCGCGTCGTCGCCAGAGAGAATGGTCACCGAGTTGGTACCCTTGCAGATGGGCACCTCCACGCTCGTCAGCGCCTTGCCCATCATCGGGCCGCCTGCCAGCAGCTTGTTGTCGCCCTCGGGCATGCCGCCGCAAGCCTCAATCAGGTCGATCATCGGCGTACCCATGCGCACCAGGAAGTTGCCCGGGTTGGCCAGACGCTTGCCCGTCACCGTGGTGTAGCGCTCAAACAGCGGCTTGTGCTTCATCACTGCCTCGTAGACGGCAAACGCCGTACCCACGTTCTGCACGATGGCACCCACATTCACAGGAATGGCAGGCGGAGCAGGCACCTGACGGCGTATCACCGCATCCACCAGCTGCTTCTCGCCGCCCTGCGGGTAGCGCTGCGCCAGGGGAACCACCTCGACCTTATACTTCGAGCCGCCAAACTTCTCGGCAGCCTTCTGCGTGAGCAGCTCAATGGCAGCGGGCTTGTTGGTCTCAATGCCAATGTAGCCCGTGTCTACCTTTGCCCCCATCATCAGCAGCTCCAGGCCCACGAGTATCTCGTCGGCATGCTCCATCATCAGCCGGTAGTCGGCAGTAATGTAGGGCTCGCACTCCACGGCGTTGATAATCACACACTCGGCCTTGGCCGTAGGCGG
Source organism: uncultured Prevotellaceae bacterium (assembly GCA_902771785.1). GTDB lineage: Bacteria > Bacteroidota > Bacteroidia > Bacteroidales > Bacteroidaceae > Prevotella. Next base: position 70,258 of record CACXYH010000008.1, read on the forward strand.
AGGCGTCAGCTTGATGAACGTGGGGAAGCAGGCACCGCCCATGCCCACGACGCCGGCATCCTTGATGCGCGTCACAATCTCCTCGGGCGTCAGCTCGGGGTGGGCAGCCACCGTCTCCAGCTTGTCAGAGCGGTCGATGCTCTCCTCCCATTCGTCGCCCTCCACATTAATGATAATCACAGGCTTGCGGTAGCCAGTGGCATCGATAGCCGTGTCAATCTTCAGCACCGTGCCGCTGACCGACGAGAATATCGGAGCGCTCACGAAGCCTCCGGCCTCGGCTATCAGCGTGCCCACCTTCACCTTGTCGCCCTTCTGAACCACGGGCTTGGCAGGAGCGCCAATGTGCTGGCTCAGCGGGAAGATGGCCTGCTTGGGCAGCGCTGCTGCCTTCGTGGGCACCTCGTGGGTCAGCTTGTTCTCTTCTGGGTGTACGCCACCTATGCGGAATGTTCTGATGTTCATGCTTGGGCCTCCTCTTTCTTTACGGGTTCAACATTAGGCTTCGCTGCTACTGCTGCTGCAGCATCGGCCTTCGGGGCAACAGCCTCCTTGGGCTTCGGAGCAGGAGGCGGAGTGGGGAAGTTCACGTCGCGGATGGCCTTCTTCGGGCACACCACCACGCACTTGCGGCACAGACGACACTTCTCGGGGTCGATGTAGGCCAGGTTGTTCTCTACCGTGATGGCACCGAACGGGCACTCCTTCTCGCACTTGCCGCAACCAATGCAGCTCACCGAGCATGCCTTCATGGCAACGGCACCCTTGTCCTTGTTCACACACGACACGAACACCCGTCTGCCCTTCGGCCCCTTCTTGCGAAGCTCGATGATGCCGCGTGGGCAAGCCTTCGTACAGGCACCGCACGCCGTACACTTCTCCTCGTCGACCTCGGGCAGACCCGTCTCCTCGTTCAAGTGAATGGCATCAAACTGGCAGGCCTTCACACAGTCGCCACAGCCCAGGCAGCCAAAGCCGCAGGCCGTCTCGCCAGCACCGCAGGCATGCATCGCTGCACAAGAGCGCAGACCGGCATACTCGGCAATCTTCGGGCGGTGCTCGCACGTGCCGTTACATCTCACTACGGCCACCTTTGCCTCGCCATTGGCTATTGCCATGCCCAGCAAATCGGCCACCTTGCCCATCACGTCGGCTCCACCCACGGGGCAGAGCAGCCCGTCAAGGCTACCGGCATCGGCGCCCTTCACCAGAGCGTCGGCCATACCTCCGCAGCCGGCAAATCCGCAACCGCCACAGTTGGCACCGGGCAGCAACTCGTTCACCTGCGCAATACGGGGGTCTTCATAGACAGCGAACTTCTTGGAGGCGGCAAACAGCACAAGGGCTGCTATGAGGCCGATGGCTCCAAGCACAATCACTGCAATCAAGATGAAATTCATAATGCGTTTGTTTGTTTTTATTTGTTTGTTTTAGTTGTTTGTTTCCAGATGGAAGGAGATGCGCTCTGCTATGTGCTTGCGGCAAAGCCACAACAACAGGTAGTAGGGCAGCAGCGCACCTATGCCCAGCAGCGCCGACAAACCCTCACGGCCTGTCAGCAGCAGCGAACCCACAAGCGTCAGCACCATCACCAGGAAGGGCAGGCCGAAGCCCAGCAGCAGTGCACGTCCCGCAACACCGCGCGATGCCCATACCGTCACCTGCTCACCCACGGAAAGCGCTGATGCCTTGTCGGCGCAATCCACGTCAACCATCTTCACCTTACTTTCAGAGGCATTGCAGTGGCCCGCAATCTTGCAGGCTGCGCAGGCAGTCGTCTGAACAATTCGAACGCGCACATGACCCGTCGCAGGGTCTATTTGGTCGATAATGCCTTCGTGGCTGATTTTGTCGCTCATGTTTTGCACCCTGCAAAGGTACGACATTTCTTGAGAAATAGCAAGCCTTCGAAAGTTTTTTTGCGAAAAACATTCGTAATCGTTTGCAGTTACGAAACTTTTTTATACTTTTGCCACCGAAAATACAAAACCTCGAAAGCGATATGAAAGCGAACGAACAGACTATTCAGCAGGTCGACCGAGCCATCAGAAAGGTGGCTGAGAAGTTTCCCCTCACAGGAGAAGCTACGCTGCTCACCGACATTCACCTGCGTGTGAACCAGGAAACGGGCGAGCTGCTGGCCTTCGACGACGAAGACAAAGAGATTAACCGTTGCGTGGTGGAGCAATGGATCGACAACAAGGACGACGACTTCTTCGACGAGGTGGCCGCCTTCATCCGCAAGCGCCTCCATGCCAATGCCAAGCTCGTCGACAACCTGGGCATACTGAAACCTTATGCCTTCGTGCTCGAAGACGAAGAGAAAGAACCTATTGCCGAACTCTACGTGGCCGACGACGATACCGTCATACTGAGCCCCATCGAGGTCGACGACCTGGAGAAAGACCTCGACGACTTTCTGAAAGACCTGCTCAAGGACTAAGCCCCCTCTCTCTCAGACGTAACGGCGGATGAGCGCCACGAAGCGCTCGCCGTACTTCTGCTTCTTGTGCTCGCCTACACCCGAGACGAAGCCAAACTGCTCGAGCGTCGTAGGCTTCAGCTGAGCCAGCGAGTGGAGCACCTTGTCGCTGAATACGATATAGGGAGGGAACCCTTCCTCCTGCGCACATTGCAGGCGCAACTGCCTTAATGCCTCGAACAGCTTCGGGTCTTCGGCATCGGTTGTTGGCGGAAGTCCGGGAATGCTGATGGCAGGTATCTCCAGGTGCAAGCGCTTCTTAGGTTTCTTCGCTTCTTCTTTAACGCTTCGGTCTATTACGCTCAGTTCCACATCCTTACGCCCATACAGCACGTCCTCGCCCAGCGGCGTCACCTTCGTGTGCTGCTGCTCGTCGTAGGCTATCTCGAAGAGCCCCATCTGCAGCATCTGCAGCAGGTAGTCCTGCCAGTCGTTGACCGACGTATCGCGCCCCACGCCGAAGGTCTTCAGCTGGTTGTAGCCCTTCCGCTTCACCTCGGGCGAGAGTATTCCCTTCACAATCTCGATGGTGGTCGATATGCGTATCTGCTCGCTGGTGCGCTTCATGGCGCTCAGGGCCATCTGGCACAGGCGGGTGCCGTCGAAGCGCTGCGGTGGGTTCTGGCAGATGTCGCAGTTGTCGCAGTCGTGGTCGGTCTGCTCGCCGAAGTAGTTCAGCAGGATGCGGCGTCGGCACACGCTGGCCTCGGCATACTCACGCATGCGGCGCAGCTTGTCCATGTTGATGTCCTGCTGTCCGCTTTGCTTGGCAAACTCCGTGAGCTGCACAATGTCTGCCAGCGAGTAGAACAGCACCGTGTCGGCAGGAGCCCCGTCGCGCCCCGCGCGCCCTATCTCCTGATAGAAGCTCTCAATGCTCTTGGGCAGGTTATAGTGGATAACCCAGCGTATGTTGCTCTTGTCGATGCCCATGCCGAAGGCTACCGTGGCGCACACCACCTGAACCTGGTCGTTCTTGAACTGCTCCTGCGTCTGGCTGCGCTCCTGCGGGCTGAGGGCAGCGTGGTAGGGTAGTGCGCGGATGCCTTGGCGCCGCAGGTCTTCGGCCACCTTCTCGGTAGTCTTGCGGCTCAGGCAGTAGATGATGCCTGCATCCAAGGGCCTTGCCTTGATGAAGTTCAGGATGAAGCGCAGCTTCTCGCCTGCCTTGTAGCCGCGTTTCACCGAGAGGCTCAGGTTCGGGCGGTCGAAGCTCGACACGAAGTGCTGTGCCTTGCCTATGTGCAGCTGTTCTACAATGTCGCGGCGCGTAATCTTGTCGGCAGTAGCTGTGAGCGCCATGATGGGTACGTCGGGAAACCTTTCGCGCAGCAGCCCCAGTTGGGTGTACTCGGGTCGGAAGTCGTGTCCCCACTGGCTGATGCAGTGGGCTTCGTCGATGGCAAAGAGCGAAATCTTGATGGCTCTGAGCAGATAGTCCATCTCTGCCAGCAGCTTCTCGGGCGAGATGTAGAGCAGCTTCAGGTCGCCCTGTGCGCATTTGCGGCGTATGATGGTGTCCTGCGTCTGGTCGTTGTTCGAGTTCAGTGCCTCGGCCTCTATGCCGTTCGAGCGCAGCGTCTCTACCTGGTCTTTCATCAGGCTGATGAGTGGCGAGACGACAATGGCAGTTCCCGCCATGGCCAGCGCGGGTATTTGATAGCAGATGCTCTTGCCGCCGCCCGTCGGCATCAGCACCAGCGAGTCGCCGCCCGCCAGCGTGTGGCGGATGATGGCTTCCTGCTGATCACGGAAAGAGTCGTAGCCGAAATGACGGCGAAGCAGTTCGTTAATGTCCATAGTGGCTACAAAGGTAGGCAAAAATTCGTGAAAACCTTGCCTATTATGCAGAAAAGTTGTAATTTTGCACCCAATTTCAGAAGATAACCATAAAGATGAAAGCTAAGAAAAGAAGATGGCACTGCCTTTCCGGACAGGAACCCACCGAGCTCGACAGGCAGGTGATGTACTGGGAGAACAAGGGAAAGCTGGTGCCCACACGCGAACTCATCAAGACGCCCGAGCAGATTGAGGGCATTCGCAAGGCGGGCGTTGTCAACACAGGCGTGCTCGACGAGGTGGCAAAGACTATTCATGCCGGCATGTCGACGCTCGAAATCGACCAGATTTGCCGGCGCTATTGCGAAGAGCACAATGCCATTCCGGCCTGCCTGAACTATGAGGGATTCCCCATGAGCGTATGCACCAGCATCAACGAGGTGGTGTGTCATGGCATTCCCAAGGAGGAAGACGTGCTCGAAGAGGGCGACATCATCAACGTCGACTTCACTACCATTCTCGACGGCTACTATGCCGACGCCTCGCGCATGTTCATCATTGGCAAGACGTCGCCCGAGAAAGAACAGCTGGTGCGCGTGGCCAAGGAGTGCCTGGAGATAGGCATGGAGGCTGCCAAGCCCTTCGGATTCGTGGGCGACATAGGGCATGCCATCGAGAAGCACTGCAAGAAGTATGGCTATGGCATCGTGCGCGACCTGGCCGGACACGGCGTAGGCCTGCAGTTTCATGAGGAGCCCGACGTCGACCACTACGGGCATCGCGGCACGGGCATGCTGCTCGTACCCGGCATGGTGTTCACCATCGAGCCGATGATCAACATGGGAACCTATAAGGTGTTCATCGATGCCGACGACCCCTACGGCTGGGAAGTGATTACCGAAGACGAGAAGCCCAGCGCCCAGTGGGAGCACACGCTGCTGATGACGGAGCATGGAGTGGAAGTATTAACCTATTAAGAGCTATGTCACCTATCTATATATTAGGAATAGAGTCGAGTTGCGACGATACGTCGGCAGCTGTGCTGAAAGACGGCGTGCTGCTTTCGAACGTGACGGCATCGCAGGCCGTACACGAGGCCTATGGTGGCGTGGTGCCCGAGCTGGCTTCGCGTGCTCATCAGCAGAACGTGGTGCCCGTCGTCGACCAGGCCATCAAGCGGGCCGGCATCACCAAGGAGCAGCTCTCGGCCGTAGCCTTCACCCGCGGCCCGGGCCTCATGGGCTCGCTGCTTGTGGGCGTCAACTTTGCCAAGGGCTTTGCCCGCGCGCTGGGCATCCCCCTCATCGACGTGAACCATCTGCAGGGGCACGTCATGGCTCACTTCATCAAAGAGGCCGACGACGACCACTCGACGCCTCCGTTGCCCTTCCTCTGCCTGCTCGTCAGCGGAGGCAACTCGCAGATTGTCAAGGTCAATGCCTACAACGACATGGAAGTGCTGGGGCAGACCATCGACGATGCTGCGGGCGAAGCCATCGACAAGTGTTCGAAGGTGATGGGACTGGGCTATCCCGGAGGCCCCATCATCGACCGCCTGGCACGTCAGGGCAATCCCAAGGCCTACCAGTTTGCCGAACCCCATATACCGGGGCTCGACTATAGCTTCTCTGGGCTGAAGACCTCTTTCCTCTACAGTCTGCGCAAGTGGGTAGAGGACGACCCCGACTTCGTGGAGCACCACAAGGAAGACTTGGCTGCTTCGCTTGAATGGACGATTGTGGACATTCTGATGAAGAAGCTGCGTCTGGCCGTGAAGCAGACGGGCATCAAGCATGTGGCCGTAGCCGGCGGCGTGAGTGCCAACAACGGGCTGCGCAATGCCTTCCACGACCATGCAAGGCGCTATGGCTGGACCATCTACATTCCGAAGTTCAGCTACACCACCGACAATGCCGCCATGATAGGCATCGTGGGCTACTATAAATTCATGGACGGGGCCTTCTGTTCCATTGGTGCCCCCGCCTTCTCGAAAGTAACGTTCAAGTAAATCGAAATAAAACAGATATGGATTTTGAAAGCAAAATTATAAGCAGGGAAATCAGTCAGCTGCTTTGGGAGAGAGAGAAAACCGTTTCTACGGCAGAGAGTTGCACGGGCGGACGCATTGCCGAAGCCATCATCGCCGTGCCCGGTGCGTCGAAGTACTTCAAGGGAGGCATCATCTGCTACGTCAACGAGGTGAAGGAGCGCCTGCTGGGCGTCAGCCACGAACTGCTCGAGGAGAAAACTGCCGTGTGCGAGGAAGTAGCCATTGCTATGGTGAAGGGTGCCTGCCTGACGCTGCAGACCGACTATGCCATTGCCGCTACCGGCATTGCAGGCCCCGGCGGAGGCAGCAAAGACATACCCGTAGGCACCATCTGGCTGGCCTGCGGCAATGCCGAACGCATCGTGACGCTCAAGGTCGAGGAAGACCATGGCCGCGACATCAACCTGGCCATCGCCACCAACAAGGCCATGCAGCTCTTCTTAGACTATCTGAAGGCCGAAGAGAACGAGCAAACAGAGGCGTAGAAGTTAAAAAACTTTAAGATGCGGATAATTCTCAAAACTCCATTCTCAATTCTCGATTAAAATCCGTACCTTTGCACCCTGTTTGGAATAAGTTACTCAAAAAGCAACAAAATTAAAGTAGATAGAAATGTCGAAAGTTTGTCAAATCACAGGAAAGAAGGCACAGATCGGTAATAATGTGTCTCACTCAAAGCACCGCACGAAGAGAAGCTTTGACGTAAACCTGTTCAGCAAGAAGTTCTACTATGTAGAGGAGGACTGCTGGATTCAGTTGAAGATTAGCGCCGCTGGTCTTCGTATGATTAATAAAGTAGGTCTTGATGCCGCCCTGAAGCAGGCTGTGGCCAAGGGCTATGTGGATTGGAAGGATATTAAAGTAATAGGAGACTAACCGCCATGGCAAGCAAGAAAGCAAAGGGTAATCGCGTCCAGGTCATTCTGGAGTGCACCGAGATGAAGAATAGTGGTCTGCCCGGAACCAGCCGTTACATTACGACCAAGAACCGTAAGAACACGACTGAGCGTCTGGAGCTGATGAAGTATAACCCCATCCTGAAGAAGATGACTCTTCACAAGGAAATCAAGTAATACGATAGAGAACTATGGCAAAGAAAACCGTTGCTACCCTCCACGAAGGTTCGAAGGATGGTCGCGCTTACACAAAGGTGATTAAGATGGTGAAGAGCCCCAAGACGGGTGCTTACATCTTCGACGAGCAGATGGTTCCCAACGAGGCCGTTAAGGACTTCTTCAAGAACTAATCAGTAGTCTGAATAAAGATAAAGGGCTGTGCTTATCATGAGCGCAGCCCTTTCTTCGTATGGATTAAAGGGACTAATCGATGGGATTAGTCGGACTAATCGATGGGATTGGTCGGACTAATCGATGGAATTGGTCGGACTAATCCTTGGCGAGGCAGCAATGGTCAGTACTGCCTGAGGGCAGCAACCAGCTCGTTGTTCTCGCTCTTTGTGCCAATCGTGATGCGCAGGCAGTTGTGGCAGAGCTGTATGCGGGTGCGGTTGCGCACGATGATACCACGGCCCACAAGATAGTCGTAGATGGCCTGAGCATCGGTCATGCGAGCCAGGAAGAAGTTGGCATCGGTAGGATATACGTGCTCGCAGATGGGCAGTTGGCGAAACGCCTCAATCATTCGTCCGCGCTCCAGCAGCAGCTGACGCACCCACTTGTCGGTCTCGAACGGGTCGCTGAGGGCCTCGAGCGCCCGTTGCTGCGAGAGCAGGTTCACGTTGTAGGGGTACTTCACCTTGTTGAAGATTCCGATGATTTCAGGCGAGGCAAAGGCCATGCCCAGTCGGAGGGCAGCACATCCCCATGCTTTCGACAGCGTGTTGAGCACGATGAGGTTGGGATACTTGGCCAGTTCCGCGCGCAATGGCTTCTGTCGCGAGAAGTCGCTGTAGGCCTCGTCTACTACGACCAGCCCCTCAAACTGCTCGACCACCTTCAGAATCTCCTCGCGCTGCAGGTTGTTTCCTGTGGGGTTGTTGGGCGAGCAGAGCCATACAATCTTCGTGCGGTCGTCGCAGGCACTGAGCAGCCTGCTTGCCTCTATCTGGAAATGCTCGTCGAGCAGCACGGGGCGATACTCCACGTCGTTGATGTCGGCACACACCTTGTACATGCCGTAAGTGGGTTCGATGGCCACCACATTGTCGATGCCGGGCTGACAGAAGCAGCGGAAGGGCAGGTCGATGGCCTCGTCGCTGCCGTTGCCCACGAAGATGCAATCCACGGGCACTTCCTTCACCTTGGCTATCTGTGCCTTCAGCTCCAGTTGCAGCGGGTCGGGATATCGGTTCAGCGGTGCGTTGTAGGGGTTCTCGTTGGCATCGAGAAACACGTGAGCCTCGCGTCCGGCATATTCGTTGCGAGCCGAGCTGTAGGGGGCAAGGCTCCATATATTCTTGCGGGTCAGTTGTTCTAATGGTTTCATAGACTTTTTATTCTTACGGTCATTGCGTTCTTGTGGGCATCCAGCTGTTCGGCCTCGGCCATGAGCTCCACGGCATGCCCTATGCTGCGGATGCCTTCCTCGGTCAGGTGCTGGAAGGTAACCTTGCGCTGATAGCTGTCCAGGTTCACGCCGCTGTAGGCCGTGGCATAGCCGTGAGTGGGCAGCGTGTGGTTGGTGCCGCTGGCATAGTCGCCGGCGCTCTCGCAGGCATATTTGCCCAGGAACACGCTGCCGGCATTGACCACCTTCTCGGCCAGCTGCTCGTAGTCGTCTACTTGCAGAATGAGGTGCTCGGGTGCATAGCAGTTAGAGAGGCTGATGGCCTCCTGCTCGTCGCCTACGAGTACGAACTTACTGTTCTCCAGCGTCTTTGCAGCCAGCTCCTTGCGGGGCAATAGCTGCAGCTGAGCCTCGGTCTCGCGCAGCACCTGCTGTAGCATCTCCTCCGAAGTAGTGATGAGCAGCACCTGCGAGTCGATGCCATGCTCGGCCTGCGACAGCAAGTCGGCAGCCACGAACTGCGCGTTGGCATGGGCGTCGGCAATGACGCACACTTCCGACGGGCCGGCAGGCATGTCGATGGCAGCGTCGTGGAGCGACACCTGCTGCTTGGCTGCCATGACGTACTGGTTGCCCGGTCCAAAGATTTTGTAGACCTTGGGCACCGACTGCGTGCCGTAGGCCATGGCGCCGATGGCCTGCACGCCGCCAGCCTTGAATATCTTGCTGACACCGGCCACCCTTGCCGCCACGAGAATGGCAGGGTTCACCTTGCCCTCGCGGTTCGGGGGCGTGCACAGCACTATTTCCTTGCATCCCGCAATCTTGGCAGGCGTAGCCAGCATGAGCACGGTAGAGAAGAGTGGGGCAGTGCCGCCGGGAATGTATAGGCCCACGCGCTCAATGGCCACGCTCTTCTGCCAGCACACCACGCCGGGCTGCGTCTGTATCTTCTTCCCCTCGAAGCGTTGCGACTCGTGGAAGACCTTGATGTTGTGGTGAGCCAGTTCGATGGCTGCTTTCAGGTCGTTGCTTACCAGCAGCTCGGCCTCCTTCATCTCCTCCTCACCTACAGCCAGCGATGCCAGCTGGGCATGGTCGAACTTCAGTTCGTAGTCTCTCACGGCCTCGTCGCCACGTGCCTTCACGTCGGCCAGCACCGCAGCCACCGTAGTGTTCAGCTGCGACACGTCTAAGTGGGGGCGCTCAACGATGGCGCTCCACTCCTGCCTGTTGGGATGTCTGATTATCTTCATAATATCATCTTTTCAATTGGGGTCACCAGGATGCCCTGTGCTCCCATTTCCTTCAGCTTGCCAATGATTTCCCAGAAGCGCTTCTCGTCGAGCACGGTGTGCACGGAGCACCACTCCTCGTCGGCCAGCGGAATCACGGTGGGGCTGTTCAGGGCGGGCAGCACGCTGACGATGTCGTTCAGTCGCGCCTTGGGTGCATTCATGCGCACGTATTTCTTGTCTTCGGCCTGTCTGACGGCTTCGAAGCGGAACAGCATCTGCTGCAGCAGCTCCTTCTTGTCGTCAGAGAGTCCGGGCGTGCCTATGAGCAGGGCTTCGCTCTGCATCACCACCTCCACCTCGCGCAGGTTGTTGCTCACCAGTGTAGAGCCGGAGCTGACGATGTCGAAGATAGCATCGGCCAGTCCGATGCCCGGGCTTATTTCCACCGAACCCGTGATGATGTGTATCTCGGCCTCGATGCCCTTCTCTTTCAGGAACTTCCCCAGGATGCCGGGGTATGACGTGGCTATCTTCTTGCCCTGAAACCACTCCAGCCCCTGGTAGTCGGTCTTCTGTGGAATAGCCAGCGACAGGCGGCACTTAGAGAATCCCAGCCTCGAAATGACCTCGGCTTCGGCGCCACGCTCCACAAACTCGTTCTCGCCCACCACGCCGATGTCGGCTACACCCTGTGCCACGCTCTGCGGAATGTCGTCGTCGCGCAGATAAAGCACCTCGAGCGGGAAGTTCGACGACTGTACCAAAAGTGTACGCTTGCTGCCGCTCACTTTGATGTCGGCCTCACTCAGAAGGTTCATCGTGTCCTCAAACAAACGTCCCTTCGATTGTACTGCTATTCTTATCATAAGTCTAATTCTTTTTAAAAACGCTTGCAAAATTAGTCATTTTTTCTTTAATGTGCAATAAAAAGTGTACTTTTGCAACGATTTTGCAATGAAACTGAAACATTATACTCTAATTATACCTGTTCTGTTGCTTTGTGCCTGCTCGCAACGAAAGGACGAACCCGTGGTGGCCCCATGGGGTACGGTCAACGATACTGCCTCTACTGCCGGCTTCGACCTGAACGTCATTCAGCAGTCAGGGCAGATGATCATCCTCACCTTGAGCGGCCCGGAGACCTACTATGACTATCGGGGCTACCGCTTGGGCACCCACTACACGCTCTGCCAGCACTTTGCCGACTCGCTCGGAGTGAGCCTCCGCGTGGAGCTCTGCAAGGACACCGCCGAGATGCTGGGACGGCTGGCCAGTGGCGATGCCGACATTATCGTCTATCCGCTGCACCCAGACTCGCTCTGGCCCGGATGGGTGGTCGACGCCGAGAAACCCCTGCTCAACGAGGAACTGCACCGATGGTACACGCCGGCCAGGCTCGACGCCGCCCGCAATGAGATGAAGCAGCTGCTCAGCCGAGGCATTGTGAAGCGTCGCGTCTATGCCCCCATGCTCGACAAGAGGGGTGGTATCATCTCCCGCTACGATGGTCTGTTCGTGCAATACAGCCGTGGCATCAGCTGGGACTGGCGTCTCATGGCAGCCCAGTGCTATCAGGAGTCTACGTTCGATCCCCAGGCCGTATCGTGGGCGGGTGCCAAGGGACTTATGCAAATCATGCCCGGCACCGCCGACCACTTAGGCTTGCCGCGCGAAAAAATGTTCGACCCCGAGCAGAACATAGCAGCAGCTGCCCGCCTGCTGGCCGAGTTGGAACGCAGCTTCAGCGAAATACGCGACCGCCGCGAGCGCCAGAAGTTTGTGCTGGCCAGCTACAACGGAGGCAGCTTCCACATACGCGATGCCATGGCACTGGCCCGTCGCGACGGCAAGAACCCGCACCTGTGGAGCGACGTGTCGCGCTACGTGCTGTTGCTCAGCCAGCCCGAGTACTATCAAGACCCGCTGGTGAAGAATGGCTACATGCGCGGCACTGAGACCGTAGACTACGTAGAGAAGATACAGCAGCGCTACGACCAGTATCGAGGAGTGCGCGGTCCGCGCCCGTCGGCAGGCGCTTCGCTGACTCCCCAGAAAGCCACCAACCGGGCTCATCGCAGCAAGTATCAATAGCCCAAGCGCTCCTTCGCGTCGGGGCCGCATAGTTGTAATAAATAGGGAATAATCTTAAAAAACGTTCATATTCTTTGCGCATTGCCGTTTTTTTCCTAATTTTGTGGTCAAAACTTCAAAATAGAAACGAAACGTGAAGCGATATATACTATATTTCATGCTACTGGGACTGCCGTTTACGGCGACAGCCCAGAAAATAACGCTGGGCTCTACTACGACCAAAGACGGTGGCGAGTACCAGGGCGAGATGGTGTCGGGGAAGCCCCACGGAAAGGGAAAGGCCGTCTATAAGAACGGCAACTACTATGAAGGCGAGTACGCCAAGGGCAAGCGCGAGGGCTACGGCATCTATGTGTTCAACGACGGTGAGAAGTATGAGGGCCAGTGGCTGCAGGATCATCAGCACGGACAGGGCACTTACTACTTCGCCAATAATAATAAATATGTGGGTCTCTGGTATCGCGACTACCAGCAGGGCCACGGTGTGATGCACTACTTCAACGGCGACGTCTACGACGGGCAGTGGCGCGAGGACAAGCGCAACGGCAAGGGCAAGTACACCTATGCCAGCGGTGCCTGGTATGAGGGCGACTGGCGCGACGACCAGAAGAGCGGCCAAGGCGTATTCTGCTGGGCCGACGGGTCGAAGTATGAAGGCCAGTGGCTCAACAATCTCCGCGACGGCAAGGGACAGTATGTCTATGCTTCGGGCGACCTCTATGTGGGTCAGTGGCAGAAGGACGTGCAGCATGGCAAGGGCATCTACCGTTTCCAGAACGGCGACATCTACGAGGGCGACTATGAGAAAGGCGAGCGCACGGGTGTCGGCGTGTTCAAGTATGCCAATGGCGACAAGTACACCGGGCAGTTCTACCGTGGCGACAAGCAGGGGCAGGGCACGCTCGTGTGGAGCAATGGCAACGTGTATGTAGGCCAGTGGCAGAGCGACCTGCCCAACGGAGCCGGCAAGCTGACCACAAAGCTGGGCGACCACGTTGAGGGACAGTTCAAGAACGGCAAGCCCGATGGCGAGTGCATTGGCCACATGGCCGACGGCTCGAAGTTCAAAGCCGTCTATAAGGACGGGCGCCGCAATGGCCCCGCCATCGAAGAAGACAAGGACGGCAAGCGTTTTGAGGGAACCTACGTGAACGACCGTCGCGACGGAAAGTTCGTTGAGAAGAACCGCAACGGCAAGGTGACGGCCCAGGGCACCTACTACAATGGACGCCGACAGGAAGACAAATGACAAACAAGAAACTCTTAAAAGCATAGTATTATGGTAATTGACACACTCGACAACCTCGCCAAGTACGAGGCACTGAACCCCCTCTTCAAGGATGTAGTGGAGTTCATCAAGAACAACGACCTGAACACTTTGGAAGCAGGCAAGCATTTCATCAAGGACAAAGACCTCTTTGTGAACATTCAGGTGGCCAAGGGACGCACCCCTGATGTTGCCGTGCTCGAGACGCACATCAACATGATTGACATACAAATTCCCCTCGATGCTGTTGAGACTTTCGGCTACACGCCGCTCTGCCTGCTGCCGAAGGCCGACTATAATGCCGAGAAGGACATCACGAAATACGAAGGACCGGCCCAGAGCTACGTCACCTGCCAGCCCGGCATGTTTGCCATCTTCTTCCCGCAGGACGGCCATGCTCCCTGCATCAGCGACAAGGCTGAAATCAAGAAAGCTATATTCAAAGTAAAAGCATAAGCACTTATGGCAACGACAAAGAATAAAAAGGCCAAGGCAGCACAGCCCGAGGCCCCCAAGCATATAGGTTTAGTGCAGAACGACGGTTGGCTGGAACCCTACGAGGAAGCCATCCGCGGGCGTCATGAGCACGCACTCTGGAAGCTTAACCAGCTGACCAACAACGGCAAGCGCAAGCTGAGCGACTTTGCCACCGGCCACCTGTACTATGGCCTGCACAAGCAGACCCGCGGCTGGGTGTTCCGCGAGTGGGCTCCCAATGCCACCGACATCTACCTGATAGGCGATTTCAATGACTGGAAGGAAGACGAGAAGTACCGTTGCAAGCGCATCGAGGGTACGGGTAACTGGGAACTGAAGCTGAAGGAGAAAGACCTGAAGCACGGTCAGCTCTACAAGATGAAAGTCCACTGGAACGGCGGCGAAGGCGAGCGCATTCCCGCATGGTGCCGTCGCGTGGTGCAGGACGACCAGACGAAGATATTCTCGGCTCAGGTGTGGAACCCCGCCGTGCCCTACGTATGGAAGAAGGCAGGCTTCAAGCCTAAGAAGAACCCGCTGCTCATCTACGAGTGCCATGTAGGCATGAGCCAGGATGCCGAGAAGGTGGGCACCTACGTTGAGTTCCGTGACAACGTGCTGCCCCGTGTGGCCAAGGACGGCTACAACGCCATCCAGGTGATGGCCATCCAGGAGCATCCCTACTACGGAAGCTTCGGCTATCACGTCAGCTCGTTCTTTGCTCCCTCATCGCGCTTCGGAACCCCCGAGGAGCTGAAGTCGCTCATCGATGAGGCCCATCGGCTGGGCATCAGCGTCATCATGGACATCGTCCACTCTCATGCCGTGAAGAACGAAGTAGAGGGCTTGGGCAATCTGGCTGGCGACCCCAACCAGTTCTTCTGCCAGGGCGATCGCCACGAGCACCCCGCCTGGGACTCGCTCTGCTTCGACTACGGCAACGACAGCGTGAAGCACTTCCTGCTCTCGAACTGCAAGTACTGGCTCGAGGAGTTCCACTTCGACGGATTCCGTTTCGATGGAGTCACCTCTATGCTCTACTACAGCCACGGACTGGGCGAGGCATTCGGCGGCTACGGCGACTACTTCAACGGTCATGAGGACGACGAGGCCATCTGCTACCTTACGCTGGCCAACCTGCTCATACACGAGGTCAACCCTGATGCCATTACCATCGCCGAGGAGGTGAGCGGCATGCCCGGTCTGGCTGCCAAGTTCGAGGACGGAGGCTTCGGATTCGACTACCGCATGGCCATGAACATTCCCGACTACTGGATTAAGACCATCAAGGAGCAGCCCGACGAGAACTGGAAACCCTCGTCCATCTTCTGGGAAGTGAAGAACCGCCGCCCCGACGAGAAGACCATCTCCTACTGCGAGAGCCACGACCAGGCACTCGTGGGCGACAAGACCATCATCTTCCGTCTCATCGATGCCGACATGTACTGGCACTTCTCGAAGAAAGACATCAACGGCGTGGCCGAACGCGGAATAGCCCTGCACAAGATGATACGACTGGTGACGGCTGCTGCCATCAATGGCGGCTACCTTAACTTCATGGGCAACGAGTTCGGACATCCGGAGTGGATCGACTTCCCGCGCGAGGGCAACGGCTGGTCGTATAAGTACGCACGGAGACAGTGGAACCTGGTCGACAACCCCGACCTCTGCTACCATTGGCTGGGCGACTTCGACCGCGAAATGCTGAAGGTCATCAAGTCTGTTCGTAACTTCCAGTCGAAGCCTGTTGTAGAGATATGGCACAACGACGGCGACCAGGTGCTGGCCTTCATGCGAGGCGACCTGATATTCGTCTTCAACTTCTCGCCCACGCAGTCGTTCACCGACTACGGTTTCCTCGTACCCACAGGCAGTTACGAGGTGGTGCTCAACACCGACTCGAAAGACTTCGGAGGCTTTGGCTTTGCCGACGACTCGGTGACCCACTTCACCAACTACGACCCGCTCTACGTGAAAGACCACAAGGAGTGGCTCAAGCTCTATCTGCCAGCACGCTCAGCAGTTGTACTGAAGAAGAACTAAATGGCACTCAATAGCACAAACAGAAAGGACAGCACCCTCACCGTACGCGTGGCGTGTGCCGTCCTTTTCTGTACATTCTCCTACTGCTGGCTCTACTACTTCCAGTCTGACCTGCTGGCCTTGTTGCAGCATGTGCTGAGCAATGGCCAGACTCACTACAGCCGCATGGTGGGCGCCCTGCTCATCACGGCGTTGCTGCAGCTGCTGGCTCTGATTGTAGCCGCCGTTGTGCGCCTCTATCGTCGCACCCATGCGCTCTGCTATCTGCCCTCCGTGCTGTTGCTGACCATCCTGAGCGATGTAGGTGCGAGCTTCGCTTCCCATCCCTCGTTCGGTCATTGGCTGTGGACAGCCCCGCTGGTGCTTGTCGTGTGGGGGGCTGCGGTATGGTTGTCGCGTCAGCTTATGCCCTTCGGAACCAGTCGTGTGGCGGCGGGTATCTTCTCGCGTCGCATGTGGATCAACATGCTAATCATGGCGCTCATGTTCCTCTCTGTCGCGCTGCTGAGCGAGACCGGCGCCGTGTTCCACTATCGGATGCATGCCGAGACGGCGCTGCTTCAGAACCAGCCCGACGAGGCGCTGAGGGTGGGCTCCCGTTCGCACGAGACCGACGTCCACCTCACCATGCTTCGAGCCCATGCCCTCTATCGGCAGGGACTGCTGGGCGAACGCCTTTTCCAGTATCCCGTCAAGGGTAGTGGAGCCGACCTGCTGCCGTTGCAGGACAGCCGCAGCCGTTTGTTGCTGCTGCCTGCTGACTCCGTGTGGTACCATCTGGGCGTGCGCCCGGCTCATCCCATGACGTTCAGTCGCTTCATGGCCTCCGCCCGTGCCCTGCATGCCGACTCGCTGTTTGTTCGCAACAAGTCGCTGGCCGACTATCAGCTATGTGCCTTGCTCGTCGACCGCAAGCTCGATGCCTTTGCTGCGCTGCTTCCTGCCTACTATGCCATTGACGACGCGTTGCCGCGCCACTACAAGGAGGCTCTTATCCTCTACACCCACCAGCGCCGAACTCCCGTCGTGGTCTATCACGACGCCGTGCTCGACGAAGACTGGGACGACCTTCAGCAGTTGGAGCATTCGACCGACGGGCGCAACGATCGCAAGCTGAAGGTGCTCGACAAATATCAAGGCACCTATTGGTACTATTACTTCTACGGCAGTTAGCATAAGCACATAAACAAAAAACGACAGCCCAGAAAGGCTGTCGTTTCTTGTTTCAAGATTCCCTTACACAGGAATTTTGTCGACGCGCTTCTGATGGCGTCCTCCCTCGAAGGAAGCCGTGAAGAACTCGTCCATGATTTTCTCGGCCGTCTTGTTGTCGATGAAGCGTCCAGGCATCACCAGCACGTTGGCATCGTTGTGCTGGCGAATGAGGTGTGCAATCTCCGGAATCCAGCAGAGACCGGCGCGCACACCCTGGTGCTTGTTCAGCGTCATGGCGATGCCTTCGCCCGAGCCACAGATGCCAATGCCGGGATACACCTCGCCACTCTCGATGCCTCTGGCCAGCGCATGGCCGAAGTCGGGATAGTCAACACTGGCATCGCTCCACGTGCCATAGTCCTTGTAGGGATAGCCATGCTCCTCCAGATATTGGAGCACATATTTCTTAAGCGGGTAGCCTGCGTGGTCGCAGGCCACTCCTACAGTCTTTATCTCCATATGTTATGCAAGCAGTTTCTTAACTTGTTCGTAAACATTTTGTCCGTTGTAGCCCAGCTTCTCGTCGAGCACCTTGTAGGGAGCGCTGAAGCCGAAGCTCTCCAGTCCCCATACACAGCCGTCGGCACCTACCAGTCCTTCGAGCGTCACGGGCAGACCGGCCGTCATGCCGAACTTCTTCTTGCCGGCAGGCAGCACGCTCTCCTGATACTCCTTCGACTGCGAGCGGAACAGACCCTCAGAGGGTACGCTCACCACGCGCACTTTCACGCCGTCCTTGCGCAGCAGGTCGGCACCTGCCTCGAGCGTAGACACCTCAGAACCCGAAGCCAGCAGAATGACGTCGTAGTCGGCATCAGAGCCAGCCACCACGTAGGCACCCTTCATGGCCTGGGAGTAGTCGTTGCCGGCAGGCAGCATGTCGATGTTCTGACGTGAGAAGATCAGCGCGGTAGGCGTCTCGGTGTTCTCCATAGCCATTCGCCAGCAGACGGTAGTCTCCTCGGCATCGGCCGGGCGCAAAACGAGAACGGAGTTCTTGCCGTGGTGGTTCTTCAGCTTCTCCATGAGGCGAATCTGAGCTTCCTGCTCCACCGGCTCGTGGGTAGGTCCATCCTCGCCCACGCGGAAGGCATCGTGCGTCCAGATAAACTTCACGGGCAGTTCCATCAGGGCAGCCATGCGTACGGCGGGCTTCATGTAGTCAGAGAATACGAAGAATGTGCCGCAGGCGGGGATTACGCCACCGTGCAGTGCCATACCGATGCAGCAGCAGGCCATGGTCAGTTCGGCCACGCCAGCCTGGAAGAATGCACCTGTGAAGTCGCCCTTCACCAGGTTGTGCGTCTTCTTCAGGAAGCCGTCGGTCTTGTCAGAGTTCGACAGGTCGGCCGAAGCACAAATCATGTTGGGCACCTGCTCAGCCAGCACGCTCAGCACCGTAGCACTTGCGCCGCGCGTAGCAGCACCGGCCTTCTGTTCAACCTTGCTCCAGTCGATGACCGGTGCCTTGCCGCTGAACCAGTCCTCCAGCTGCTTGGCCTGCACGGGATGTCCCTTAGCCCACTCAGCCTTCTCGGCATAGCGCTCAGCCACAATCTTCTTCAGTTCCTCACGGCGCTTAGCATA
Organism: uncultured Prevotellaceae bacterium; assembly: GCA_902771785.1. GTDB lineage: Bacteria > Bacteroidota > Bacteroidia > Bacteroidales > Bacteroidaceae > Prevotella. The sequence goes on from CACXYH010000008.1 coordinate 88,953, forward strand.
GAGCTCCTGCACCTCGGGGAATATCACGAACGGGTTCTCGGGGTCGGCTCCCAGGTTCTTCATCGTCTGCACGAAGTTATCGCCGCCGAGCGGAGCGCCGTGGGTGGCGCAGTTGCTCTCGTAGCTCGAACCGTCGGCCTTGCGGGCTCCCTTGCCCATCACGCAGTGGCCTATAATCAGGCTGGGGCGCTCTTTCTCGGCCTGAGCCTTCTTGATGGCCTCGCGAATCTGGTCTACGTCGTTGCCGTCGATCTTCTGCACGTACCATCCCCATGCCTCATACTTCTTGGCAGTGTCCTCGCTGGTCACCACCTCGGTTTTCGTTGAGAGCTGGATGTCGTTGGCATCATAGAACATAATGAGGTTGTCGAGTCCCAGGTTACCGGCAATACGGCCTGCACCCTGCGAGATTTCCTCCTGCACACCACCATCGGAGATGTAGGCATAGATCGTCTGGTTCATTACGTTGCCCAGTCGAGCCTTCAGGAACTTGGCGGCGATAGCAGCGCCCACGGCGAAGGTGTGTCCCTGGCCGAGCGGTCCCGACGTGTTCTCGATGCCTCGAGCCAACTCGCGTTCGGGGTGTCCAGGAGTCACCGAACCCCACTGGCGCAGGTTCTTCAGGTCTTCCAACTCATACTTGCCGATGAGGCAGAGCTGTGAGTAGAGCATGGGAGCCATGTGACCCGGGTCCAGGAAGAAGCGGTCGCGACCCTCCCAACTGGGGTTCTCAGGGTCGTAGACGAGGAATTCGCTGTAAAGCGTGTTGATAAAATCAGCGCCACCCATGGCTCCGCCCGGGTGTCCGCTCTTAGCTTTCTCAACCATTGCAGCAGCCAGAATTCTGATGTTATCGGCTGCGCGGTTCATCACTTTGTTGTCGTTCATAATAATGTTAGAATAAATAATAATTGCAATTTGGCCACAAAGATAATAAATAAAATCGAAACGCCCACGCGTTTGCTCTTTTTTTTTCGTGCAGCGTGTGGGTTTTAGGCCAAAGTGTGACGGTCCAGGTAGCGCATCAGTTCATGACTTATTCGTGTCGGATGGCCTCAATGGGGTCCATGTTGGCTGCTTTCTGTGCCGGTATGTAGCCAAATAACACACCGATGCAGACGCAGACGAGGAACGAAACGTAGACGCTCCATGCCGGAACGCTGCTGGGCATGTTGAATAGCGGCACCACCCACTGGCTGGCAGAGCAGCCCACGATGATGCCCAGCAGTCCTCCCGTGAGTGATATGAGAACTGACTCGATGAGGAACTGAAGCGAGATGACGGGACCTGTGGCACCCACGGCCATGCGCAGTCCAATCTCCTTGGTGCGCTCTGTCACGCTGACCAGCATAATGTTCATGATGCCTATACCGGCTACGAGTAGTGAGAATGCTGCTGCTACGACGAGGATGATGGTTACGGTGTCCATCGTTGTCGACATGGTTTCCATCATTTCGGCCTGTGAGCGGATGGTGAAGTCGTCGGCAGCTTCGCCTTTCAGCTTGTGGTTGTCGCGCAACATCTGTGTCAGCTCTTCAATGGCAGCGTCCGACAGTTCCTCGGTGATGGCAGAGCACACAATGCTTGAGAACCACGTCTGTGCTGCGATGCGCTTCATGACTGTCGTGTAGGGGGCAATGAGCACGTTGTCCTGGTCCATGCCCCAGTTGTTATAGCCCTTGGCTTTAAGCACACCGATGATAGTCAAAGGAATGTTTTTGAATCGGATGGTTTTGCCAATGGGGTCAACGCCTTCGCCAAAGAGCTCAGTGACAATGGTTTTACCCACCACCACTTTCTTGGCAGCCTTTTTGATGTCTTCCTCGGTGAAGCATTCGCCTTGTTCCACCGACCATTGCTTAATGTCGAGATAGTCGGTGCTTTCTCCGTACATCGACGTATTGGTGTTGTTGTTGCCGTATATCACCTGTCCGCTGGCCGTCACTTCAGGTGAGACCTTGGTGACGAACTTTTTTTCGCGCAGGATGCGCTCATAGTCGGCTATCTTTAGCGTCTGCATGCTCGAAGGGTCCTGGCGCACGCCACCACGCATATCGGCTCCGGGACGTATGGTCAGCAGGTTGGTTCCCATGGTCGACAGCTCGGCTCGTATGCTCTCTTTTGAGCCTTGTCCGATGGCCATCATGATGATGACGGCGGCCACGCCGATAATGATACCCAGCATGGATAGGAACGAGCGCATCTTGTTGTTGGCAACAGCTCGGAAACTCACTTTGAAAAGATTCAGTAGGTTCATCGTTTTGTCGTTATATCGTTGTTACGTTCTTTCGCTTTTTTACACATGTCAGTCGTCTATCGGCTTAGGCAGTGCAGCCAGCGCTTCGGCAGCCGACTTGATGTTCTGGTTGGTAGTGTCCTCGCGTATCTTGCCGTCGCGGAGGTAGATGTTGCGGCTGGAATACTCAGCAATCTCGGGATTGTGGGTCACGAAGATAATCGTGTGTCCTTGGCGATGCAGCTCCTGGAAGAGCACCAGCATCTCGAACGACGTGCGGGTGTCGAGGTTGCCGGTGGCTTCGTCGGCCAGCAGTACGGCAGGATTGTTGACCAAGGCACGTGCAATGGCTACGCGTTGCATCTGTCCACCCGACATTTGGTTAGACTTGTGCTCCAGCCTGTCGCCCAGCCCTACGGCTTGTAGGGCTTTGATGGCAGCCTCACGACGCTGTTGTGCATTGTACTTTGAGTTGTACATCAGCGGCAGTTCCACGTTTTCAACGGCAGTGGTCTTGGCCAACAGGTTGTAGTTCTGGAACACGAAGCCAATCTTCTGGTTGCGCAGATGGGCGCGTTGGGTCTTCGTCATGGTGCGTACGCTGATGCCGTCCAGGAAGTATTCGCCGCTTGTCGGTGTGTCGAGGCATCCCAACTGGTTGAGCAGGGTCGACTTGCCTGAGCCTGATGTTCCTTGTATGGTGACGAACTCGCCCTCGTAGATGGTGAACGAGACGCCGCGCAAGGCTTTCACCGTCTCTGAACCCACCTGGAAGTAGCGCTTCACGTTCTGTAGTTCAATGACTGGTTTCATGCTATTTCTTCTTGTTGTTGCTGTTGTTGTTGCGTGGCTTGGGCATGAAGGGGTTGCGGGCTTGCTGCTCGGCGGGCTCTTCGTTGCTGCTCATGCTGAAGTCGGTCAGTATCTCTGTGCCCTCGGCGATGCCGCTCACGATTTCAGTAAGTATGCCGTTGTTGGTTCCAGTTTCCACCTTGTGGGCTTTGAACACATTGCCCTCTAAGGTCCACACCTTGCTTTTGGCCTCAACGTCTTCAATGGTTTGCCCCTTCTGGAGGAAGGCATCGTTGGGCATGAAGCGCAGGGCCTTTGAGGGTACGGCCAGCACGTCGTTTTTTTCGAGCGTGAAGATGGTGACATTGGCTGTCAGTCCTGGCTTCAGCTTCAGGTCGTTGTTGGGGGCCGAAATCACTACTTCATAGGTCACGACGTTGCTTTCGGTGGTGGCTTGCTGGCGGACCTGTGTCACCTGTCCCTCGAACAAGTCGTCGGGGAATGCGTCGACGGTGAACGTCACGCGTTGCCCTTCTTGCACACCACCTATGTCTGCCTCGTCGATGTCGGCAATGACACGCATGTCGGTCAGGTCTTGGGCAATGGTAAAGAGCTCAGGCGTGTTGAACGATGCTGCTACGGTCTGACCTTCTTCTACCGACTTCGACAGTACAACGCCGTCGATGGGTGAAGTGATGGTGGCATAGCCCAGGTTAGTTTGAGCCTTTTGCACGCTCTCGCGAGCAGTGGTCACCTGTTCTTTAGCCTTAAGATACGACAGCTTAGCGGTCTCAAATTCGTCGGCGCTCACGAGTCCTTTGTCGTAGAGTGTCTTATACCTATTATAATTATTCAGTTCGTAGTCCAGCGAACTTTGTGCACTCGAGAGGTTGGCGCGTGCCGTGTTAAGCTCGCTGGTCAGGTTGGTTTTGTCGAGTTCGGCAATAATCTGTCCTTTCTTTACCACTGAGTTATAGTCTACGTAGAGATGGCTTACGATGCCGCTGACCTGCGTTCCCACGGTGACTGATGTCACTGGCTCGATGGTGCCTGTGGCCGTGATGGAGTTCTGAATGTTGGTCTTCTCGACCTTGGCCGTGGTAAACGACACCTTGGCCTCTTTCTTGCCGCCCGAAAAGAGGTAGACGGCGATGGCAATGACGGCGACGACTGCCGCCACGATGCCCCATGTCTTCTTGTTGTTCATATCGTTGTCTGTTTTTTATTGTTTGCTTAGTGTATGCCCTCACCCTGGTAGAACTTTAGCATCTGCTGTGCCAGTAGCGTCTGGTACTTGCTTTGCAGCCGGTTTTGCTGGGCCTGCAGCAGTTTGTCTTTGCCAGTCATCAGTTCGACGATGTTCTTCAGTCCCAGTCGGAACTGCTCCTGTAGCAGGTCGAAGCTCTGCTGTTCGCTCTCTTCGGTGGCTATGGCGGCCCGTAGCTTCTGCTGGTTGGTCTCTGCGTCGAGCCAGTAGCTTTCTAGTGTTTGGTAGAGTTGTTTCTGCTGGTCTTGCAGGTCGAGCAGTGCCTGCTCGCGTTGCAGCTTGGCTTTGTTCACGGCTGTCTTGGTTTGCCTTTGGTCGAAGAGGGGCAGGCTGAGCGACAGTCCTGCCGAAGCGTCGAAGTTGGTCTTCAGCTGTGTGCCCCATCCGTTGTTCGAGAGAGAGTTGGTGTTGGTGCCCAGTCCACCTGTCAAGTTGATGGTGGGCAGCTTTCCTGCCTGAGCTATCTTCAGGTTGATGTCGTTCTCCTTCACGGCCAGTTTGCCGGCCTCTATCTCCGGACGTACGGTGAGTGCCTGTTCGTAGACCGTTGTCAAGCTTGGAATGGCGCTAAGTGCCATTGCGTCGGTGGCAATGGGCGTGGCAATGTCAAACGCTTCGTTGTCAGTGAGTTCCAGCAGCTGCTTCAATTGCAGCTTATAGTTGCGTATGTTGCTCTGTGCTTCAACAATGTTATATTCGTCGGATGCGCGTTGAGCCGAGAGTTGAGCCAGGTCTGCTTTCGACATTTTGCCCACTTCCACCATCTCTTGTCCGCGTTCTTCGTTTTTCTTGCTCGTCTCCAGGCTCTGCTCGCTCACCTTCACAGCCTCAGTCAGGTACAGTATTTGCACGTAGAGCTGAGCGATTTTCTCTTGAATGTTGTTGGCCGACTCCTGCAGGGCCAGTTCTTGGGCATCTTCCTGCAGCTGCGTGAGTTTCAGTTGGTTGCGGTTCCGGTTGCCGTTCCACACGGTCCATTGGGCGTTTAGTCCGTAGGAACCGTTGTAGTAGCTTTTACTGATTTTCGAGTTTACTTGTCCGTTGGTCACGGTCGTGGTGCCGTTGTCTTGCCAGGGCCGGTAGCCCAGGCTATGGTTTGTCGATGCGCTGAGCGATGGTAGCAAAGCGCTTTTGGCTCCTTTCACGTCTTCCGTGGCCTGTTGCTGCTGGAGTCGGGCTTTCTTCAGCGTGATGTTGTTCTCCATAGCATAGTCCAGACATTGCTGAAGCGTCCACTGCTTCTGTGCCTGAACCGATGCCGAGAACAGCACTGCGGCTGCAATGATGATGTTCTTTTTCATATTATCCGTTTATCTTATTCTTGTCTGTAACGTGCTGCAAAATTAAGCCTAAAATCCGCAGATATTTTTTCGAGTGTCTGATTTAGCCCTTGCTTGTGACGATTCTGTCTGACTCTGGGCTTAGAAACGCTTGACATTACTTGTAT
>CACXYH010000009.1 GCA_902771785.1 uncultured Prevotellaceae bacterium
GCTCAAGGCGAGCATGCTGCAGGGCTATAGCCGTATGTTTGCAGCCGACGAGATTGTGCGCATCGACGACTGGCTCAGCGAGCAGAAGGAAACCGACGAACCTGTATACATCGTCGTCGACCGCCTCTCTGCCTCCGACGACAAGGACACGATTGCCCGTCTCGTCGACTCCGCCGAAACCGCGTTCTACGAGGGTAACGGCGAAATGAGGCTCATGGTGCTTCCCGCTAATCTTGCCTACGACTTCTCGACTCGCTTCGAAGCCGACGGAATAACCTTTGAAGAACCTACCGACCAGCTGTTTTCGTTCAACTCTCCAGCTGGAGCTTGTCCTGAATGTCAGGGATTTGGCAAGATTATAGGCATCGACGAGCACCTCGTTATCCCCAATACTTCGCTCTCGGTCTACGACGGATGCGTGGTGTGCTGGCACGGAGAGAAGATGGGCGAGTGGCAGCAATGGTTCATTCGACACGCAGCCAACGACGATTTCCCCATATTCGAGCCCTACTACAATCTGACGCGTAAGCAGAAAGACTGGTTGTGGCACGGACTGCCCTCCGACCGCAATAACAAGGAGAAACCCTGTATCGACAGCTTCTTCCAGATGGTGAAGGAGAACCAATATAAGATACAGTACAGGGTCATGATGAGCCGATATCGCGGCAAGACCACGTGTCCCGTCTGTCACGGAACGCGCTTGAAGCCAGAAGCCAACTATGTGAAAATCGGCGGACGCAGCATTACCGACCTGGTGGAGATGCCCGTCGTCAGGCTCAAAGAATGGTTCGCGCATTTGGAACTGAACGAGCACGAAGCTTCTGTAGCCAAACGCTTGCTCACGGAAATCAACTCACGACTGCAGTTCCTTCTGGATGTGGGACTTGGATATCTGACACTCAACCGACTCTCGAACACGCTAAGTGGTGGCGAAAGCCAGCGCATCAACCTCTGCACGTCGCTGGGTTCGTCGCTCGTTGGCTCGCTCTATATCCTCGACGAACCCTCCATCGGACTGCATTCTCGCGACACCGACCGGCTCATCCACGTCTTGAAAGAACTGCAGGCGCTGGGCAACACGGTGATAGTAGTGGAGCACGACGAAGAGATTATGCGGGCTGCCGACTACCTGATAGACGTAGGGCCGGACGCAGGACGACTGGGAGGCGAAATCGTCTTCGAGGGCAAAGCTGAAGACATCAACGAACAGTCGTTGAAGAAATATCCCCGAAGCCATACGGTGAAGTACCTCACAGGGGCAGAGACTATTGCTGTGCCCACAAGCCGGCGCCCCTGGAACCGACACATCGACATACGTTCAGCCCGCATGAACAACCTTCGAGGCATCGACGTGCAAATTCCACTCAACGTAATGACGGTGGTCACAGGTGTCAGCGGAAGCGGCAAGTCGTCGCTCATCAAGGGAATCCTCTACCCTGCCCTCAAACGCCACATGGGCGAAGTGTACGATGCTCCAGGCGAATATGCCGGCTTGGGCGGCGACGTCGACGCCATCAAGCATGTGGAGTTCGTCGACCAGAACCCAATTGGCAAGTCTACGCGTTCGAACCCTGCCACCTATGTGAAGGCCTACGACGCTATTCGCGACCTCTTTGCTGAACAGCCGTTGAGCCAGCAGATGGGATTTACGAGCCAATACTTCTCGTTCAATGCCGACGGCGGACGTTGCGACGAATGCAAGGGTGCAGGCACCATTACGGTCGAAATGCAGTTCATGGCCGACCTCGTGCTGGAGTGCGAAGCCTGTCACGGGCACCGCTTCAAGCACGACATCCTCGACGTACGCTTCGAGGGCAAGAACATCGACGACGTGCTCAACATGACCATCAGCGAGGCTATCGCCTTCTTCTCAGAGCATAAACAGAAGACCATCGTCAACCGACTGAAGCCTTTGGAGGATGTAGGTCTGGGCTACATCAAGCTCGGCCAGAACTCCTCGTCGCTCTCTGGCGGCGAGAACCAGCGCGTAAAGCTGGCTTACTTCATCGGACAGGAGAAGCAGGAGCCCACGCTCTTCATCTTCGACGAGCCGACGACGGGACTTCACTTCCACGACATCCGACGCCTCATGAGTTCGTTCGACGCCCTGATAGAACGCGGACACACCATCCTCGTCATTGAGCACAACCTCGACGTAGTGAAGTTGGCCGACTGGCTCATCGACCTGGGACCAGAAGGCGGCGACGAAGGAGGCAACCTCGTTGTGGCTGGTACGCCAGAGACTGTAGCCAACTGCAAGCAAAGCATCACAGGAAAATATCTAAAGCCAAAATTATGAATAAGTTATTCATCCTCGCTTTAGCAGGTATGCTGACCGCTCTTCCTGCTAAGGCACAAACCGTATCATGGACTGCCGACAACGGCAACGGCACGTTTACTAACCCTCTCTTCTATGATGAGTTCTCCGACCCCGACATCCTTCGCGTGGGCGACGACTACTATCTGGCAGGAACTACGATGCACACCGTACCTGGTCTCGTCATCCTACATTCGAAGGACTTGGTGAACTGGGAGAACGTCAGCTACTGCTTCGACCGCTTCGACTTCCCTGAGGACCGCTTCTCGCTGAAGAACCACGAGGAAATCTACGGACAGGGTATCTGGGCGCCCTGCATCCGCTACGCCAACGGACAGTTCTACGTCTTCTCGAACGTCAACGGAAAGGGACTGCAATGCTACACCTCAAAGGACATCAAAGGCCCTTGGAAGCACCATAACATGAAAGGCAACATCTACGACCTGGGCGTGCTCTTCGACGACGACGGCAAGGTCTACGCCATTCATGGTTACGGCACCGTGAAGTGCACAGAGCTGGAGCCCGACATGAGCGGTCCCAAGGAGGGAACGGAACGCGTGATAATCCCTGAGGGCAACGGTGTAGGCGAAGGTCACCACATGTATAAGATAAACGGCATGTACTACCTCATCTCCACCGACTACCGTCCCAACGGCCGCACGCTCTGCTCGCGCTCCAAGAGCATCTGGGGACCCTACGAGACACGTGTGATTACGGCCGACGAGACCTATGGATATCACGCTGCCTCGCTGACGCAAGTGCCCAGAGGCACGAAGTACCGCATTGGCGAAGACGGCACAAAGTTCGGCCTCGGCCCGCTCGACAAGGATGCTACGGCCTGCACCAACGCCCATCAGGGCGGCATCGTGCAGTTCAACGACGGCTCGTGGTGGGCACTCTTCATGATGGACTTCCACTCTATCGGCCGAACGGTATGCCTCATGCCTATGACTTGGGAAGACGGCTGGCCTATGGTGGGACTGAAGGGCAACCTGGGACGTGCGCCGCGCACTTGGTTCAAACCTGGCGTCGAGGAAGTTCCTTCGGCACAGCAACAAGCCGCTCACGCCCCTTACAACCGCAGCGAGAACTTCGACGGCAAGCAGCTGGGCCGCATCTGGCAGTGGAACCACAACCCCGACGACAAGATGTGGAGCCTGAAGAACGGACGTCTGCGCATCCAGGCACAGCCTGCCGAACAGCTGATGTGGGCCCGCAACACGCTGACACAGCGCGTCATCGGCCCGAAGAGTGTCACCACCGTGGAGCTGTATATCGAGGGTATGAAGGACGGTGACGTCTGCGGCCTGGGCAACATCAACGTGCCCTGCTCGTGGATTGGTGTCGTCAAACAAAACACGGGACTGCGCGTGCGCTGCTTTGAGCAACTGACCAACGACACCGTAGATATTGACATAGCTTCTACCGACCGACCGCTTGAGAAGGTGTGGTTACGCATGGTGGGCGACTACGACCACGATCAGGCACACTATGAATACTCGCTCAACGGCGAGCAATTCCACTCGCTGGGCCGAGAGATGCCCCTCAGCTATCAGCTCATCAGTTTCCAAGGCTCGCGCCACGCCCTCTTCGCTTTCAATACGAAGGGCAAGAAGGGCGGCTATGCCGAGTTCGATAACTTCACCGTTGAGGAGCCTTGTGCCGACCGCAGCCAGAACATCCCCTACGGCAAGACCTTCCGCATCATCAACAAGGCCAACGGACGGCCTGCTGTCTGCGACCCGCACGGCCTGCTCTACTTCCAGATTATAGACCGCGGTCAGGGAAAGGTGTCGCTGAAGTGCGTCGACGGCCGCTACGTGAAGGTTTATGGCGACGGCCTGCCGGGCGACGTGCGCTTCACCAACAGCGAGCAGGATGCCGAGCAGTTCCTCTGGCAGGATTATCTCGGCCACGATTTCATGCTCTTCTCCCTGCGCAACCACCGCTACATCGGCAAGAGCCCCACAACGGGCAGCCCCTACTCTATGGACTTCGCAGGTCCCGACCCAGCACGCAAGAACGGCTCGGTGTTTGAATGGGAAGAAGTGAAATAGGAGAAAGCGGGGAGCAAAGCCCCACACGCTAAGCTTTATATTCTACCGCAGCACTGCAATTAGTTGCATTAACGCTTTGTTAATCAACTGATTGCAGTGCTTTCGTATGTTGGAAGCAGCGGCGAAGGCTTGGCGAAAAGTCACTTTGGCTATGCCGAAGGGGAACTTTGGCTATGCCGAAGTGCCCCTTTGACCAAGCCGAAGGGGAACTTTGACCAAGCCGAAGGGGAACTTTGACCAAGCCGAAGGGGAACTTCGACTAGGCCGAAGTGCCCCTTCCACTATGGCAAAGTGACACCTACGAACAAAAAACGTACAGGAAAAGCAACGAAAGATGCCGCAAGTTGTCGTTTATTTCAGAAAATCTTTGTAATTTTGCAGCCGCATTCTAATCAACAAAGCAATGAGAAGGTTCCTACTAATAGCAGTCTGCTTCATCACAAGCTCATTAGTGCTTCTGGCCAAACCAAACTTCAACGGCAGCAAGAAGTACCACATCGTGTGTTCGCAGTTCCCTTCCGGCTGTGTCACCGACGGGACTACAGCCCAGCAAAACACCCCTTTATTCTACCTCAGCACCTCGAGCAAAGACGAGGAAACCTATTGGGTTATGACTGAAGAAAGCGATGAAACGTTCACCATAAGAAACTCTAAGACAGGCCAATACGTCACCTACGACGGCGTACGCTCCGATAGTCCGCTTCGCAGATACATCAGCATGACCGCTGCCAAGGACGGCGACTACTCGCTGTGGACGTTTGCAGAGCAGGAAGAAAGCGTCTACACCATTCGCAATGTCGGTCAGCAAGACCACATCTGGGACGTCCGCACAGACAGCTACTGCGTAGGAACCTACTCCAAGGAAGGCGACTACGGCAGCAACCAGCGCTTCATGTTCTACGACGCCAGCGGCACGCTCGTCAAGGAAGCAGCAGGCAACACGCCCCCCACTACCGGTATCGACGTGTCGAGCTGGCTTGCCGGCACCACCGAATCGCCCAACGGCTGGACCGAAACGGGCGGATGGAGCAGCCCCTCCTTCGGAAACTATCGCAACCAAAACGCCTCCGTTGTCGTTCCCTTCCTTGAGAAATGGCAGGAGAACTGGTGGGGAGGCCTGGCTGACTACTCGATTGAGCAAACGCTGACCAACCTGCCGGAAGGCAAATACAGCATCGAGGCCGACATCATTGCCACCCTGCAAAGCGGCGGCATCGGCACGCCGGCAACCGGCGTCTACTTCTTTGCCAACGAACAGCAGACAGAAGCCAGCACCTACAACGAGCGCCCCAAGCGCTATTCTATCGCCACAAACGTAGGCCAAGACGGTACCCTCAACCTGGGCATCAGGCTCGAAAGCACGACTGCCAACTGGGTGGCCTTCGACAACCTGAAGCTTTCGTTCCTGGGAACTGCCGACCAACTCATTGCCGGCGAAAAGGAGAAAGTGCGCCAGGAGCTGGCCGACTACTTCTCGAAAAGCGAAATCGAGGAGCTCATAGCCCAGGCAGGCGACAGTTTCGAGAGCCTGGAACAGGTGCGCAAGCTCATTGCCAACATGCCCACCAAAGACCCACTGAGCAAGGCGCTGGCCAACCTGACCATCGGACAACACGGACTGAGCTACGTGGGCGACCTTGACTTCTACCTCTACACGCTGCCCCTCTCTGCGTTCGGCAGCAACTACGAGACCGTCATCACCTACGACAAGCAGGAAGGATGGGGCAATCTGAAGATCAACGGCATTGAGGTGCCCAGCGGTTCGAACTACACCTTCAGAAGCGTCAAGGGCGAGAAGAACTACACGTTCAGAGTAGCAAAGGATGACGGAACGAGCATCAGTCGAAGCGTCACCTTCACGTCGCTGCCCGTCGTCCACCTCTACGGCTCGTTCAACAACGAATATAGCAAGGGAACCATCCAGGTGCAGGAGCCCGACAGAGACCAGCAAGACTGGTTCAACATGAAGGCCAAATGGCGTGGAGGCATCACCAACTCCAACGGAAAGCACAAGCGAAACTACCACGTGAAGCTGCAGGACGCCAACGGCGAGAAGCTCGAACAGAAGTTCTTCGGGCTGCGCAACGACAACTCATGGATACTGGAGTCGTGCCAAGTAGACATGAGCCGCATCCGCAACCGCATACTCACCGACCTCTGGAACGACTTCAGCTCCAAGCCCTACTACATTGGCCAGGAGCCGAAAGCTATGACAGGCTCGCGCGGACGCTTCGTCGAACTGGTGCTCAACGACGCTTATCAAGGCATCTACTGCATGACGGAGAACGTAGACCGCAAGCAGATGAAGCTGAAAAAGTATGACGAGGCTACGGGCGAAGTGCACGGCCAGCTGTGGAAATCGAAAGACTGGAGCTACGCCACGCTCATGGGAACCCGCCCCGACGGCGGATATTATCCGAAGGACTTCCTCTCTACACCGAACGAATACAGCGAGGCGTGGGACAACTACAACGTGAAGTACCCCGACATCGACGACGTGATACCCACCGACTGGAGCGTGCTCTACGATGCCGTCAACTTCGTCTGCACAGCCAACAACACCGATTTCAAGAGGTACATCGGCGAATATTTCGACCTGCCCGTCGTCATCGACTACTACATTCTGATGGAAACCATCCTCGCTACCGACAACCACGGCAAGAACATGTTCTTTGCCTGCTACGACAAACAGCAGGACAAGAAGATCACCTTCAGCGTGTGGGATATGGATGCCACCAGCGGACAGCGCTGGAGCGACGACTATTATCACCAGTCCTTCCTCGGCCCTGAGCAGGACTACGCCACCTTCATCAGCAACTATGAGCACGGCGACTACAACCTGTTCCGCCGTCTGCGCAACACCAACGCCGACGACTTCAACATGAAAGTGCGCCTGCGCTATCGCGACCTGCGGCAAACCTACCTGGCCACCGACGCCATCATCAAGCGCTTCGAGGACCAACTGAACGAGTTCAAGACCAACGGAGCCGCCCAGCGCGAGCACGACAGATGGAGCTTCGACAGCGACGTAGCCCACCTCGAACTGAACTTCGACGAAGAAATGGAGTACCTGCGCGACTGGTTTACGCGCCGCATGGACTATCTCGACAAGACGCGCTTCGACATTGCATCGCTGCCTTCGGGCATCAAGGGCGTGCAGACCGACGCCAGCAGCCAGCAGGTAGCCGTCTATTCGCTGGGCGGACAGAAGATTGCCATCGCCTCGCGCGACGAGCTGAAAGACCTCCTGCACACACTTCCCGCAGGAGTCTACATCGTCGACGGCAGGAAAGTGATCGTGGGAAAATAGCTGAAACGAAACAAAGAAACAAAAAACACTCATAAAGAAATGCTTACACTTAAACTTATCACAGAAGAGACCGAACGCGTAATACGCGGGTTGGAGAAGAAACAATTCAAAGGAGCCAGAGAGGCTGTCAATGAAGTGCTGGCCGTAGACAAGCGTCGCCGCGAAGCCCAGCAGCAGCTCGACAAGAACCTGAACGAGCAGAAGCAGCAGTCGGGCCAGATAGGACGACTCATGAAGGAAGGCAAGCGCGAAGAGGCCGAGCAGGCCAAGCAGGCCGTGAGCGCCCTGAAAGAAAGCTCGAAGCAGCTGGAAGAGACCATGAACCAGGCACAGGAAGAGATGACGCGCCTGCTCTGCCAAATCCCCAACATACCCTACGACGAAGTGCCCGAGGGCAAGGCTGCCGAAGACAACCACGTGGTGAAGAGCAACCTGAGGGAATGCACACCCGACGACACCGTAGGCAACTGGACCACGAACCCCACGCTGGGCATCAACAATCCGCTGCCCCACTGGGAGCTGGCCAAGAAGTACAACCTCATCGACTTCGACCTCGGCGTCAAGATCACAGGTGCCGGCTTCCCCGTCTACATTGGTAAGGGTGCCCGCCTGCAGCGCGCCTTGATCAACTTCTTCCTCGACGAGGCCCGCAAGAGCGGCTATACCGAAATCATGCCGCCCACGGTGGTCAACGCCGCATCGGGCTATGGTACGGGTCAGCTGCCCGACAAGGAGGGCCAGATGTATCATTGCGAGGTCGACGACTTCTATCTGATACCTACCGCTGAGGTTCCCGTCACCAACATCTATCGCGACGTCATTCTCGACGAAGCCCAGCTGCCCATCAAGAACTGCGCCTACACCGAGTGCTTCCGCCGCGAAGCAGGCTCTTATGGCAAGGACGTGCGCGGCCTGAACCGCCTGCACGAGTTCTCGAAAATCGAGATCGTGCGCATCGATAAGCCCGAACACTCGAAGGAGAGCCACAAGGAGATGCTCGAACACGTGGAGGGACTGCTGAAGAAACTGGAGCTTCCCTACCGCATTCTGCTGCTTTGCGGAGGCGACCAGTCGTTCACTTCCAGCATCTGCTACGACTTCGAGGTCTACTCAGAAGCACAGGGACGCTGGCTCGAAGTGTCGTCGGTATCCAACTTCGACACCTATCAGGCCAACCGCCTGAAGTGCCGCTACCGTCGTGCCGACAACAAGAAGACGGAGCTGTGCCACACGCTGAACGGCTCGGCACTGGCCTTGCCGCGCATCGTGGCCGCCCTGCTGGAGAACAACCAGACGGAGAACGGCATCCGCATCCCCGCAGCACTCGTGCCCTACACAGGCTTCGAGATGATTGATTAAGGCACCTTTCGCATAGATTGAAGCCACTAATCCTACCGATTGAACGGACTAATCCCACCGATTAGTCCGTTCAATCTATATCGCCCTCGCCACTAATGCCACCCACTTAGTAGTAAAAAAACAGGGCGAATTCTTTGCAATATGCTTACTTTTTCGTACCTTTGCACGAAATATTGGAACTAAACAAACGGAATATGAATAAAATTGTCAGGAAAGAGCAGTTCTCCGAAAAGGTTTATCTCTTCGAGATTGAGGCTCCCCTCATTGCCAAAAGCCGCAAGGCAGGCAACTTTGTGATTGTGCGCGTAGGTGCCAAGGGCGAACGCATGCCCCTCACCATTGCCGCTGCCGACGTTGAGAAAGGCACCATCACCCTGGTAGTGCAGAAGGTTGGCCTGTCGTCGACCAAACTTTGCGCCCTGAACGTGGGCGACTATGTGACCGATGTTGTAGGCCCGCTGGGCAATCCCACCCGCATCGAGAAGTACGGAACCGTGGTCTGTGCAGGCGGCGGACTGGGCGTCGCCCCCATGCTGCCCATCATTCAGGCCCTGAAGAAGGCCGGCAACCGAGTACTCTCGGTGATGGCAGGCCGCTCGAAAGACCTCATTATACTGGAAGATAAGGTACGAGAGTCGTCAGACGAAGTGATCATCATGACCGACGACGGCTCATATGGCGAGAAGGGCGTCGTCACCATAGGCATCGAGAAGTTCATCGAACAGGAGCACGTCGACAAGGTTTTTGCCATCGGACCTCCCATCATGATGAAGTTCTCGAACCTCACCGCACAGAAGCACGGCATTCCCTGCGAGGTATCGCTCAACACGATTATGGTCGACGGTACCGGCATGTGCGGTGCTTGCCGACTGACCATTGGCGGCAAGACCAAGTTCGTGTGCATCGACGGTCCCGAGTTCGACGGCGCTCTGGTCGACTGGGACGAGATGTTCAAGCGCATGGGCACCTTCAAGAAAGCCGAGCAGGAGGAGATGGAACACTACGAGGAGCACCTTGGAACGGATAAATCCGAAAGCATCAAGCGCTCTGAGAACTCCGACATCGTCATGGACGACGACCCGACAAACGACACGATCGAGGTTCTCACCGACCGCAACGCCCCGTGGCGCGACGAGCTGCGCAAGAGCATGAAGCCCAAGGAGCGCACGCAGATTGAGCGCGTCGTCATGCCCGAACTCGACCCCGTCTATCGTGCCACCACCCGTACAGAGGAGGTAAACATCGGCCTGACCAAGGAGATGGCGATGACCGAGGCCAAGCGCTGCCTGGACTGCGCCAAGCCTACCTGCGTCGAAGGTTGCCCCGTGAACATCAACATACCCTCATTCATCAAGAACATTGAGCGCGGACAGTTCCTGGCTGCCGCCAAAGTCCTGAAGGACACCTCTGCCCTACCCGCTGTCTGCGGACGCGTTTGCCCGCAAGAAAAGCAGTGTGAGAGCAAGTGCATACACCTGAAGATGAACGAGCCCGCCGTGGCCATTGGCTATCTGGAGCGCTTCGCCGCCGACTACGAGCGCGAGAGCGGCAACATCTCGCTGCCCGAAATAGCACCTGCTAACGGCATCAAGATTGCCGTCGTGGGCTCGGGCCCTGCCGGACTGAGCTTCGCCGGCGACATGGTGAAGAAGGGCTACGACGTCTATGTGTTCGAAGCCTTACATGAGATTGGCGGTGTGCTGAAGTACGGCATCCCCGAGTTCCGCCTGCCAAACAAGATTGTCGACGTTGAAATCGACAACCTTGCCAAGATGGGCGTGCACTTCCAGACCGACGTCATCGTGGGCAAGACCATCAGCGTAGAGCAGTTGGAGAAAGAAGGCTTCAAGGGTATCTTCGTAGGCAGCGGCGCCGGTCTGCCCAATTTCATGGGAATTCCCGGCGAGAATGCCATCAACATCATGTCGTCGAACGAATACCTGACTCGAGTGAACCTGATGGATGCTGCCAATCCGAAGACCGATACGCCCATCAATCTGGGTAAGCACGTGCTGGTCGTAGGCGGTGGCAATACCGCTATGGACTCTTGCCGCACGGCCAAGCGACTGGGTGCCGAGGTGACGTTAGTCTATCGTCGCTCGGAGGCCGAAATGCCGGCACGACTCGAGGAAGTGAAGCATGCCAAGGAAGAAGGCATCGACTTCCTGACGCTCCACAACCCCATCGAGTACATTGCCGATGAGCAAGGTGCCGTGAAGCAGGCCGTGCTGCAGGTCATGGAGCTGGGCGAGCCCGATGCCTCCGGACGTCGTTCGCCCGTACCCGTCGAGGGAAAGACGGTGACGCTCGACGTCGACCAGGTGATTGTTGCCGTGGGCGTAAGCCCCAATCCGCTGGTTCCGAAGAGCATCGAGGGCCTGGAGCTGGGCCGGAAGAACACCATCGCCGTGAACGAAGGCATGCAGTCGAGCCGAGCCGAAATCTTTGCCGGCGGCGACATCGTGCGTGGCGGTGCCACCGTTATCCTGGCTATGGGCGACGGCCGTCGTGCTGCACTCAACATGGACAAGCATCTGCGCGGAGAATAATCGTATTCTCCGCGTATTTCCAATAATACGAACCTCATAAACAATAACAAACATGTTTGGACTAAAAGCCTTGCTATTCGGACTGGGCATGCAGGAAATTCTCATCATAGCCCTCATTGTTCTGCTGCTTTTCGGCGGCAAGAAGATACCAGAACTGATGAACGGATTAGGTAAAGGAGTGAAGAGTTTCAAGGACGGAATGAAGGAAATAGAAGCCGACACCACCGACGAGAAGAAGCCGAATGAGTAGCGAACCGACCACCTTCTGGGAACATCTCGACGAGCTGCGCTACTGCATTCTGCATGCTTTAGGCGTAACGATGGTGATGGCTGTGGTGGCTTTCTGCCTGAAAGAACAACTGTTCGACCTTGTGCTTGCACCCTGCTCCGACAAGTTCGTGGCCTATCGCATCCTGGGAGTGGAGCCTTTCAGCCTGCATCTGATGAACACCGGACTGACGGAGCAGTTCATGACCCACATGCGAGTGGCTCTCTACGCCGGACTTCTCATGGCTTCGCCCTACGTGCTCTACCAGCTTTTCAGCTTCGTCAGCCCCGGTCTCTATCAGAACGAGCGTCGTGCTGCACTCTGGGTCGTAGGTTCGGCTTATGTCATGTTCCTTCTGGGCACCACGGTCAACTATCTGCTCATCTTCCCCCTGACCGTCCACTTCCTCGGAACCTATCAGGTGAGCCCCGAAGTAGCCAACATGCTGACGCTGCAAAGCTACATCGACACCTTCATTTCCATGAGCCTGGTCATCGGAGTAGCCTTCGAGCTGCCTGTGGTTTGCGCCATTCTCGGCAAGATGGGGCTCATCAACGGAAGGCTCATGTCGAAGTACAGGCGTCACGCCATCGTGGTTATCCTCATCGTGGCAGCCATCATTACGCCCACAACCGACGTGATGACACTCATGGTAGTCTCACTGCCTATCTGGCTTCTCTACGAAGTAAGCATCTGGATTGTAAAACTAAACTAATATTATGCTACGTAAAATACGAATCGCTTTGGCAGCAGTGTTTCTCATCGGACTCTCGCTACTGTTCCTCGACTTCACGGGAACGGCCCACCACTGGCTGGCTTGGATGGCAAAGATGCAGGCGCTCGAAGCCATACTGGCGCTCAACGCCGTCGTCATCGTACTGCTTCTGGTGCTGACGCTCGTCTTCGGGCGCATCTACTGCTCGGTTATCTGCCCACTCGGCGTGCTGCAAGACATCTTCGGATGGCTGGGCAAGAAATCAAAGAAGAACCGCTACACCTACTCGGAGGCCAAGAGCTTGCTCCGCTATACCATGCTTGGTCTGCTGATTGCTGCCCTGGTGGCAGGCATCGGGTCGGTGGTTCAGCTACTGGCACCCTACAGTGCCTTCGGTCGCATCATGACAATGGTGCTTCAACCACTGTGGAAGATGGGAAACAATGTGCTCGCTTCCTTTGCTGAGAGGGTCGACAGCTATGCGTTCTACACTGTCGACGTATGGCTCAAGTCGATGCCTGTACTCATCATTGCCTTGGCCACGCTCGTCATCCTCTTTGTACTTGCCTGGCGCAACGGACGCACTTATTGCAACACAATCTGTCCTGTCGGCACGCTACTCTCGTTCTGTGCCCGGTTCTCATGGCTCAAAATCAGATTCGTCGAAGGCAAGTGCAAGCATTGCTCACTATGCACGAAGAACTGCAAGGCGGCTTGCATCGACTATACGACACAGCAGGTGGACTATTCACGCTGCGTAGTTTGCGGCGACTGCATCGACAAATGCAAGTTCGGAGCACTGGAATATGGAAGGCCGGCCCCCCAGTCGTCCCCTAAGGAGAATACTGCAGAAGCCCCTTCGAAGAATGCGGGGGAAGCTGTTCCTACAGGACGTCGCTCCTTCCTGCTTGCTACAGCCATGGCCACTACAGCTGCACTGGCCCAAAAGCAGAAAATGTTTGATGGCGGATATGCCGACCTGGCAGACAAGGTAGCGCCCGAACGCCAGACACCGCTGACGCCTCCAGGCTCTCGCTCAGCAAGAAACATGGCCCTGCGCTGCACGGGATGTCAGCTCTGTGTGTCGGAATGTCCCAACGGTGTGCTCCGTCCTTCCACCGACTTGATGCACCTCATGCAACCAGAGATGAGCTATGAGCGAGGCTACTGCCGACCGGAGTGCAACCGCTGTTCCGAAGTATGCCCGGCTGGAGCCATCAACTTGGTGGACCTCGAAGAGAAGTCGAGCACGCAGATTGGTCATGCCGTCTTCATTCAGAAGAACTGCGTGAGCGTGAACGATGGCGTGGAATGCGGCAACTGCGCGCGCCACTGCCCGGTGCAGGCCATCGAAATGGTTCCCCTCGATCCCGACGACGACCTGTCGCCCTCTATACCCGCTATCAACGAAAGCCGCTGCATCGGTTGCGGAGCTTGTGAGTACGTATGCCCGGCACGCCCGTTCTCAGCTATCTACGTAGAAGGTCACGAAGTACATAAAACGATTTAAACGATGGAAAAGAATATATCAAGGCGTTCGTTCCTCAAATATCTTGGTGCGGGAACAGCCACCACCCTCATTGTCTGTGCCGGCAACAAGCAGGGCAGCAATGCCACTGAAGAGTACAAGAAGCAGGTAGAGCCTCCCGTAGGAAAGATGACGTACAGGACCAACTCCTCTACGGGCGACAAGGTTTCACTGCTGGGCTATGGCATGATGCGACTGCCCATGAAGGAGGGAAGCGACAATGAGTTTGACCAAGAGATGATTAACCGCCAGACAGACTATGCCATTGAGCACGGATTGAATTACTTCGACACGTCACCCGTCTATTGCCAAGGACAGTCGGAGCACTGCACGGGCATTGCCCTGAGCCGCCATAAGCGCGAGGAATACTACGTAGCTACCAAGCTGTCGAACTTCCATCCCAGTTTCCAAACCCGAGAAGGAGCCATCAGCATGTACAAGAAGTCGCTCAGCGAACTACAAGTAGACTACATCGACTACTACCTACTCCACGCTATCGGCAAAGACATGGACGAATTCAACAAACGCTTTGTTGACAATGGTATCATGGACTATCTGGTCAAGGAGCGCGAAGCTGGTCGCATTCGCAACCTCGGCTTCTCGTTCCATGGGAAGAAGGAAGTGTTCGACGAGGTGCTCGC
The DNA here is from genome assembly GCA_902771785.1 of uncultured Prevotellaceae bacterium. Classification (GTDB taxonomy): domain Bacteria; phylum Bacteroidota; class Bacteroidia; order Bacteroidales; family Bacteroidaceae; genus Prevotella. Next base: position 14,745 of record CACXYH010000009.1, read on the forward strand.
CATGCACGATAAATACCACTGGGACTTCGTACAGATTGAGCTGAACTACTTGGATTGGGACTTCGCCAACGAAATCAGCAGCAAGAACGTAGACGCACGCTACCTTTACGACGAGTTACAGAAACTCAACATCGCTGCAGTCATCATGGAACCGCTCTTGGGAGGACGTCTGGCTAACCTGCCTCAATACCTTGCCACCACCCTGAAGCAACGTATTCCAGAACGCAGCGTGGCATCATGGGCATTCCGCTATGCAGGAACTCCCAAAGGCGTGCTTACCGTTCTGAGCGGCATGACCTACATGGAGCACCTCAAGGACAACCTGCTGAGCTACTGTCCTTTGAAACCGCTTACCGAAGAAGAGCAGGAATTCCTGCACGGCGACATTGCCAAGCAAATCGTAGGGCTGGAGAACATTCCCTGCAACGATTGTAAATACTGCATGCCTTGTCCCTATGGTGTGGATATTCCAGGACTGTTCGTGCACTATAACAAGTGCAAGAACGAGGGCTTGCTTCCCAGTGCACTGATGGACAAAACGTATAAAGAGAACCGGCGCAAGTACCTTATTTCGCTTGACCGTTCGGTACCACGTGCCCGTCAGGCCGACCATTGTATCGGCTGCGGACAGTGCCAGCCACACTGTCCTCAAAACATCCGCATCCCGCAAGAACTGCGCAAGATTGACGAGTTTGTGGAAAAGCTGAAGCAAGACAAGCTACTTGAGTAGCCCACAATACCTGCAAAAAAGAATCCCCTCCCTAAAAACAGGAGGGGATTCTTTTATATCTGTTCTTCCTTTTCATCTATATCAGCATCAGCATGTTGGGAACCATGCAGACGCCGATGGATAACATTCATTCCTTCGAGACACAGCAGCACCAATACCGTGGCCGTAGAAGCAAGCAGATACATACCGGCACCCGAGGTCATACCAATAGCCGATGTTACCCAAAGACCTGCCGCCGTGGTCAGTCCACGAACGGCATGCTTCTGCAAGATAATCGTTCCGGCACCGATAAAGCCGATGCCGCTGACTACCTGGGCTGCAATTCGTGAAGGGTCGAGACGCACGCCAGGAGTTCCGACGACGGCATCAAAGCCATGCGCCGAGAGTATCATAAAGAGCGCACTGCCAAGTCCGACAAGGAAATGAGTACGGAATCCGGCCTCCTTGGCACGGAACTCACGCTCCAAACCAATGGCACCACCCAACAGAGCCGCCACAAGAATGTTTAGAATATAAGTAATCGTAGAATCCATGACTATAGTATTTTTTGGTAAATGATAACGTCGTGATAGCTCTTTCCATCGAAAAGCCATTCATGCAGACGAGCCGAAGACAGCCAGCCGACATGAGCGAACAGTGAGGACGAAGCCATATTGTCTGCATCGACCACAGCATAAAGCTGATGCAGGTGAAGCACACGAAGCGCATAGTCAGCAACCTGACCAACGACTTCAACGGCATAGCCATTACGTCTGAACTTATTAATGATGACCAATCCCAGTTCTGCCCGCTGATGACGCGCATCGAAGTTCACCAGGTCAGCTATACCGACAACCTCGCTCTGCTCATTTTCTATCATCAGCCTCACCTGCCCGTCCTGATAGATATCGCCTGTTGTCTGTGCAATATAGTTATGAAGTGCATAGCGTGAATATGGCACGTTTGTGTTTCCAACGTCCCACAACGACTGGTCATTCTCGATGCTGTACAGCAAATCGAGGTCTTCTGGTTCAAGTGCACGAAGGCGGATTCTCATTTGATAATTTCTTTTGGGGTAATCAGTATACGGGTTTGAGTGCTATAAGTGCCAATCAAGCAGAGCCCATGCTGCTGTTGGGCTGCCATCTTAATGACGTTGCCAAAACCAAAACGCACGACATCATAGACGATGATGTAGTTATTCACGTCGGCAAGTGACGGCACACTGCCATGAAACTCAGCCAGCAAGCCCTTGCGACGGGCCAATTCACGGCATTGGTCCAACATCTCAGGTGAGCCTACAAAAACGAAACGTGTCTGCTGATCTACTTCATCGATGAAACCAAGCGACTGTCGCATGCGCCAATAGAGCATCATGACCAAAGCTATCAGGGCACGCAAGTAGATGGCTGCTTTGATGGGAGCAGTGACCAGGAACGACAGGTGTCCATAGTGTTTGCGGAAGAAGATGAGCATAGCCTGATAGAACACATGGACATAACGATACGATGACTTTTGAGTTGACTCCCCTTTATAGTGAACAATTGGTGCGGGCACATACCAGTTCTCGTATCCGCCTTGAGTGATTCGATAGGAAAGATCAATATCTTCACCATACATGAAGAAGTCCTCATCAAGTAATCCTAACTCGTCAAGAGCCTTGCGACGCAGCATACAGAAGGCTCCGCTCATCACGTCGATACGCCCTGGCTCATCCCACGACAAATGCTTCATGTAGTAACGTTCGGAAAAGCCCAGCATCTTCTGCAGCGATACCCAAGGCGTAGGCAAGCCTCGCCTTGACTCCATAGCGAGCGTACCGTCGGAATTATGCATCATGACACCTGCTCCGCCCGCTTTCGGATGAGCATCCATAAAGTCGACAACCTGTCGAATACTTTGCTCTCCGACAAACGTATCTGGGTTTAACAGCAAAACATACTCACCCTGCGACTGCCTGATGGCTATGTTATTGGCGCGTGCAAAACCAAGGTTGTGATTGCTTTCGATGAAGATGACATCTTCGGGAATGCGTTGCTTCAGATAGTCAAGTGTGCCGTCTGTCGAATCGTTGTCTACTACAATGACTTCACAATCCATGCCTTCCGTGGCTTTCATGACACTGGCAAGACACTGTTCGAGATAATAACGGACATTGTAGCTGACGATGACGACACTCAGTTTCATTCCAATTCTGCACGACAACGGTTCATACTGGGATAGACAAACGGCATGCAAAGCAACAGAATGATGCCCATGTAGCCGAACGTAGTATTCATAAAGAGGTAGTAGAACAACACATTCATAAACAAAGGAAGAGCCAGCATTGCGAGCCGACACTGTCCCCACTTCATCAAGGCTGTCTCTTGGCGTTGTAACAGGTCGTTATGCACTTTCTGAAACTTGAAGAGACGCAGTGCTAACGGAATAAGACAAACTGTAAGCAATTCCATTCCGAAAGAAATGACGAACTCAGTCTGCTTGAATGTAGCATACACTCCAGTGGGCAACGTCTCAGTCTCAAAAGCGATAGCCATGAATAAAGTTATAATGATGTATGACCAGAAGACACACATCAATACACGCTGCGTTCTATTTAATACATTATTTTCCATCGAAAGGAGTTCGGTTTAGGATGGAGCGACCAAGCGTCACTTCATCAGTATACTCTAATTCGTTGCCCACGGCAATGCCTCGAGCTATAATACTTACTTTAATATTGAATGAAGCCAACTTACGAAAGAGATAGAAGCTTGTTGTGTCGCCCTCCATCGTCGGACTGAGCGCCAAAATAACTTCCTGAATGTTGCCAAGGGCAACACGTGCTACCAACGACTCAATCTCCAAGTCGCTGGGACCAATGCCATCCATAGGCGAAATGATACCGCCAAGAACATGATACAGACCATGGAACTGCTGGGTATTTTCTATGGCCATCACATCTTGAATATTCTCAACCACACACACCGTCGACGCATCGCGGCGCGGGTCTGAGCAAATGGGACAGGTGTCTGTATCGCTGATATTATGACACACATGGCAATGCTTCACCTCACGCTTCATGGTAGAAATGGTATCGGCAAAACGTACAACGTCGTCGGTGTTCTGCCGTAGTAAATGCAGCACAAGCCGAAGAGCGGTCTTGCGCCCTATGCCTGGCAAGCTTGCGAACTGCTGAACTGCCTGCTCTAATAGCTGGGATGGATATTGCTGCTCTGTCATGCCAATTCACTTAATTCCAACCATCGCATCGACTTTTCGTCGAGTTCCTCCTTCAAAAGAGGTAATCGCTTGCTCATCGCCGTAATCTCCTCGACCGAAGTAGTACCTCCACAAAGAGCCTCTTCTATCCGATGCTGTTCTTCCTCAAGACTTGCAATATCGGCTTCCAGCTGTTCAAGCTCTCGCTTTTCCTTGAAAGAGAGGCGTCGGCGCTGTTCTGGTTTGTGACTTCTCTTATTGTTTTCTTCCTCGTTGACGACAACAGGACTCTTGATCTTTTCATCTGAGAGCGACAACCATTCGCGATATTGAGTGTAGTTACCAGGAAAATCCTTAATAACGCCCTGCCCATTAAAGACCAAGAGATGGTCTACGACCTTATCCATAAAATAGCGGTCGTGGCTGACAACAATCACACAGCCGGGGAAATCCTGAAGATACTCCTCCAGAATTTGCAGGGTAACAATGTCGAGGTCGTTGGTAGGCTCGTCGAGAACAAGGAAATTCGGATTACGCATAAGCACCGTACAAAGATATAGTTTACGGCGCTCACCTCCGGAGAGTTTACTTACATAGTTATATTGCTGCTCAGGAGTGAAGAGAAAGTATTGCAGCAGCTGAGTAGCTGTCATATGCCGTCCACCCCCCAAATCGACATAGTCGGCAATATCGCGCACAATATCAATCACTTTCTGACCTTCATTGAACTGCAAACCTTCTTGCGAGAAATAGCCGAACCGCACAGTATCGCCTATATCGAAGCGCCCGCTGTCTAACGGCTCCAAGCCTAACAACATTTTAATAAATGTAGACTTGCCAGTTCCATTATTGCCGACAATCCCCATCTTCTCGAAACGCGAGAAGTTATAGTAAAAGTCTTTAAGTATAACCATGTCGTCGCCAAACTTCTTCGACACGTATTGGCACTCAAAGATTTTACTTCCGATATAAACATTTTTCGACTTCAGGCGTATTTGCCGTTCCTCTATACGCTGTTTTGCAACTCGCTGTAAATCATAGAAAGCATCCTCGCGGTATTTAGCTTTATGACCACGAGCCTGAGGCTGACGGCGCATCCATTCGAGTTCTGTGCGGTATAGATTGTTTGCACGCGCAATTTCAGCTCGTTTGTTATCGATACGTTCCTGCCGTTTTTCTAAATAATAAGAATAGTTTCCACGGTAGGTGTAGATGGTGTGGTCGTCAAGTTCAAGTATAACCGAACAAACACGATCAAGAAAGAAACGGTCATGGGTCACCATAAGCAACGTTTTATTTCCTCGGGCTAAGAAGCCCTCCAACCATTCTATCATCTCAAGATCCAGATGGTTAGTCGGCTCATCGAGAATCAGCAGATCTGGTTCAGTTATCAGCACGTTTGCCAGTGCAACTCGCTTCTGTTGGCCTCCCGACAGCTGACCCATAGGCTGCTGCAAGTCTCTAATCTTCAGCTGAGTAAGTATTTGCTTAGCTTTAAGTATCTTTTCCGGTGCACCTTCATGATTGAAACAAGCATCAAGCACGCTCTCTTCCGGATCAAAGACGGGAGATTGTTCCAGAAACCCCACCTTGACACCACGTCGAAAGATGATGCTACCAGAATCATATCCATCTTTACCAGCTAGCAAGGACAATAGAGTGGACTTGCCTGTACCATTTTTGGCAATCAGCCCCACTTTCTGTCCTTCTGCAATAGAAAAACTTATATCAGTAAAAAGAACAAGTGCCCCGAACGATTTCGTCAGGTTTATGACTTCGAGATATGGGTTTTCCTTTGCCACTTATTCTTGAATTGACTGATTGATTTGAGCTATATAATCAAGGACCTCCTCTCTTCCTTCCTTATTTTCAGCAGAGGTAACGAAATAAGGGGGCATCTCCTCCCACGTCTCAAGCAGCTTTTTCTCGTATGCATCTACACTTGCACGGGCTTTTGCCTTTGTCAGTTTGTCTGCTTTGGTAAAGAGAATAGAGAAAGGAATACAAGACTCACCAAGCCATTGCATAAATTCAAGGTCAATCTTCTGCGGTTCTAAACGGATATCGACCAGCACGAAGACATTCACCAATTGTTCACGTTGAAGGATATAACCACGTATCATCTGATCGAGACGCTGTACTTCGCTCTTCGAACGCTTGGCAAATCCATAGCCGGGTAGGTCAACAAGATACCACTCTCTATTAATGATAAAATGGTTTATTAGAAGCGTCTTGCCTGGAGTCGACGAGGTCTTGGCGAGTTTCTTGTTGTTAGTAAGCATGTTGATAAGGCTTGACTTGCCTACATTGGAGCGTCCAATGAATGCATACTCAGGCTTAGTATCCTTAGGACACATACCAACGACGGGCGCACTTATCGTAAACTCAGCAGTCTTAATCAGCATGTTATTATCTTATTCTATCCATTGAACGCACAAGCTTCTCATCGGCAATAATGCCTTTCCGTGCCATTAAGATCAAAATTATACCAATAGCAGGCAACACGGCAGGCCATTCCAATGCCAGTTCTCCACCGTTTTGGGTGGGTAACACGGCAAGGCCGAGATACCAAATTACCAACAAAAGCATGTTCCAAAGGCACATCGTAGCCTGTAATTTGCGCTTCATATACAGGAATACAGCGACAATTGACAGTAAAGAAGACAAGAGCAGCACGGCCAACATAGGCCATACTACAAAACTATGAAGTCCTTGTCCGTTACTCAGCCACAGATTGTAGACTCTTGCTACCACTATTCCATCACTGGTTATCATGCCTATCCGAGTACACATGCACACCACTGTCAGGAGAAAAGCAAGAAGCAAGAAGACTGTTTGCTTACGCTGTATCATAATTCTCCCTGAGTTTGCTGGTTGTCACGTGAGGGGTCGCGATAATAGACCTTACCCTCTATGAACTCTTGAGTTGCAAGCAGTGTGGGTTTCGGCAAACGCTCGTAGTAGCGAGAAATCTCTATCTGTTCACGATTCTCGAACACCTCCTCGAGGGAATCATTATAAGATGCAAACTCGGCCAGCTTTTTCGAGAGATCTTCCTTTATCTGTACAGAAATCTGGTTAGCACGTTTTGCAATAATAGCTACGCTTTCATAGATGTTACCTGTATCTTTACAGAGGTCCATGATGTTGCGGGTCACGGTATCAACCGGAGCTTTTGATTTTTTGTAGTCCATTGTATAAAATTATGTTTTTAATTTATTATTTGTCCTAGTCTCTTGTCACTTTCTTGCACTTGGCAATATACTTTTCAGCAAGTTCTACTTCCTTCGAATCCGGATACTCATTCAAGAAGCCATAGCATTCATCTTCAGCATCACGGTAGCGCTCTAATCTACGTTCTTCCGAGGAATTTTCTGCCAGTTCGAACTTACTTTTCATGATAAGCAACGAAAAGTCTTTGCGCAGACTGCTGAAAGGATAGGTCTTCAACGCGTTTTGGGCAGTGATGATACAAGCTGTATAATTACTCTCATTGCCAGAGTTAATGTTACCGAAGTATCCACCCAAGTTATAATATAGTTGAGCCGAAAGCAGCTCTTTCATTATGAGCTTGTCTTGAAGTTCAAACAATTTTGTCTGAGCCCTAGAACGCCACCTAGAATCGGGATAATAGTCAAGGAACTGCTGATAAGCATTAATAGCGCCGATAGTTGGCGACTGATCGAGTCGAGGTTCCGGAGCACTTTCATAGAGTGCTTCTCCTACATAGAAGGAAGCCTCTTCTGCATAAATGCCTTTCGGATATGTCTGATGATACTTCTTGAAAGTTTCCGATGCCGACTCAAAATCGCCACTCATAAACTGCGCCTTACCAAGCATATAGAGACTTTCCTCTGCCTCGTCGGAACCTTTCTTGGCAGTAATTAGCCCCTCGAGCAATGCTACCGCCTTTAAATACTTCTGCTGAGCAAAGCACTGCTTGGCATATTCATAACGGTAATCATTGTCAACTGACTTGTAAACCTTGTTAAATTCGCCAGCGCAACTGCACAACAACGCAGCCATACCGGCAATCAAAAATATTGTTTTCCTCATTATTATCTTGAAATTGACGTGCAAAGGTACGCATTTTTAAGCAAAGAACAAAGCGATTATATATTTTTTAACCGCAAAATATGTAGTTTTCACTAATTATTTGTAATTTTGCAAGCGAAAACGTTATGGGAAACTTCAAACTAACATCAAAATACAAGCCTACAGGCGACCAGCCCGAGGCTATCAGACAATTAACGGAAGGCGTGAAACGCGGCGACCGGGCACAGGTTTTGCTTGGCGTCACGGGCTCTGGTAAAACTTTTACAATGGCAAACGTCATTGCAAATGTAAATCGACCCACTCTTATTCTTAGTCACAACAAGACTTTGGCCGCACAGCTCTACGACGAAATGAAAGGGTTCTTCCCTGATAATGCTGTTGAGTATTATGTAAGTTATTATGACTACTACCAGCCAGAAGCATACCTTCCACATACTGACACATACATCGAAAAGGACTTAGCAATCAACGAAGAGATAGACAGACTTAGACTAAGCGCAGTAAGCAGCTTACTTTCAGGAAGAAAAGACGTGGTTGTTGTATCTTCAGTTTCGTGTATCTATGGAATGGGGTCACCTGTTGCACTCCAGGAAAACGTAATTGAATTAAAACAAGGTTGCAAACTTGAGCGCAACGCTTTGTTAAGAAAATTAGTGCAGGCACTTTACACTCGAAACGACCTGACTCTTGAACGAGGAAACTTTCGAGTCAAAGGCGATACGGTAGATATTTACATGGCCTATAACGAGATGGTGCTGCGCATTACTTTTTGGGACGATGAGATCGACTCGATTGAAGAACTCGACCCCGTGACGCTCGACCGGCTCGGACGTTATGCCGAATACAGGCTTTATCCTGCCAACTTATTCATGACCTCACAAGAACAGACCAACAAGGCTATCCATGATATTCAGGACGATCTTACGAAACAAGTAGCTTATTTTGAAGAACTTGGCGATGAGATTAAAGCACAGCGCATTAAGGAGCGTGTAGAATATGACATGGAAATGATAAAGGAATTGGGACACTGTTCTGGTATTGAAAACTACTCGCGCTACTTCGACGGAAGACAGGCTGGCGAGCGTCCCTATTGCTTGTTAGATTTCTTTCCCGATGATTTTTTACTCTTTATCGACGAAAGCCATGTCTCCGTTCCACAAATCGGAGCCATGTATGGAGGCGACCGTGCTCGTAAAAGCAATCTGGTTGAATATGGTTTCCGGCTACCTGCAGCTTTCGATAACCGTCCCCTGACATTCGAGGAATTTCAGCAAGAAACGAATCAGGTCATCTATGTTTCTGCGACTCCTGCCGACTTCGAGTTGCAGGAGGCTGAAGGTGTTGTCGTTGATCAAGTTATCCGTCCCACAGGTCTGCTCGACCCAGAAATCGAAGTACGCCCCTCAGAAAATCAGATTGACGATCTTTTAGAAGAAATACGCATCAGGACAGAACGACATGAACGCGTTCTAGTAACCACCCTGACAAAGCGGATGGCTGAGGAACTGACCGAATATCTGATGGACCACGGTGTTCAGACTGCTTATATTCACAGTGACGTAGCCACACTCGACCGAGTAAAAATACTTGAAGACCTAAGGAACGGTGTTTACGACGTACTCGTTGGCGTAAACTTGCTGCGCGAAGGCCTCGACTTGCCAGAGGTTTCCTTGGTGGCAATCCTCGATGCCGATAAGGAAGGATTCCTGCGTTCGCACCGAAGCCTAACACAAACGGCTGGTCGTGCTGCCCGAAATGTCAACGGAAAAGTTATCATGTATGCCGACACCATTACGCAGTCAATGCAGTTAACCATTGACGAAACCACTCGCCGTCGCATTAAACAGATGCATTACAACGAACAACACGGCATCACTCCGACACAAATTGTAAAGACTCTTAAACAGAGTAGACTGAGTAAGGATGACAGTTCTGACATAAAAGAACTAAAACGTGCAGCCCTTAACACGCAAGATACCACAATCGACCTGGCTGCCGACCCAATTGTGGAGCGTATGACACGACCGCAAATGGAAAAACTGATAGAGGAAACGACTCGACGAATGAAAGAGGCCGCCAAGCAACTTGACTTCTTGCAGGCAGCACAGTATCGTGACGAGATACTAAAACTGCAAAAGGAACTGGAGTTGAAATAAGGTCTTACAATATTTGCCCACTTTCATCGTTATAAAAAAGATGAAGATTCATTTCCACTTACACAGGCTCTTAGTGCTAACCATGTTTATCATAGCTAGCATCGATGTGTTTGCTCAGTCGTTCACGCTGAAAGGACGCGTTACCGACGATGAGGGTAATGCGCTTGAACTGGCCACTGTTAGTTGCATTGAACAGGCAAAAGTAACAATGACCAACCTGAAGGGTGAGTTTATGTTAACACTCCAATCTAAAGATTCGGTTGTTGTCAAGTTCTCTATGGTGGGATACCAACCACGTACACGTACACTTCGCAAACCGAAAGGAACACAAACATTACAAATACAGATGCATGCCGGGCTACAACTGGGCGAGGTAACCGCTGTAGAGCGACGGCGCCAAACCGACCAGATGCAGCAAATTGACCTGAAAGCACTACAAGGAACTCCTACGTCTAGCGGTAACGCTGTAGAAGAACTCATTCAACAACAGGCTGGTGTGTCGACTCATAATGAGCTTTCGAGCCAATACAACGTTCGAGGCGGCTCTTTCGACGAAAATTCGGTATATATAAATGGTGTTGAAGTCTATCGTCCCTTACTCATTCGAAGCGGTCAACAGGAAGGGCTATCGGTCATTAACCCCGATATGGTAGGCCAAGTTGGGTTCTCAAGTGGGGGCTTCTCAGCTAAATATGGCGACAAGATGTCATCGGCACTTGATATCACTTACAAACAACCAAAGCAATTGGAAGCCGCAGCCATGGCCTCGCTGCTCGGAGCCAGTGCATATGTTGGCATGTCAACCAAAAAGATTTCCATGAGCCACGGCCTAAGGTATAAAACTAATCGCTATTTACTTGGTTCGCTCGAAACAACAGGAGAATACAAGCCAAACTTCTTTGACTATCAAGTGTTCTTTACTTATAAACCCAATGCACGATGGACATTTGACTTGTTAGGAAACATATCGGAAAACCACTACAACTTCAAACCTAAAGATCGTGAGACATCATTTGGAACGATGGAGGACGTGAAAACATTTCGCGTGTATTTCGACGGTCAGGAGAAAGACCTATTTCGAACCTTCTTCGGCTCTGCTGCGCTGACAAGACTTTTGGGCGATAGCACGCAAGTAAAACTTCTATGGTCAGCCTTCACCACGAAGGAGCAAGAGCGATATGACATTCAGGGACAATACTGGCTTGACGATGCGCAAACCACTGAACAACTTGGAGTTGGCACCTATATGGAGCATGCACGCAACTATTTGACAGCTCGCGTACAAAGCGTGAAACTCACGGCCGAAAAAAGAACCAAGAAACATTTCTTCGAGGCTGGTGTAACAATGAAATGGGAATACGTTAAAGAGCAGAGCCGCGAGTGGGAAATGCGCGATTCAAGTGGTTATAGCATCCCCCACACAGGAAACAGGCTCGACCTGATTTACACGTTGTCGTCAAAACAAAGCATGAGTAGCCATCGATTGGAAGCCTATTTGCAAGATACCTATAAATGGAACCGTGGCGAGTCATTCTACACGCTGAACTACGGACTCCGCTTTGCCCGATGGTCGTTCAACAGTGAAGCCATCCTGTCGCCACGAGTGTCGTTTGCGATTGTACCCGCATGGAATCAGGACGTTACACTACGTTTTGCTACAGGACTTTATTATCAAGCACCATTCTATAAAGAGCTGCGCGACACAACTACTCAGGCTAACGTCACTGTAGTAAAACTTAATAATCATATCAAAAGCCAGCAGTCGTTGCAGTTCTTGGCAGCCTTTGATTTTCGTTTCAAACATGGTGGACGCCCTTTCAAGTTTTCGGCCGAAGCCTATTATAAGGCGCTCTCAAACCTTATCCCCTACAACGTGCAAAATGTAAAGGTGACCTACTACGGCGAAAATCTTTGTTCTGGCTACGCAGCAGGCCTCGACATGAAACTCTATGGCGAGTTTGTTCCTGGTACCGACTCTTGGCTCAGTTTGTCGCTCATGCGCACACAGCAAAAGATGAATGGGCAGTGGGTACCATTACCTACTGACCAGCGATGGGGAGTAAACCTGCATTTCACTGACTATTTCCCAGGAACAGAACGCTGGAAGATGACACTGAGGTTGGCTTTTGCTGACGGTCTGCCATTCGGAGCGCCCCACCGTGGACTCGAAATACAGAATTTCCGGGCACCAGCCTATAAACGGGCCGACATCGGAATGAGCTATTTGGCCTATAAGAACACCAAGAAGACAGGCTTTGACCTTCGTAACGTATGGATTGAGCTTGACTGTCTGAATCTGTTTGGCATTTCAAACGTAAGCGGTTACTATTGGGTTACTGATGTTGCCTCGCGGCAATGGGCAGTTCCGAATTATCTGACAGGACGACAAATCAACGGAAGAGTTATCGTTGAGTTCTGAAAAGTCCCAAGGTACGCATATTATATAGTTAATCTTTGCCAAAACGTTTCTGTTATTCAGCTTTTTTTGTAACTTTGCACCCCAATATGGATTGCATTAGATTTACAATGAGTAACGATAGTCAGAATAACAGGGCATTCTCTATGATTGCCGACATTGAAGGAGACCTTATTGATTTAATGGGAACAGAGGCACCCGAAGAGGTGCCCATACTTGCTGTTAGGAACCTCGTTCTATTTCCGGGAGTAGTATCGCCCATTCTTATTGGACGTGAAGCAAGCATGACACTTGTAAGGCGTGCCGAAAAGAAAGGTTCAATTATTGGTGTAGTTACGCAAATTGACCCCGAAGTAGAATATCCTCACAAAGAAGACCTATTCGAATATGGTGTTTACGCCAAAATAGTTAAAGAGCTGACCTTGCCCAACGGCAATGTTACTGCCATCGTCCAAGGATTGGGGCGTTTGCAATTACTCGACATCACCAGTACTTCACCTTATCTCACTGGCCGTGTCAAATTAAACCCTGAAATACAACCGGAACCGAACGACCGCGAATGGAAGACTGCTATAGAAGGTCTCCGACAGAAGGTTAACGAATATATCAACATTACGGAAGAAATACCCGACGAAGCCATATTTGCCATACAGAACATTCACAATAATGCCATGGCACTTAACTTCGTATGCTCAAACATGCCTTTCAGCGCTAAAGAGAAAATGTATCTCTTGAAAATGGAGTCTATGAAGGAGCGGCTCTTCGGAACCATGAAGGCACTGAACCGTGAAATCAACTTACAGAACCTGAAGGCGGATATTCGCAACAAGACCCGAGAGGATATCGACGAGCAGCAAAAGAACTATTTCCTGCAACAGCAAATCAAGAACCTGCAAGCAGAAATAGGCAACGAATCGAGTCCAGAGAAGGCCGAGCTACTTCGGAAAGCAAGAACAAAGAAATGGTCGGATGAGACTGCGAAAGTATTCTTCAAGGAGGTCGACAAACTGGACAACTTGTCGCCTCAGAGTCCGGATTTTAATGTGCAGCTGAACTATCTGCAAACTTTCATATCGCTTCCCTGGAACGAATATACTAAGGACGACCTGAACTTAGGTCGAGCTCAAAAGATATTAGACCGCGACCACTACGGCATGGAGAAAGTGAAGGAACGCATTCTCGAATACATGGCCGTCCTGTCGCTGCGTGGCGACTTGAAGAGTCCCATTCTCTGTCTTTATGGCCCTCCGGGCGTGGGAAAGACTTCGCTCGGCAAATCGATTGCTGCAGCCATGAAGCGCAAGTACGTACGGATGTCGTTGGGAGGACTGCACGATGAAGCCGAGATACGCGGACACCGCCGCACCTACATCGGCGCTATGCCCGGACGCATTATTAAGAGTATTCAGAAAGCAGGCTCGAGCAATCCAGTTTTCATCTTAGACGAGATAGACAAGGTGACGCAGGCTACTGTCAATGGAGACCCTGCCTCGGCTCTGCTTGAAGTGCTTGACCCCGAGCAAAACAATGCCTTCCACGACAACTATCTCGATGCAGACTATGATCTTTCTAAGGTTCTCTTTATCGCAACGGCCAACAACCTAAGCACTATTCCGCGTCCCCTACTCGACCGTATGGAGATTATAGAAGTGAGTGGCTACATCACCGAAGAAAAGATAGAGATAGCAAAGCGGCACTTAATTCCTCGCGAACTGGAGAACACCGGACTGAAAACGCTCAAGGACCTACCCAAGTTCGGCAAGGCAACCATTGAGAAAATCGTGGAGCAATACACCCGTGAAAGTGGAGTGCGCCAGTTAGAGAAACAAATCAACAAAGCCATGCGCAAGCTGGCATACAAACGGCAGTTGGAGGGTAAAATCGATAACTGGAAAATCTCCCCCGACAAACTAGAAGACTTGCTTGGCAAGCCGCCTTTCTATCGCGACATATACCAAGGAAACAGTTATGCTGGTGTGGTCACCGGATTAGCATGGACAAGCGTTGGCGGCGAAATACTCTTCATAGAGACATCACTTTCCAAAGGCAAAGGCTCGAAGCTCACGCTGACAGGTAATCTGGGCGATGTGATGAAGGAAAGTGCCGTTCTGGCATTGGAGTATGTAAAGGCACATGCTGACGTGCTCAATATCGACTACCGCATCTTCGACAACTGGAACATACACATCCACGTGCCAGAAGGAGCCACCCCCAAGGACGGCCCTTCTGCTGGCATCACCATTGCTACCAGCATCGCCTCTGCACTCACCCAGCGCAAGGTTCGCAAGAACACCGCCATGACGGGTGAAATCACTTTGCGTGGTAAGGTGCTTCCTGTAGGAGGCATTAAGGAAAAGATACTGGCAGCCAAGCGCGCAGGCATCACCGATATTGTGATGTGTCAGGAGAATGAGAAAGACATCAACGAAATCCCAGAGGTTTACCTGAAGGGGGTCACCTTCCACTATGTTGAGAACGTGCAAGATGTTTGGGCTTTTGCACTAACGAACGAGATAGTTGACAATCCCCTGAATTTCGAAATCAAGGACGAAGAAGAGAAAGAGAGCAAATGACGTTCGAGCTGCAACATACCGACACGGCAAGCGATGCCCGCACTGGACTCATCACCACAGACCACGGGCAAATAAAAACGCCGATATTCATGCCCGTAGGCACCTGCGGCAGCGTTAAAGGCGTACACTTTTCTGAACTTCGCGAGCAAGTAAAAGCCCAAATCATTTTAGGCAACACCTATCACCTATACCTGCGCCCAGGTCTTGACACCCTGCGCAAGGCTGGCGGACTCCATAAGTTTAACACCTGGGACCGTCCCATACTGACTGACTCTGGCGGTTTTCAAGTGTTTTCACTGACCGGTATCCGCAAACTGCGTGAGGAGGGATGCGAGTTTCGCAGTCATATTGACGGTTCGAAACATGTATTTACGCCTGAGAACGTGATGGACACCGAACGCATCATCGGTGCTGACATCATGATGGCACTCGACGAATGCCCCCCAGGACAGAGCGACTACCAATATGCCAAGAAGTCGCTGGGACTGACACAACGATGGCTTGACCGCTGCATCAAACGCTTCAACGAAACCGAACCGCTCTATGGATACCACCAGGCGCTCTTCCCTATTGTTCAGGGCTGCACCTACAAAGACCTGCGGCAAGAGGCTGCAAAGTTTGTGGCCGACAAAGGTGCCGAGGGTAACGCCATTGGCGGACTGGCCGTAGGTGAACCTACAGAAGTGATGTACGACATGATAGAAGTGGTGAACGCCATTCTACCTAAGGACCGGCCACGATATCTGATGGGAGTAGGAACCCCACAGAACATATTGGAAGCCATCGAGCGAGGCGTTGACATGTTCGACTGTGTGATGCCCACCCGAAATGGACGAAACGCCCTACTCTTCACTTACGAAGGCACTATGAACATGCGCAACAAGAAATGGGAACAGGACTTCTCGCCCATCGACCCTGACGGATGCGACATTGACCGGCTTCATTCCAAGGCCTACCTGCACCACTTGTTCAAGGCGCAGGAACTATTAGCTATGCAGATAGCAAGCATCCACAACCTGGCTTTCTACCTACGCCTTGTAACTGATGCACGCATGCATATAGAACAAGGTGATTTTACCCAGTGGAAACGCTCGGTAATAGACGACTTAGGACGTAGACGATGAATTTGAAGAAGATGAAAACGAAGAAAAACTGGCGACGGCTGAACCCGCTCGGCTTTTTGAAACTCCTTGATTGGTACATCATCAAGAAGTTCGTTGGCACGTACATCTACTCCATCGCGCTTATCATCAGCATTTCCATTGTTTTCGACATCAACGAGAATCTTGCTAAATTCACCACCAACCACGCACCGCTCAGGGCCATCGTTTTCGATTATTACGCCAACTTTGTACCCTACTTTGCCAACCTGTTCTCGCCTCTGTTCGTCTTCATTGCCGTCATATTCTTCACATCGAAGCTGGCAGGCAACTCTGAAATCATAGCCATGATGGCCAGTGGTACCAGTTTCAAGCGACTACTGCGACCTTATATGATTTCTGCTGCGCTCATCGCCGCACTGAATTTCTATCTGGGCGCCTATGTCATTCCGCATGGCAACGTCGTCCGACAGAACTTCGAGTCTCTCTACAAAAACAAACGGAAGAACACTTCGGCAAGCAATGTGCAACTGCAAGTGGGCCCCGGAACCATCGCTTATATTCAGCAATACGACAACCTGACCAAGCGTGGCTACGGTTTCTCGCTCGACAAGTTCGAGAACAAGAAGCTCGTCAGCCACATGACTGCCAGCGTTATTCAGTACGACACCATCAGCGACTCGCGCTATCACTGGAAGGCGATGAATTACAAAATACGTACGCTGAAAGGCCTGCGCGAGCACTTCACCTCTGGAACCGAACTCGATACGCTTATCATGATGGAGCCTATGGACCTCGTTTATTCCAGCGGACAGCAGGAACAGTTCACCTCACCCGAGCTGAAACGCTACATCTCGAAGCAACAGGAACGCGGCTCGTCGAACGTCGTGCAATACGAAGTGGAGTATCACAAGCGCATAGCTACATCGTTTGCATCATTCATACTAACTATCATTGGTGCCTCCCTCTCTTCGCGCAAACGTAAAGGAGGCATGGGATTGTATTTAGGTATCGGACTGGCTCTGTCGTTTACCTACATTCTGCTGCAGACCGTTAGTGCCACCTTCGCCATCAACGCCGGCACACCTGCTGTCTTAGCTGCCTGGATTCCTAACTTATTATATGTGTTCATAGCCTACTTCTGTTATAGACAGGCACCGAGGTAGGAAAGATTTAAGATTAAAGTATAAGAGATAAGAGATATAGATAATAATGACATTTGAAGAAACCTATCTGAATGACAACATCCTCGATGCACTCTATGACATGCATTTCGAGACGATGACACCCATACAAGAAAAGTGTATTCCGGAAATTCTCGACGGTAACGATGTTTTAGGCGTAGCCCAGACGGGCACAGGAAAGACGGCAGCCTACCTGCTGCCTATCCTCTCGATGCTCGACGACGGGGGCTTCCCCGAAGATGCCATCAACTGTGTCGTCATGTCGCCTACACGCGAACTGGCACAACAGATTGACCAGGCTATGGAAGGATTCTCCTACTATCTCGACGGCATCAGCTCGATTGCTGTCTACGGTGGCAACGACGGCATCCGTTTCGACCAGGAAATGAAAGGACTTCGAGGCGGAGCGCCCGTGGTCATCGCTACGCCAGGACGACTGCTTAGCCACCTGAAGATGGGCAATCTCGACCTTTCGCGCACCTCGTTCTTCGTGCTCGACGAAGCAGACCGAATGCTTGACATGGGCTTCTCCGAGGACATACTTGCCATCAACAAGCTTCTGCCGTCAACATGCCAGAAAATCATGTTCTCGGCAACCATGCCCGATAAGATAAGAGAGCTGGCCGTCAGCCTGTTGCATAACCCTGTTGAAGTGAAGATTGCCGTCAGCAAACCTGCCGAGAAAATCCAACAGTCGGCCTATATCTGCTATGAACCGCAGAAGGTGGGCATCATCGAGCACCTCTTCAAGAACGACGACCTGAAGCGCGTCATCATATTCTGCGGTAAGAAAGACCGCGTCAAGGACATCAACCGTGCCCTGCGCAAGCTCAACATCAACTGTGCGCCGATGCATAGCGACCTGACACAAGCAGAACGCGACGAGGTGATGTACAAGTTCAAGGCTGGACACATCGACGTACTCGTAGCTACCGACATCGTCAGCCGCGGCATTGACATTGACGACATACAGATTGTAATCAACTTCGATGTGCCTCGCGACAGCGAAGACTATGTTCACCGCATTGGACGAACAGCGCGAGCCGACCGCGACGGACGTGCCATCACCTTCGTCAGCGAACGAGACATGACCTACTTTCAGCAGATAGAGAGTTTTCTGGAGAAAACCATTGAGAAGACTCCCCTACCCGATGGATTAGGCGAAGGCCCTGAATACAAGGCAGCACCCAAGAAAGCATCGGCCAAGAAGCACAGAAGAAATAGTAAAGGCCGCTCACAACGAGGACGAGACAAACGCGGCAACGGACGGAAAAGCCGCAACAAGTCCAATAACAAAGCGGCAGTTTAGCACACGCAAAGCGGTACTTTGGCACACACAAAGCGGCACTTTGGCACTCAAAAAGCGGTACTTTGGCACACACAAAGCGGTACTTTGACATCGTCGAAGTGCCGCTTCATTAATTTCTAAACAAAAAAGTCACACAAAAGTTTGGCCATATCGTGAATAATGTGTAACTTTACACCCAAATTCGAAACCTTATACTAAAAACAACTAAAAACAACAATGAAACAGCTAAAAGGAATGATGCTCAGCATCGGTGCCGCTGCACTGATGATTTCAGCATGCACTGGTGGCCAGCAGGCTGCCCAGACAACGGTTTCGGGTCTCGACCCTGCCAAGTTCGACACAACCATTCAAGAGAAACCCGTGAAGCTTTACGTTCTTAAGAACGAGAGCGGAATGGAAGTGTGCATCACCAACTACGGCGGCCGTATCGTCAGCCTCGTAGTGCCCGACAAGGACGGCAAGCCCACCGACGTAGTTCTGGGCTTCGACAACATCGCCCAGTATGCCGACACCCTCAACTCGCCCAGCGACTACGGTTCAAGCGTGGGTCGTTATGCCAACCGCATCAAGGAGGGTAAGTTCAGCCTCAATGGCGAAACCTTCCAGCTGAAGCAGAACGACAACGTCAACTGCCTGCATGGCGGAGGCACTACCGGATGGATGAACAAAGTCTACGATGCCGAGCAGCAGGGCGACTCTATCCTGAAGCTCACGATCGTAGCTGAGGATGGCGAGAACGGTTTCCCCGGCACCGTCACAGCTATTACTACCTATAAGCTCACGGCCGACAATACGCTCGACATGACCTGGGAGGCCACGACAGACAAGGAGACCATCATCAACCAGACTAATCACAACTACTACAACTTGAGCGGCGACTTCACGCAGGCTGCCTACGACCAGGTGCTCTACGTAAATGCCGATAAGTTCACGGCATCTGACAAGCTCTACATCCCCACAGGCGAAATCCGCGACGTTGAGGGCACGCCTATGGACTTCCGCACTCCTCATGCCGTAGGCGACAGCATCAACTCTGACTACGACCAAATCCAGAACGCTACTGGCTATGACCATAACTTCTGCCTGAACACGGCCGGCGACGACACGCAGGTTTGCGCTTCACTCTACAGCCCCAAGACCGGCATTTTCATGGAGATGTACACCAACGAACCCGGCGTACAGGTCTATAGCGGCAACTTCCAGGGCGTAGGCAAGGATGCCGACATTATTCGCAAGCACGGTCTGAAGTATCCGAAGCACGTCAGCGTCTGCCTCGAGAGCCAGAAGTATCCCGACTCTCCCAACCATCCTGAATGGGCAAGTCCTGTGCTGAAACCCGGCGACAAGTACTTCAGTCATGCTGCCTACAAGTTCTCTGTGAAATAAAAGACAACAAAATCAATAATCTAAAAAACTTCAAAACAAAATGAACAGTATTCTTGAAGCACTACGCAACAATGGTTTTGCGACGGCCGACTATATGGTCTTTGTAGTGTACATTATCATTCTCGTGGGCATGGGATTGTTCCTGTCGCGCACTAAGAAGGGAGAAGAGAAGTCGTCAACCGACTACTTCCTGGCAGGAAACACCTTGACATGGTGGGCAGTAGGTGCATCGCTCATCGCCGCCAACATCTCTGCCGAGCAGTTCATCGGTATGTCGGGTTCAGCATTCGCATCGGGCATTGCCCAGGCAGCCTACGAGCTGATGGCAGCAGCCACGCTGCTTGTCGTGGGTAAGTTCCTGCTGCCGCTGATGATTGAGAAGAAGATATTCACCATTCCACAGTTCCTGCGCGAGCGTTACAACTGGGGCGTGGGCTTCGCTTTCTCTCTGTTGTGGCTGTTCCTCTATGTTTTCGTCAACCTGACTTCCGTATCATGGCTCGGCGCACTGGCTATCCAGCAAATCCTGGGTCTGCCCACTGATATGACCATCAACTTCGCTGGTATGGAAATCGACCAGGTTCGCATGTGCATCATCCTCGCTCTGTTCATCATCGCCGGAGTCTACTCTATCTATGGCGGTTTGGCTTCAGTAGCCTGGACCGACGTGATGCAGGTGACGTTCCTCGTGGGTGGCGGTCTGATTACTGCCTATGCAGCACTCTCCGTCATCGGTGGCGAAATGGGAATTGGCGGTGCATGGGACGCCCTGATGCACATCAAAGACTATCTTGCCTCGATTGATGGCGACAAGCACTTCAACCTGGTGGTAACCCGAAACGAAGAGCTCTATCCCGTCATCAATGGCGTCGTCGACGCTGCCGGCAAAGTTGTCCAGAAGGAAGATCCCTTCTTCACCAACCCTGGTATTGTGCTGATTTTCGGTGCTCTGTGGCTGACGAACCTTGGTTACTGGGGCTTCAACCAGTACATCATCCAGAAGGGTCTGGCTGCCAAGTCGCTCTCTGAGGCAAAGAAAGGTATGGTATTCGCTGCCTTCCTGAAGATATTGATTCCTTTCATCGTCTGTATCCCCGGTGTTTGTGCCTTCTACATCATGAACGCTCCTGAGTGCGATGCGCTGCGCGAGACGCTGGCTGGCTCGATTACCCGTGCCGACGATGCTTATCCTTTCCTGATTCGCAACTTCACTCCTACGGTTGTCAAGGGTCTCAGCTTTGCTGCCTTGGCTGCTGCAGTTATCTCTTCGCTGGCTTCAATGTTCAACTCTACCTCAACGCTCTTCACGATGGATATCTACAAGCAGTTCATCAACAAGAACGCATCTCAGAAGAGACTGGTAGCAGTAGGTCGTCTGACGTCTGTCTGCGCCCTGATTATTGCGCTGATTGCCGTTTATCCTCTCATGGGTGGTATCGATCAGGCCTTCCAGTTCATTCAGGAATACTCAGCCTTCGTCTATCCTGGCGTAGTAGTCATCTTCGGTCTTGGCTTGCTGTGGAAGCGTGCCAGCGGTACCGCTGCTGTTGTCTGCGCCATCGGCACCTTCGCCTTCTCTATCATCTATAAGTTCGCCTTCCCCGAAATGCCGTTCCTCGTTCGCTCCGGTGTTGTGTTCATCACGCTGGTCATCCTGTTCGTATGGATTTCGCTGAAGAGCAACAAGGCCGTGCCGGCCGATGAGCTCGACGAGCACACCATCAAGACCCAGCTTCTGTGGAGCAACATCATGTTCTGCGTAGCAGCTGTCTCGTTCGTTCTCTTCATCGGTGGCTTCTTCAACTACACGATGCACATCCACGGATTCGAGGGTGCTATGATCTTCTTCGCAGCCATCACGGCAACCATCGGCATCTACCTCCGTTCGAATGCACTCGACAAGTTGCAGGATCCGAAGTGTGTGGCTATCGACCTGAACATCTTCCACACCGACCGTACCTTCAACATTGGTGCCATCGGCGTGCTTGTCATCCTGACTATCCTTTACATCGTATTGTGGTAAGCAAATGACAGCATACTATCGAGAACATCAGAAACTATTCGTCTCTGTCGACTGCATCATCTTCGGCTTCGAAGAAAACAAGCTGAAAGTGCTCATCGGCAAGCGACAGATGAATCCCGGACGCGGCGAATGGAGCCTCTATGGAGGCTTCGTCGCCGCCGACGAGAGCATCGACGAGGCTGCCAATCGTGTGCTCTTCCACCTCACCGGCCTGCGCAATCTCTACATGAAGCAGGTGGGAGCCTTCGGAAGTGTAGACCGCGACCCTGGTGAGCGTGTCATCTCGGTAGCCTACTATGCGCTCATCAACGTAAAGGACTACGACGATAAGTTGCGCAAGGAGCACGGCGTGCAGTGGGTGAGCATCAACGAGATTCCCCCACTCTACTCCGATCACAACGAAATGATCATGGAGGCGCTCCGGCTCATGCGGCAGAAAATCAAGACCGAGCCCATCAGCTTCAGGCTGCTGCCCTCGCTCTTCACGCTCACACAGCTGCAACGGCTCTACGAGGCAGTCAACGGCGAGGAGGTCGACAAGCGCAACTTCCGCAAGCGCATCAAGGACATGGACTTCATTGAGAAGACCGAGCTCATCGACAAGAGCAGCTCCAAGCGCGGAGCCTACCTCTATCGCTTCAACAAGAAGGCTTACAACGAAAGCAACAACTTTAAACTGTAATTAAACATTATGTTAGAAGAACTGAAAGAAAAAGTGTTCAAGGCCAACCTCGACTTGGTCAAGCACAACCTCGTTATATTCACATGGGGCAACGTCTCGGGCATCGACCGCGAAAAGGGCCTCGTCGTCATCAAGCCCTCAGGCGTAGAGTACGACGTGATGAAGGCCAGCGACATGGTGGTGGTCGACCTGCAGACGGGCAAGGTGGTCGAAGGCGACCTCAACCCCTCGAGCGACACACCCACACACCTTATATTATATAGGGCATTCCCAGAGCTGGGCGGTATCGTCCACACTCACAGCACCTATGCCACCGCTTGGGCACAGGCCGGCAAGGACATTCCCAACATCGGTACCACCCATGCCGACTATTTCCACGACTGCATTCCCTGCACCGGCGACATGACGGCCGAGCAGATGCCTGAGTATGAGAAGGAGACGGGCGTGGTCATCGTCAACCGCTTCGAGTCGGCCGGCATCAATCCCGTCCACACCCCTGCCGTGCTGGTCAAGAACCACGGTCCCTTCGCCTGGGGCAAGGATCCCGACCAGGCTGTTTATCATGCAGTAGTCACCGAGCAGGTAGCCAAGATGGCCTTCATCTCGTTCATGGTCAATCCCGAAACCACGATGAACCCCCTGCTCGTAGAGAAGCACTTCTCGCGTAAGCACGGCCCCAACGCCTATTACGGACAGAAGAAGAAATAAAGAAAAGAAACAACTAATAACTGTAATACTATTCTAAAAGATTATGAAAGCATTTGAGAATTTAGAGATTTGGTGGGTGACTGGTGCACAGTTGCTCTACGGAGGCGACGCTGTAGTAGCCGTCGACGGACACTCCAAGGAAATGGTAGAAGGACTTAACAATAGTGGCATCATCCCCATTAAGGTAGTCTATAAGGGCACCGCCAACTCGTCGGACGAGGTGGAGGCCGTGATGAAGGCAGCCAACAACGATGCCAAGTGCGTGGGTATCATCACCTGGATGCACACCTTCTCGCCTGCCAAGATGTGGATTAAGGGTCTGCAGGCTCTGCAGAAGCCTCTGCTCCACTTCCACACTCAGTATAACGCCGAGATTCCCTGGGAGACGATGGACATGGACTTCATGAACCTGAACCAGAGCGCTCACGGCGACATCGAGTTCGGCCACATCTGCACCCGTATGCGTGTTCCCCGCAAAGTGGTGTGCGGCTACTGGAAGACCAAGGAAGCTCAGGAGAAGATTGCCGTATGGGCCCGCGTCTGCGCCGGCGTTGCCGATGCTCACAACGTACGCTGCCTCATGTTCGGTATGAACATGAACAACGTAGCCGTGACCGATGGCGACCGCGTGGAGTTCGAGCAGCGTCTGGGCTACCATGTTGACTACTACCCCGTCAGCTCGCTGATGGACTACTTCAAGAAGGTGACCGACGCTGAGGCCGACGCCCTGGTCGAGGAATACAAGAAGGAGTACACCATCAAGATCGACGAGAGCGGCGAGGAGGTATACTGGCAGAAGGTGCACAACGCAGCTAAGGCCGAGATTGCCCTGCGCCGCGTGCTGAAGGACGAGGGCGCTACCGCCTTCACCACCAACTTCGACGACCTCGGCGATGCCGACATCGACGACCCGAACTTCTGCGGCTTCGACCAGATTCCCGGTCTGGCCTCGCAGCGCCTCATGGCCGAGGGCTATGGCTTCGGCGCCGAGGGCGACTGGAAAACGGCTTGCCTCTATCGCACGCTGTGGGTCATCCAGCAGGGCATGCCTACGGGCTGCTCGTTCCTGGAGGACTACACCCTCAACTTCGCCGGCGACCGCTCGAGCTGCCTGCAGAGCCACATGCTCGAGGTTTGCCCGCTCATCGCCGTCGACAAACCCAAGCTCGAGGTTCACTTCCTCGGCATCGGCATCCGCAAGCAGCAGACCGCCCGTCTCGTGTTCACCTCGAAGGTGGGCCGCGGCATCAAGGCTACCGTCGTAGACCTGGGCAACCGCTTCCGCCTGATTTCGCAGGAAGTAGAGTGCATCGAGCCGAAGCCCATGCCCAACCTGCCCGTGGCCAGCGCCCTCTGGGTGCCCCAGCCCACGTTCGAGATTGGTGCCGGCGCATGGATTCTGGCCGGTGGTACTCACCACAGCGCCTTCTCTTACGACATCACCGAGGAGTACTGGGAAGACTTCGCTGAAATCCTGGGCATCGAGTATGTCAAGATCAACAAGGAGACGAAGACCTACGAGTTCAAGCAGACCCTGCGCAACAACGAGGTCTACTTCATGCTGAACAAAGCACTTCGCTAATTATCAACACCAGAGATACAGAAACGCAGAGCATCAGCAGCTCTGCACTTCTGTGTCTCTTTTTTAATTATAATAACTATGACCGCAAAACAAACAATCGAAGCAGGCAAAGCCATTCTCGGCATCGAGTTCGGCTCCACCCGCATCAAAGCCGTTCTCATCGACGAGGACAATAAGCCTATTGCACAGGGAAGCCACGAGTGGGAGAACCAGCTCGTAGACGGACTCTGGACCTACTCTACCGAAGCCATCTGGTACGGACTGCAGGACTGCTACGCCGAACTGCGCAAAGACGTGCTCAAGCAGTACGACTGCGAAATAGAAAGCCTCGCCGCCATCGGCTTCTCGGCCATGATGCACGGCTACATGGCCTTCAACAAGGAGCAGCAGATACTCGTGCCCTTCCGCACCTGGCGCAACACCAACACAGGCAAGGCTGCTGCCGAGCTGTCGAAGCTCTTCAACTACAACATCCCCCTGCGCTGGAGCATCTCACACCTCTACGAGGCCATCCTCGACAACGAGGAGCACGTCAGCGACATCAAGTACCTGACCACGCTGGCAGGCTACGTACATTGGCAGGTAACCGGCCAGTTCGTGCTCGGCGTGGGCGACGCTTCAGGCATGCTGCCCGTAGACCCAGAGACCAAGACCTACGATGCCGAGATGGTGCGCAAGTTCGACGAGCTGATAGCTCCGCGCGGCTTCTCGTGGAAGCTACTCGACATTCTGCCCCGCTCGCTGAGCGCCGGCGTCAACGCAGGCTTCCTGACACCCGAGGGCGCCAAGCGCCTCGACGTCAGCGGCCATCTGAAGGCAGGCATCCCCGTTTGTCCGCCCGAAGGCGACGCCGGAACGGGCATGGTGGCCACCAACGCCGTGAAGCAGCGCACGGGCAACGTGTCGGCCGGCACCTCGTCGTTCTCGATGATTGTGCTCGAGAAGCCCCTGTCGAAGCCCTATGAGCCCATCGACATCGTCACCACCCCCGACGGAAGCCTCGTGGCTATGGTCCACTGCAACAACTGCACCAGCGACATCAATGCCTGGGTAGGCCTGTTCAAGGAGTTCCAGCAGCTCATGGGCATGCCTGTCGACATGAACGAGCTCTACGGCAAGCTGTTCAACAAGGCCCTCGAGGGCGACACCGACTGTGGCGGCCTGATGGCCTACAACTACGTGTCGGGCGAGCCCGTCACCGGTCTGCAGGAGGGTCGTCCGCTGTTCGTGCGCTCGGCCAACGACAAGCTCAACCTGGCCAACTTCATGCGTGCCCACCTCTACGGCGCCATCGGCGTGCTAAAAATTGGCAACGACATCCTGCTGAAGGAAGAGCAGGTGCGCGTAGACCGCATCACCGGCCACGGCGGCTACTTCAAGACCGCAGGCGTTGGTCAGCGCATGCTGGCTGCTGCCCTCAACTCGCCCATCTCCGTCATGGAGACCGCCGGCGAGGGTGGCGCATGGGGCATCGCCCTGCTGGCTGGCTATGTGGTGAACAACCCCAACAAGCTGTCGCTGGCCGACTATCTTGAGGAGGTCGTCTTCGCAGGCAACACAGGCGTGAGCATTGCTCCCACCGCCGAAGATGTGGCCGGCTTCAACCGCTACATCGAGAACTACAAGCGCTGTCTGCCCATTGAGCAGCAGGCTGCCAGCTGCAAGTAAACTCCCGTCTACAAGTATTGCTCCGCGTTCATATCCTTTGCATATAAACGCGGAGCTTTTTTTCATCGCGCCGATGAGCAACCTTCATCGCGCCGATGACCACCCTTCGTCGCGCCGATGAGCAACCTTCATCACGCCGATGAGTACCGCTAATCGCGCCGATTAGTACCGTGAATCCCCCCGATTAGTCCCGTGAATCCCCCCGATTGGTTCCTTGTATCGGCTGTGGGCTCCACCTTGAGGTTGGCGAGCTACCGGTTCGTCGGCCTCGAGCTACCGGTTCGTCAGCCTCCTACTGCCGGTTCGTGGGTCTCCTACTAACGGTAAGAGGGTCGACTACTAACGGGTCGCGGGCGGCTGAAGCCGGTTCTTGCCCCTCCTTTCAGTCGACCTTCGTCCTTGGCTATGTTGTGAGCCACGTTACAATAATTCTTTCACACAACAATTAAATAATCTATGATTTCCTTGCACGATTCAGAGTTTCTTGCTTCCTCAGGGAAGTAATGATGAATAACAACCGCCCTTGGTTCATGGAACATAAGGACGAGTATGAGGCCGTGAGGGCTGAATGGGAACAGGGCGTGGCTCAAGCGCTGGAACGCATCACGACCTTCGACGAGAGCATCGGCAACCTACGAGTGAAAGACTGTACTTACCGGTTCTATCGTGACACGCGCTTCTCGGCCGACAAGTCGCCCTATAAGAACCACTTCGGAGCCTACATCAACGCGAAAGGCAAGAAGGCACTTCGCGGCGGCTACTACTTGCACTTGGAGCCCGAAGGCTGCCTGCTGGCCGTTGGCAACTACTGGCTGCCGACGAACATTCTGACGGCCTGCCGCAACGAAATCATGGCCAACGAAGAGGAATGGCTGAAGTGCGTAGAGAGCCGGCAGTTCAAGAAGTACTTCACAGGGAAGAAGGAAACGACGTCATGGGAGGAGTCGTGGAGCGAGCCACAGGGCTTCGGACTGACGAAACTGAAGACCTGCCCCGCCGGATTTCCGCGTGACTATGAGCACGTTAAGTATCTTCGGCTGAAGGACTACTGTGCCTGGCACCACGTGGCCGACGACTTCTTCGAGGGCGACGGCTGGCTCGACGAGATGGACCGCATCTTCAAGGCAGCGAAGCCGATGATGGACTTCATGAACAACGTCATCGACGACTACGAATAGCGTGCTGCAACGGGCACGCTATCGACCCAGCTTATTGACATACTTCACTGGCGGCTCGCCGTCGCTCTTCAGCACATCGGCAAAGGTCTGAGGAGTGACGGTGACTCGTCCTTTCATGAACTCAGGAATGTTGTAGCTGCGCATCAGCTGACGATGATAGTCGGGGTCGGCCTGCGGCAGTTCGAAGGGTCGCGTGGCGCGGCCTTCCTTGTCGACGTGGGCAATAAAGGGACGCGTGTAGCCACCATCGTCGCGACGCGAGCTGAACACAATCCAGCGCCCGTTGCTCGACCAAGAGTGGTAGCTCTCCGTGTCGTCGGAGTTCACCTCGTTCATAGCCCGCAGGCTGTCGGTGGCCAGGTCGAGCATCCACAGGTCGGCGTCACGATGCCAGATGTGAAAGCATCCCCAGCCTCCAAGGGTGAAGAGCAGGAAGCGTCCGTCGGGCGAGATGCGTGGCAGCGTGGCGCTCTTGTCCTGAGCAGCAGCATCGAACACCATTTCACGCTGTCCGAACTGGCGCGTCTCTGGGTCGAAGCTTTTCTTGTAGATGCTGTACTTCACCTCGTAAGCCCGCTGAATGGTTTCTATCTCGGCCGAAACCGTGTCGCGAAACTCGAAGTGGGCGCTGCAGAAGTAGAGCGTCTTGCCGTCGGGGGCCCAGAAAGGGAACACCTCAAACTCGTCGTCGGTCTTCTCAATATTGGTCACCTCATTGCGGTCCACGTCGTAGGCAATGAGGTCGCTGGCCGAGTCGAACACTTCTATCTTATTAAGGTCGCGCGTATGGAAGGTCTGCCCCGTCTTGTTGGTAGAATAGACGATCAGCTTCAACCAAGGATGCCACGTAGGATAGACGCCGGCAGAGAGAATAGAGTCGTTCTTCATGTTGATCTTCTTCACCTCCCCGTCGTAGACGATCACCGTGCCGCCGTGGTTCTGGCGGGCATGAAACTGCATGCGCTCAGGGTTGTACTGCTGATAGTTGTGGCAGTTGATGCACTGGCCCTGCTCCTCGGTAGTGCACAGCATGTTGTCGTAGACCACGCTTTCGTCGTAGTTCTCCAAGCAGCGCTGGTTGATGGTCAGGTCTTCGTAGGCCACGTACGAGGGCGAGATGAGTCGATAGCTCAGGTAGGGGTCGATAGAATCGGGCGACACGTGAATGCTGAAGGGCTTGTGGAGCGTCCACTGCCCTGCCCTCTCGGCATAGACTTCCACGCTGATGCTCTTGCCTGAAGCCTTGGCGGTCAGGTCGCGCCAGTCGTCGAGGTCGGGCTGAGCCTTGCCTTGACACACAATCTCGTCGTCGCCGAAGCTGTAGCGGGCCACCATATCGTCAGCTCCGTCGTCCATCTGGAAAGTCAGGGGTGCTATGTTCACGGGCACCGTCACGTCGATATAGTCAGGATATATCTTGGGCAGTTGCTCGCTCTTGACATACTGTTCGGGCACGTGGGCCGAGTGGCAGGCCGCCAGCAAGAGGGGTAATGCACCACATATAATCATTCTAAAGAAGTCTTTCGTCTTCATAACGCTTGTCGTTTTTAGTATAGTTTCTGGTTCCTGATGAGGAAGTATTCATAATAGAAGGTGCCGCCAAAGCGCGGATAGAAGATGGGCTTCATCTGCTCTTCGCTCATTCCGGCACAGCGCTTGGCCAACGCCATGAACTCCTGATAGTCCTGCACAACCTCACGGTCGAAGGGCATGCGACTGATGTCGACCGTATGCTCGAGGTTGCCATAAAGCAGCGCAGCCTCCTGATAGTGTCGCGGTATGTGCTGACCTTTGTGCAGCTCGGCATAATGGAAGAAGTGAGGCCAGAACAGCTGAATATCTTTCATCCAGAGCGACCCCAGCAACGTGAGCTCCTGAAGCACGGGGTCGTTGCTGTCGCCATAAGCAAAGTGGCGCATGAGGAAGTACTCCACCAGTCCGTTGTCGCTGGTCAGCAGGTCGTCGTAGGCCATGACGGGAAATACGGGCCCGTACTCAGGATCTTTCTTCATCGCGTCGCGATGGCCTATGAAGCTCGCCTGACGGTCGGCCCAGGCACGGCCGTAGAGACTGCTGCGCAGAATATTGATATACTTCAGGGCTACCTGCTCCTCGCCGTTCATCATGGCACAGCGCGTCAGATATTTGTAGTACTCCGTACACCAGCCATGCTCCACGCCGTCTTCCAGACACCAGCGATAACAGTAGTTCAGCTGACCATAATGGAAATAGATGGCACGACCCACGACCTGCGCCATGTTCACGGAGATGGGGGTAGCGCTGGGCTTGGCACCTGTACGATAGTGATACATCTCGTCGCCCTGACGTCCCAGACGGAACAAGGCCAGGTTCTTCATCATCACGATAGCACGTGTAGGTTCGTCGTCGAGCTGAGCGGCCTCACGCACAATGCCGTTCCAGTCGAGTTCCTCCATGTAGTGACTCATGCGAAGCTCCTTATGGAAGTTGAAGTCCTTATACCAGAAGTGCCACGTAGCCACACTCACCACCAACAGCACACCCATCTGGAGCATAAGCTGCAGCGCAGGCTTCTTCGGCTCAGGCTGCTGTCCGCTCCGATAGCACACAGCCATGAGCAGCAACACGGCCACTAATAAATAATAAGGAATATAGTAGTTGGGATAGCTTTCGGCGATGGCAAACACGGGAAGCACAGCCACGTAGATGTCGTCGATGTTCGTCTGATAGAACACGAAGCGATAGTAGAGCAGCGGAAAAGCCACCGCACTGAGCAGCGCCAAGAGCATCGTTGCGGCCTTCATGCCTTTGCCCATGTCGTCGAGCCGCCAGGTGAGCACAGCCATCAGGGCCACGGCCAGCAATGCATAGAAGCCTGCCAGAGGATAGAACAAGGCAGGGGTCAGCACTACGAGCACCTGCCGCAGGAAGAACTTCGAAGGCAGGCTACGGAAAGCCCATGTCAAAGCCACAGCCAGCACCACGCCCAGCGTGGGAATGAAGAACCAGCCGCGCAGCTTCAGGTAGTAAACCCAGTAGTCCATCGTCACGTTGGCCAGCAGTAGCAGCGCTATGGGCACCACCGTGAGTACGAGCCAGTGGGCAGGAAGGCGGAACGCCTTGGCCAGCAGCCAGGCCAACAGCACCCACCAGCCACAGAGCATCGACACGCCCAACCAGGGATGATAGAAGAACTGCGTGAAGAACTGGCCCAGATACATGAGCATGCCGCCAGGCACTATCATCTGTTGCTTGAAGAAAAGGGAGGTGTTGAGAAACAGGTTTAGCTCCTGAACCTTCCAGAGATAGTCGCGTTCGTAGGTCAGCAGCACGCCCGCAACTACCAGCAGCAGCACTACCGCTACTGCTACGGGAAGCTTCTTGAAATGAATTTTCAGTATCTTGCTCATTGGCTTTCTTGTCGTTTTATTGCTGCAAAGGTATAAAATAATTATGAAATAGTTTGCGGTTCTAACAGAAAATGATTAATTTTGTGGCATAAAACAAACCTAACTATACAACTTATGTACAAGAAATTCTTATTCACATTGTCATTGATGGCATCATTGAATGCCTTTGCTGACGTAAAACCTGTGTGGCAAGACCCGCAGGTGAACCAACAGAATCGCGAGGCTCGTCGCGCTGCCTTCTTCGCTTTCGAAGATGCCGACAAAGCCCTGGCGGGCGACAAGTCGAAATCAACCCGCTACCTCTCGATGGAAGGCAAGTGGCGCTTCAACTTCGTGAAGGACCACAACCTAGCACCAAAGGACTTCTTCTCGCTGAAGTTCGACGACTCCAACTGGGTGGACTTCCCCGTGCCTGGACTCTTCGAGATTGAAGGCTATGGCGACAAGACCTATAAGAACGTGGGCTACTCGTGGGGCACAACCTTCGACAGCAACCCACCCTACATCGGCGAGACCAACAACTACACGGGCAGCTACCGCCGCACCTTCGACCTGCCGCAGGACTGGAACGGACAGGAAGTCTACTTCCACGTAGGCTCGGCCACCAGCAACCTCGCCGTGTGGGTCAACGGCAAGTACGTAGGCTACTCGGAAGACTCGAAGGTGGCTGCTGAGTTCAACATCACGAAGTATCTGAAGAAGGGCGCTTCACCGGCATTGCCCGCGAGGTCTACCTCTATGCCCGCCCGAAGACACACATCGAGGACATCACCGTTTCCCAGGACTGGCAGGTGGACTCCAAGCGTGGTGTGCTGAAAGTAGACGTGAAGACAAAGGGCAAAGCCGATGTCGCCATGAAGATGGTTCTTGACAACGGACAGACCGGCGACGAGTTTGGGGTGAACGAGGAGATTTACCTGAACAACGTGAAGCCCTGGACGGCCGAGACGCCCAACCTCTACACCTTATATGTCTATCTCAAAAAGGGCGACAAGGTGCTGGAGGTTGTACCCCTGCGCGTCGGTTTCCGTCACATAGAGATTAAGGGCGGGCAGCTGCTCGTCAACGGTCAGCCCATTCTCATCAAGGGTGCCGACCGCCACGAGCTGGATCCTGATGGCGGCTACATCGTGTCTGTGGAGCGCATGATTGAGGACATCAAGATCATGAAGCAGCTGAACATCAACGCCGTACGCACCTGCCACTATCCTGACGACCCACGTTGGTATGAGCTTTGCGACAAGTATGGCATCTACCTCACAGCCGAAGCCAACCTGGAGAGTCACGGTATGGGCTACGGCGACGCCACGCTGGCCAAGCGCGCCGACTTCGAGAAGATGCACCTGGAGCGTAATGAGGCCAACGTGAAACTGTTCAAGAACCATCCTTCTATCATCGTATGGTCGCTGGGCAACGAAGCAGGCTTCGGCCCCAACTTCGAAAAGGCCTATAAGTGGGTGAAGGAGTATGACCAGACGCGCCCCGTTCAGTATGAGCGCGCTCCCTTCGACGGAGGCTATACCGACATTACCTGCCCCATGTATGCTGACTATAACTGGTGTGAACGCTACTGCAAAGGCAACAACCCGCGACCCCTCATCCAGTGTGAATATGCCCACGCTATGGGTAACTCAATGGGCGGATTTAAAGAATACTGGGACTTGGTGCGCAAGGAACCGAAGTATCAGGGTGGATACATCTGGGACTTCGTAGACCAGGGTATGCGCGACAAGAGCCCCATCACCGGCCGTACCATCTTCACCTATGGTGGCGACTACGGACAGTATCCTGCCAGCGACTATAACTTCAACTGCAACGGCATCATTGCTCCTGACCGCAGGCTGAACCCACATGCCTATGAGGTGGGCTACTACTACCAGAACGTGTGGGTGACCGACAAGGGTCTGAAGGAAGGTAAGTTCGAAATCTACAACGAGAACTTCTTCAAGACGCTCGACGACCTGGAGCTCCAGTGGTTTGTGGGCGGAGCTGCCGGCAAGCATCACCACGCCAGCGCCAACATGCCTGCAGGCATGACCTTCGGACACGGAGGCACCATCGACATTAGAGGCATTCAGCCGCAGCAGCGCAAACTGATTGCCGACGAACAGCTGAAGCAAACCATTGAGCGCGTGCTGGGTCATCACGGCGACCAGGAAATCTTCGTCATCTTCCAGTTTAAGTCGAAGTACGGCGAGCCCCTCATCGAGAAGGGACAGACGCTGGCCCGCCAGCAGTTCCAGCTGAGCAAGTATCAGTTCCCTGCACTCGATGCTGCCAAAGCCGAAGTGGAGAAAGAAGAGACCAACACCTACGTGAAACTCACCGCTGCAGGCACAGCCATCTCGGTTGGCAAGCACACGGGCATGATTGACTACCTGAATGTAGACGGACGCCAGATGCTGGAGTTCCGCGAAAGCATCACGCCTGAGTTCTGGCGCGCTCCCACCGACAACGACTACGGAGCAGGACTGCAGCGTCGCTTCGCCACTTGGAAGAACCCCCAGATGAGACGCAAGGCCTTCAACGTAGACGGAAACAGCATTGCCGTCACCTTCGACCTGCCCGACCAGAAGGCAGAGCTCACGCTTACCTACACGCTGACGGCTGAAGGCGAGGTCATCGTGCGCGAACAGATGAAGACCGACAAGGATGCGAAGGTGAGCGAGCTCTTCCGCTACGGCATGCAGCTACAGATGCCCAAACAGTTCAACCACGTGACCTACTACGGACGTGGTCCCGTTGAGAACTACATCGACCGCAACTCAAGCGAGTTTATCGGCGTCTACGAGAACGACGTACAGAAGGAATACTTCGAGTATATCCGTCCGCAGGAATCCGGCAACCACACCGATGTGCGCTGGTTCCGCGTGATTGGTGCCGACGGACAGGGACTGGAGTTCTACTCGAACGCTCCAATGGAAGCTTCGGCTGTGCCCTACTCTACTGGCCAGCTCGACGACGGACCCTCGAAAGACAAGAAATGGGGACGCCACAGCGGCGACCTGCAGCCCACAGGAAAGACCTACATACACATTCAGCAGCGCCAGCTGGGACTGGGTTGTGTAAACTCTTGGGGTGCTTGGCCACGTTCAGAGTATCGGCTGCCGTATAAGGACTACGACTTTACGTTCGCCATCCGTCCTATCAAGAAGTAACATCATGTACAGATTATCGTTTGTGCTGGTAGCGGCCTTCGTGTCGCTATCAGCACTTTCTCAAACCACACTACTGAAGCAGCGAAAGTTTCCACGCGACATTCCTGCAGGCAATTACAGCGGAGTGACGCCATTAGGCAACGGGCGCTTTGCCGTAGTAAACGACAAGTCGGCAGAAGACGGTTTCTACATCTTCAGCATCGACATCGACTCGCTGTCAAACTGCATTCGCTCGGCCAGAAACGAGGGCTTCGTAAGTAGTGGGAAAAACAACAGCGACCTGGAGGCAATTGCCTTCTGCCCTAACTCAGGCACGCTCTTCATGGCCAGCGAAGCAAAAAGCGAGGTGCTGGAATACAACCTGACCGGACAGCCAACAGGCCGCAGTCTGCCCCTGCCCGCGGTATTCAAAAAGGCTTCAGAGAATTGTGGCATCGAGTCGCTCACCTTTGGCCACCAACGATTCTACGTCACCACCGAGCGACCGTTGCCTGGCGACTCGCTGTTGCGCATCCAGTCGTTCGACAGCCAGCTAAAGTGTAGCAAGCAATACTTATACAGACCAGACGGACAAACGCTAAAAAAAGGCTATTGGGGAGTGAGCGAGCTGTGCGCCCTAAACGACGGGCGGCTACTCATACTCGAACGGGAAATACGAGTGCCCAAACTGAAAATAGGCGCACAAGCCCTTATCAAAATCTATGCTACACGTCCTGCTGAGGCCGACACCTTGCAGAAAGAACTGCTCTGCCAGTTCAAAACCCGCCTCACGCTGACCTCTCGCCGCTTCGCCAACTACGAAGGAATGTGCGAAGCGCGTCCTGGCCTGCTGCTATTGATTGCCGACTCGCAGAACCGATACAAGGGTTTTCTACGCGATTGGCTACTCACCATCTCGCTCTAAGCAAAAGATTCTTTATTGATTAGTGCCATACATCGGCAGAATTAAAGAAACCAATCGACTGGATTCACGGCACCAATCGATTGGATTCACGGGACTAATCGACTGGATTCACGGGACTAATCGACTGGATTTACGGGACTAATCGACTGGATTCACGGGATGAATCTATCGCTTCCTAAACTCCAGCTCTTTGGGCAGCTTCTGCCACTTGCGATCCTTAGGCACTTTGAGGGTGCTTCCATCCTGCTGCCGAAGCACGTAGGTAGAGTCGTTCAGGCAAGTAAGCGTAGCAGTCAAGTCTTCGCTCCCATAGTCGTTGATCATCGTTAGCTCTGCCACATTGCCGCTCATCTTTGCCGAAAGCACCAGCCAACAAAAGGAATTGTGGGTCTTTGAGAGAAAGCCAGGCAACTGTCCATAGAATTCCTGCCCAGGCACAACGACGTCCTGCCCATAGAAATTAATACGCATATAGACATCGTATTCTTTATTATATAGGTACGCGCGAAAGGCCGTACTGTCGTTCTGCTGAGCACTAACGCCCAGCGAGCAGAGCAGAAGCGCCATCACAAGTAGTTTCTCTTTCATGTCTTTAAGCTTTTAAACGGATTAGTGGAAGAAAGAAATTACGCAGATTACACAGATTTGAAGACAATCTGCGAAATCTGCGTAATCTGCGTTGCTATCAGGCCTTGACTTAGAAGAACAAGTAGCGCTTGTCCTCTATGTTGGCGTTGCGCAGCAGCTCCTGCAGGAACATGCCGCGATTAATCATCATAGCCTGCTGCTGCTGAAGCATCAGCTCCTGCTGCTTAGCATCGAAAGTCATACCCTCGCGCTGACGCTGGTCGAGCACCTGGAACATGAAGGCACCACCATTACCCTTGATGGGCTTCTTCGACATCTCGCCCTTCTTCAGCACCGATACGGCACCACTCAGAGCGGGCTCCTGCGAATTGGTAGCGCTGATAGAAGCAGGCGATGTGGTCGAGAACATAACGTGCTTCACCGTATCAACGATAGCACCCTGTGCCTTTGCATCTTCAATGCTCTTCAGACCATCGAACTTCTTAGCAAGTACTTCGAACTTCTTGTCGCGAAGCACGAGCTGACGCACAGCATCCTTCACCGACTCAAGCTCACGATAGCCCTTAGGATTGACCTTCGTCAGACCTACCACAAGAAGCACGTCGTTATTACCACACTCATAGAGTTCAGAAACATCACCAGGCTTGCTGTCGAACACCCACTTCAGAGCGTCGCGAGTACCACGGATGCCTGCTACATAGTGAGCATCAGAGGTAACACCCGAGTTCTCCATCATGCGGAAGCCAAACTTCTCGGCATTCTGCTCCAGCTGGTCGATGGTCTTGTTCTCGCTGACATACTGGCTGAACTTATTGTAAGCATCGCTATAGGTCTGCTTCGAGAAGTCAATAGTGCGCTTCACAACAGCAACCACATACTTGTCGACCATCTTCTTGCGGGCGGTCACCTGCAGTATCACGTTGCCCTGAGCGAGCTCAACGTTCCTCAGCTCGTTCACAGCCATATTGTTCATAGCCTCAAAGAGTAGCTTCGTATCGGCAGATGTTGAATACTGAGGATTGTCCATCACCTGAGAAGTCATCCACTCCTTAGCACCTGTCTGGCCATACTTCACAGCCAAGGTGTCGAACGGAGCACCACCCTTCACGGCCACAAGAATGCTGTCAGCCGTTTTGCGAGCTGCATCGAGCGTAGCGCCACCAACCTGAATCATGCGATATTCAATCGAATCGGGCAACTGCTGCTTCGAAATCAGCTTCACCACGTTGAGCGTGTTCTCATAGCGCGTCTCAAAAGGAGCCGACGTCTGACCAACGCTCATCGAGTCAATCTTAGCTGCGGCATCGGTGGGCAGAGCAGAACGAGTAACAGGAATGCTGTTGAAAGCTACCTGAGAATGTGCCTGACGAACGACCTGAGCAGGTGCGGCACCTGCAGCAAGGCTGTCGGCAGCAGTCTTCATCTCCTTCATCAGCTCCTCGCGGTCGCTGGCAGAAGGCAGAACCTGATAAGACACATACTTAATCTCACGAATTTCCTGGTCGGTCTTGAAAGCTTCCTTCATTTCGTTGTACTTCGCCTTCAGCTCGGCATCAGTCACCTGAACGGTGCTGTCGCTAACCTGCGTATAGGGGAAGGCTGCCAAGAGAATGTCGCTCTCAGTGGTCTGTGCGTCGAAAGCAGCCTTAGCCGAAATGGGGTTCGACAGCTGGCAAGCACCCAGCAAAGTCTGATACTTACTGATAAGCAAATACTGACGCAAGGTCTTTTCAATGTACTTCCAGAACGTGTTGAAGCTCTCATACTGCTGAGCCACCTCAGGGTTGTTCAGCTGCTGCTTCATCATGTTCAGCAGATAGCTCACCTGATTATAGTCGAAACGCTGTGTCTGAGGGTTGATGAACTGCTGCAAAGGAAGCTGACGCAACATCGGGTTGGTTCCTTCCTTCAGCACATTCTCCAGTTCCTCGTCGGTAACAGTCAGACCCAGTTTGTCGGCCTCGTCCTTCACCACCTCATAGATGCTATAGAACTGCCAAACTTCATCGCGAAGACGGTTGAGTTCATCTTCCGTCAGGTTGTCGCGACCCTGGGTCAACTTCATGACTTCCTGGCGCTCGTCTACGAGAGTCTGGAAGTCTTGAACTGAAATCTTGTTACCTAACACTGAGCCTACCTGCTGGCGCTGCTGATTGCCTGTAGCTTCACAGGATTTCCACAAGTCGCCGGCAATAAAGGCAAAAAGGGCAATACCGATAACTCCTACGAGCACGGGGCCCCAGCTTCTAATTTTTCCAATTGCTGCCATTTTTTTGATTAAATTATTTTGTTGTTATTTATTATCTTTCAAATTCAGCCGACAAAGGTACTAAATTTCGAGCAAACACCGACATTTTTTCCCAAAAAAATGCCTCATTCGCCGACTTTTAGCCTGACAAGCTCTATTTTTGTTGCCGTATTCTTCACTATTTTGAACTCAAAGTGCCCTATTTTCACCACCTCATTGAGCTTTGGGAAACTCTGATACTCATGCAGGATGAGTCCGCCCACGGTCATATAGTCGTCGCTCTCAGGCAGGTCGAGGTCAAACAATTCGTTCACTTTTTCTATCTCCAGTCGTGCCGAAAGAATGTATTCTCCGTCGCTCAGCTGCTTGGCAACATAATTAGTTGAGTCGTGTTCATCTTCAATGTCGCCGAATATTTCCTCGACGATGTCTTCCAGCGAGATGAGTCCGCTTGTGCCGCCAAACTCATCGACCACAACCCCAAGTGACTTCTTTTGAGCCAAAAACATCTGAAGCATCTTGCTTGCCGCCATCGTCTCAGGAACGAAAATCATGGGACGTATCAGAGAATGGAGAGAGAACTGCTGCGTTGCGGTGCCCGACAACTTGAAAAGCTCTGACGAATGGATATAGCCAATAATGTGGTCGATATCCTCATGATACACCACCACTTTCGAGTGTCCGCTTTCTATGAACATCTGGCTCAACTGCTCCATATCGCAGGTATCCTCTACTGCATCAATCTCTGTACGTGGAATCATGCAGTCACGTACTTTAGTGTCGCTAAAGTCGAGCGCGTTTTGAAAAATGCGTACCTCTTCTTCAATCTCGTCGTCGTTCTTGGCGTTGTCAATGCTCGACTGAACCAAGTAGTCAAGGTCTACTTTCGTAAACTCCTTGTCCTCTGTCTCCTTGTCCATTCTGACGCCTACCAAACGAAGCATACCCTTGGAGAGCAATGTAGCAAAACGTGAGATGGGATAGAGCAGCACATAACATACAAAAGCAGGAACGGCAAAAACCGTCAGCATCGTATTGGGATTACTTTTGAAGATAGTCTTAGGCAGGAACTCACCCGTGAAGAGAACGACAAGCGTCGAAAGGATCGTGTCTGCCGTAACACGCGCCGCATCGTTCATGATGTCGTTGAATAACAGCTGGTCGAAAATTTGTGCAAACAGAATACCATAAACCACCAACGCAATATTGTTGCCAACGAGCATCGTCGAGACAAATGTATTGGGATGCATATAGAACAAGGAGATGGCTTTCTGCGAAAGTCCATTCTTCTCCTTATCCATCTCAGCCCTCAGCCTGTTGCTCGACACAAAGGCAATCTCCATACCTGAGAAGAAGGCGGAGAAAAGCATTGTGATGAGTAATCCTATAATCTGTGCCGTCATCTTTCTATCGTGTAATGGAATGTTTGGTTGCAGCAGGTCTTACGTAGGGTTCTTCGTTCACCGTGTCACCATTGATTTTCAATGTTGACTGTGACTGCTGCTGTTCCTTGTCGCCATCAATATCTTCGGCTATAAACGAGCCTTTCGAGTTGGATACTAAATAGTGGTTCATCTGCTCGTCGCTGCGGAAGTAAGTACCTTCAAGCGTACGCTCAGGAGTAACTACACGTGAGAAGACATTCGAGTAGAACTCATGCTTCAATCCGTCCCAATAGAGTTCTTCACTCTTGTAAATGAGGCCGTTCACATTGCGAATATTCACCCGACCACGCAGTTTCCACAGCCGCAGCTGGTCGAAGTACCACGCCGTGTCGGCCTGAATATATGCCTGTACGTGAAACTGCTCGTCGAACTGCTCAAAGAATATGCCCTTCATGAATTCCCAGCGCGAAGGTTGTCGAACCGTGTTCACGTCCCATCGCTCAGTAATGATTCGATACTTGATAACGCCTGAGTCACTTATAAGCGTATTGACACCATAACTCGTCATCATCGAGACCGAATCTTCAGGAAGAATGGCTGCTGCCGTATGTTCCTGTGCTTCAGAACACGACGACGCAAGCACGACATGAAAAAGCACAACCGCCCATAGGCAACCATGCAGGCATCTCGTTATCGACAAGTCGACTCCCTCGCTGAGCTTCATCAAATACTATTTTAAGAGCTTATTCCACTTTCCACTTAGCAAACCAACGCTCATTGAACGTCAGAGCCACATTTATGCGGAAAGTATTCTCAGTAATCAGGTCCTTTGCCGAGGCATGCAACCACTGCGCACTAATATTCAGCACAGGACGCAGTCTGCCTTTAGCCGACCACTGGTTTTGCAGGGGGATACCCAAACCAGCACTTATGCTGTATTCTTTAGGACCATCCTGGCCATTTACTTTATAATAAGGTGTAGCATAGCCTGCACCCAAACGATAATGAATGCGCTTCAAAATATTCGAACGACTTGCCTCATTAGGCACCCATTCGCCGCCGACCTTCAGTTCATAACGGTCGCTGAGCAACCCCTTCTGTATGGTATACTTGCTACCATCGAAGGTTGCCTGACCTATATTGCCCCATTTCTGCATACTGAAGTCTGTACCTATCATCCATTTGTTGGCATGCGTCCAGGCAAAGCCCACACCATAGGTCATCGGAAGCTCAATAGCATCAGCAGCAACGAAACGCGTTGTGTCAGCATTACCTAAGTTGATTTGCTCAAGCGTTGCATCTTCACCAAGCTTGTGTCCCAAACCAACAGTTGCGCCCAATGTGGCCATATCCTTCATGCCCAGCTGTTTGTACAGTTGCAATCCCAGGTCTATCTTGTAGCTGTTCACATTAGCGCTGTAAACACGCTTCAAAGAAGCAACGTTAGAAGCACCACTTGTAGTTACTGTGCGGTCATAGCCGCCCCAAAGATAAGCTACATTGGCACCTACAGAAAGAAAACTTGCCGGTTGCCATCCTGCGCCTATAAAAGCCTGATGCAATCCACCAGAACCTGAATAGTTTTCGCTCATGAAGCCATTGGTCTGGTCGAGGTAAGAACTAACTGCGTAATCGTAGCCCACATTGGTGAGAGGCAGGATACCAAATGCCATACCCACATGAGGCAAGAGCCGGAAACTGGCAACGGCATACTCAACGCTGGCTGTATTGGCATTCACCTTACGAGCACCCTCTTTAAAATTTGTTGTCTGCAAAGACATGCCTACATCGAAAAGCATCGTCAGCGAGTCGACAGAAGAATAAGATGCTGGGTTGAGTGTATTGACCAACGTGCTTTGGCGGAAAGCCAATCCAATACCATTCATACCGCGGTTGGCTGCCTGTGAATGGTCACTAAGTACGCCTAAGCCATACTGGCTATAAGGCGATTTAGTACCACCTTGTGCCATCACTTGCATAGACATTGCAGCCATCAAAAGGCCACATATTGCATATTTGTTCATTATCATCATTTTATTTCAGCGTGCAAAATTATTGAAAAAAATCGAATTAATTGCACCGAAACTGAAAAATATAGCGTAATTTTGCATCGTGAAACGTTTAAAGAGCATTTTTAAGACAATTTGTCTATTTATTTTATGCCTTCTGCCTACGACCTCAGCCACGAGTCAAAACGAGACAGAAGCAATGGATTCTGTGGAGTTGAGCCTGCTCACCTGCCAGCCCCATAATGAGATTTACAGTCTCTATGGTCATTCAGCATTGCGCTACCACGATCTGAGGACAAAGGAAGACATCGTATTCAACTATGGCGTCTTCAACTACAAAGCTCCTCACTTCGTGCTACGCTTTATCTTCGGCCTAACCGACTACGAGCTGGGCATCGCCCCTTTCGATGGTTTTTGTGCATATTATCGTCGCTGGGGCAGTATGATAGTCGAGCAAAAGCTTAACCTGACAAATGAAGAGAAGTTCAGAATCAAGCGAGCGCTGGCCATTAACCTAAGGCCAGAGAACCGTATTTATCGCTACAATTTCTTTTACGACAACTGCTCTACACGTCCAAGAAACATTATTGAGAGCCAGATTGACGGAAAAATAGTGTATGACCCCCGTCAGGACTACGAGCCTTCTTTCCGCGAGATGATACACCAATACACGAAGGAACATCCCTGGGCAGCATTTGGCAACGATTTGTTGCTGGGTTTGAAAGCCGACCTGAAAACAATACGTAGCGAACAGGAGTTCCTTCCAGACAATCTGATGTTCGACTTCGATCATGCCCGAATCCAAGGAGCCGACGGAAAATACCGTCCACTCATCAAAGAACGCAAAGTGGTTGTTCCTTCTGGAGTTCAGACTACTGAGGGTGGCTTCCCACTATCGCCAATGGCATGCGCACTTATTCTGCTAGCAGCCTCTCTGGTTATTGCAGCTATAGAGTATAAGCATAAGAGCATCTATTGGGTGTTTGACGTCATTTGGATGCTGGCTCAAGGCCTGGCAGGCTGCATAATATTTGTCATGCTCTTCTCGCAGCATCCTACCACAAGTACGAACTTACAGATTTTGCTACTCAATCCAATACCTCTATTCTTCATTCACGCTGCTGTCAGGAAACGCCACAGCAGCTACTTCCGACTGCTCGCTATCATGATAGCACTATTCCTTGTCGGAGCATTTTTCCAAGACTATGCTGAGGGAATGGAAATTTTGGCATTATGTTTGCTTATACGTTGTTGCATACACTTCAAAAATGAGAAATAAGTATCTATATATCACACTACTGGCCATTCTGGGGTTCAATGCTGAAACCATACAGGCGCAAGAGCGACAGCTCAAAATGGCTCCCCGATTGGTGGTGAACATCACTATCGACCAGCTGCGCTCCGACTATTTAGAAGCCTTTTCGCCATTATATAGAACTGATGGCTTTCGCCGGCTCATGGACAAGGGTATGGTCTTCAGCAACGCCTCTTTCCCTTTCCTCCCTATAGATCGGGCTTCGGCTATTGCCTCAATTGCAACCGGCACTACACCTTATTATAATAATATAGTAGGCGAACAATGGTTGAACCGTGAGACTCTCCGGCCTGTCTATTGCATCTATGATGCTAATTATGTCGGTCTGCTAACGAATGAACCTTCAGCACCTTCGGCCCTTAAGACATCGACCATCAGCGACGAGCTGAAAGTGGCCACTGGTGGAAAAGCCATCGTCTTTGCCATCGCTCCTACGGGCGATGCTGCCGTTTTGTCGGCCGGACATGCTGCCGACGGAGCAATCTGGCTCGATGACAACAGTGGAAAGTGGTGCTCATCGCAATATTACTTCAGCGACATGCCAACTTGGCTGCTCAACTTTAATAGTGCCTACGCTCCAAGCCAAACAATCGGACGTATGGCATGGGAGCCAATGAATGCATCTGTAAGTAACTTCGGCTATTTCATGCAAAGTGGTCAGCAACAGAAGTTTAAGCACAAGTTCACAGGTGCACGACGTTTCAACGAATACAAGGCCAGCGCCTTGATAAACAGCGACATCACGTCGCTCGCCCTGCAATGCCTGAAGAACAACAACATGGGCAATGACTGGACGACTGACATGTTGTGCCTTACCTATTATGCAGGCAACTACGACCATCGTACCGTGACAGAATGTCAGACCGAAATAGTCGACACCTATGTGCGGCTTGACTATGAAATGGCACGTCTCATGAGCAGCATCGAGCAGCTCTACGGGCTGGACAATGTGCTGCTTATTGTCAGTAGCACCGGATGTAGCGATGAAGAGAATGCCGACTACGCCAAGTACCGCATCCCCACAGGAACGTTCTACATGAACCGCACCGCCAATTTGCTGAACATGTATCTGGGCGCCATCTGGGGACAAGGGCAATATGTAGAAAC
Source organism: uncultured Prevotellaceae bacterium (assembly GCA_902771785.1). Taxonomy (GTDB): domain Bacteria; phylum Bacteroidota; class Bacteroidia; order Bacteroidales; family Bacteroidaceae; genus Prevotella. The sequence goes on from CACXYH010000009.1 coordinate 58,779, forward strand.
GTGCTTCCGTAACCAAATATTCCTGAACCACAAGTTATTGGAGCAGAAACGCATAAGTATGTCGGAAGCACTCACCCGATCACAGGAATTATTGGCCATGATGTCGGGGGTACGCAATGTCTACACATCACTCCAACTGCTCACAGCCAATAATGAACAGCTGCAGAAAATACGCAATGGCTTCAATGCTGAGCAGTGTGGCGATATACTGATTGAAACTGCTCCAGGATGGCACTTGCTTAACGAAGAAGCAAAACAAGACCAGCTTTCACGGGCTTCATTCACACAATTTCCTATCATTATCTATGGCTCCGACATCAAGTCTGAACGCATCACCACTCCCGTAACTACAGACCGTATAGCTCCGACTATTGCCAAAGCTATACGAATACGTGCCCCAAATGCCTGCTCGGCAGCCCCACTCTATTAACAAATCGAAGCAGGAGGGCCACATTGACATCGCAAAAACGACCCGTCTGCACACAATAAGCGTTAAATAATGAGGCATTTGTGCTGTTTTCAGCAAAAAAAGCAGTACCTTTGCAACCAATTTCAATGTAGATAAAAACAAAAGAACATCAAGATATGAATTTCAACAATTTACTAAAGTCTTTGTTCGGCGATAAATCGTCGCGCGATATGAAGCTCGTGCAGCCGCTCGTAGAGAAGGTTAAAGCTATCTACCCCCAGGTACAGCAGCTGAGCAACGACGAACTACGTGCCCGCACTCAACAAATCAAGCAGCAAGTGCAAGAATCGGCCCGCGAGCAGAAGGCCGAAATAGAAAAGCTGAAAGCTACCATCGAGGACACTCCGCTCGACGAACGCGCCGACATCTTCGCAAAGATCGACAAGATAGAAAAAGACGTGCTCGAAGTGTATGAGAAAGCACTCGACGAGGTTATGCCAGAAGTTTTCTCTATCGTCAAAGAGACCGCACGCCGTTTTGCCGAGAACGAAGAGACCGTAGTTACAGCCACCGACTTCGACCGCGAGCTGGCCGGTGACCCTCGAAAGGACTTTATTACCATCGATGGCGACAAGGCTATCTACCATAATCATTGGACAGCAGGAGGCAACGACCTTAAGTGGGAAATGGTGCATTACGATGTGCAGCTCTTCGGAGGTGTAGTGCTGCACCAAGGAAAAATTGCCGAAATGGCTACTGGTGAAGGTAAAACGCTTGTTGCCACATTGCCTGTATTCCTCAATGCGCTCACCGGCAATGGCGTTCACGTGGTGACAGTAAACGATTATCTGGCCAAACGTGACTCCGAATGGATGGGTCCTCTTTACATGTTCCACGGCCTCTCCGTAGACTGCATCGACAAGCATCAGCCCAACAGTGAAGCTCGCCGTCGCGCCTATCAGGCCGATATCACATTCGGCACCAACAATGAATTTGGTTTCGACTATCTACGCGACAACATGGCTATCTCGCCAAGCGACCTCGTGCAGCGTGCACATAACTATGCCATCGTCGACGAGGTTGACTCCGTGCTGATTGACGACGCACGTACGCCATTGATCATTTCTGGTCCTGTGCCCAAGGGCGACGACCAGATGTTCGAGGAATACCAGCCGCTGGTTGAGAAGCTCGTGGGCGTTCAGCGCCAACTGGCTACTCAATATTTAGCCGAGGCCAAGCAAAAAATCACCGAAGGCCAGCAGAAAAACGACAAGAAGATGCTCGAAGAAGGTTTCCTCTCGCTTTATCGCTCGCACAAAGCTCTGCCCAAGAACAAGCCTCTCATTAAGTATCTCTCAGAAGAGGGTATCAAGGCAGGCATGCTGAAGACCGAGGAAATCTACATGGAAAACAACAACCGCCGCATGCCCGAAGCTATAGAACCCCTATACTTCGTGGTCGACGAGAAGCTGAATTCCTGCGACCTTACTGACAAGGGTACAGCATGGTTAGCCGGCCAGGTGAATGATAAAGACCTTTTTGTGCTACCCGACATTGCCGGTCAACTTTCGGCACTTGAAGCACAGACAGAACTTAGCGACGAAGATCGCCTGAACAAGAAAGACGAACTACTAAACCATTATGCCGTACAGAGCGAACGCGTGCATACCCTGCAGCAGCTACTCAAGGCATATACCATGTTCAACAAGGACGATGAGTACGTCGTCATTGACGGCGAGGTTAAAATTGTCGACGAGCAAACTGGCCGTATCATGGAAGGACGCCGCTGGAGCGACGGTCTGCACCAGGCCGTTGAAGCCAAAGAGCATGTAAAGGTAGAAGCAGCCACACAGACTTTCGCAACCATCACCCTGCAGAACTACTTCCGTATGTATCACAAGCTGGCAGGTATGACGGGTACGGCTTCTACCGAAGCAGGTGAGTTCTGGGACATTTACAAGCTCGACGTGGTGGAAATTCCCACCAACAAGCCCGTTATTCGTAACGATATGGACGACCGCGTCTACAAGACCGCCCGCGAGAAGTATCGTGCCGTAATTGAAGAAGTGGTGAAGATGCGTAAATCAGGACGCCCCACCCTGATTGGTACAACATCTGTTGAAATTTCAGAGCTGCTCTCCCGCATGCTCGATATGTACGTTGACCCAGAAACGGGTAAGCGCGAAGGAATTCCTCATCAGGTGCTGAACGCCAAGCTTCACCAAAAGGAGGCCGACATCGTAGCTCTTGCCGGACAGCAGGACAGCAACGGAATGGGTGCTGTCACCATCGCCACCAACATGGCCGGTCGTGGTACAGATATCAAGTTGTCGCCTGAGGTAAAAGCGGCTGGCGGTCTTGCCATCATCGGAACCGAGCGCCACGAGAGCCGTCGCGTTGACCGTCAGTTGCGCGGACGTGCCGGACGTCAGGGAGACCCAGGTTCATCCGTGTTCTACGTGTCACTCGAAGACAAGCTTATGCGTTTGTTCGCATCTGAACGCATCGCCTCTGTAATGGACCGTCTGGGCTTCAAGGAGGGTGAGATGATTGAGAGCCCTATGATTTCGAAAAGCATCGAGCGTGCTCAGAAGAAAGTCGAAGAGAACCACTTTGGTGTGCGTAAGCGCCTGTTGGAGTACGACGACGTAATGAACAAGCAGCGTAAGGTGGTCTATGAGAAGCGCCGCCACGCATTGATGGGCGAGCGCATCGGCATGGATATCGCCAACGTAATATGGGACCGCGTTTCTACCATTATAGAACGCAACGACTACGAGGGATGCAAGGAAGAGTTCATCCGCCTCTTTGGCATGGAAGTGCCCTTCAGTGCCGAGGAGTTTGCAAACCAAAAGCCTGATATGCTTGCAGAGAATGCATTCCAAGCAGCCTTAGGAACGTTCAACCGTAAAACCGACCGTATCATGGAGGTTGCTATGCCTGTAATCAAACAGGTCTACGAGAACCAAGGCCACATGTACGAGAACATTCTCGTTCCCATTACCGACGGACGTCACATGTACAACATCCGTTGCAACCTGAAAGAAGCTTACGACACAGAGTGCAAGACGATTGTTAAGGAGTTCGAGAAGCAAATTCTCCTTCATATCATCGATGATGCTTGGAAAGAGAACCTGCGTGAGCTCGACGAACTGCGTCACTCCGTACAGAATGCCAGTTACGAGCAGAAGGATCCATTGCTTATCTTCAAGTTGGAGAGCGTAAAGCTGTTCGACGAGATGGTGAATACGATGAACAACCGAACCGTAAGCATCCTGACGCGTGCTGCCATCCCCGAGATGCAACAGCAAGACGTTCAAGAGGCTGCACCAGAGCAGCGCACCGACCGCCGTCAGTACACAGAGAACAAGCAGAATGCCAGCGATGAACAACTGACAGACCCCAACCAGGCTGCAGCTGCTGCCCACGACACGCGTGCACAGCAGCCTCGTAATCCCATCATCAAGGATAAGCTACCTGGTCGCAATGATCCCTGTCCTTGCGGAAGCGGCAAGAAGTTCAAGAACTGTCACGGAAAAGGTATCGTGTAAAAATGATAATTGAGAGTTTGGCTCTTGAGAACAGAATATTATGATTACAGTAGAGAATCTGAAAAAGCAATTTGGCGAGACTGTGGCTTGCGACATTCCTTCACTAACCATTAACGATGGTGAGATAATGGGCCTTGTCGGCAACAATGGTGCAGGAAAGACCACACTCTTCCGCCAGATACTCGACCTGCTGAAACCCGACGAGGGAAGCGTCAGCATCAACGGTATTAACCCCGCAGAAAGTGAAGACTGGAAGGAGTTCGTCGGTGCCTATATTGACGAGGGGTTCCTTATTGACTACCTCACTCCTGAAGAGTACTTCGCTTTCCTCGGAAAGATTAGCGGCATCAGTCAGGAGGAAATCGACGAGCGTCTGAAAGGCTTTGAGCACTTAGCCAATGGTGAAGTGCTGGGACAGAAGAAGCTCATTCGCAACCTCTCGGCTGGTAACAAGCAGAAGGTAGGCATCATTTCGGCCCTGCTGCGTCATCCGCAAGTACTAATCCTGGACGAGCCCTTCAACTTTCTCGATCCCACGAGCCAAAACGTATTGAAGCATCTGCTAGTACAATATAATAAGGACACGCGCGCGACGATTATCATCAGTTCCCACAACCTCCAGCATACCGTCGACATCTCAACACGTATCACGTTACTAGAGCGAGGTGTCATTGTGAAAGACTTGATGAACCAAGATGGCAGTGCAAAGGAGGAGTTAGAAAGCTATTTTGGAGGCGAATAAGAAGTTTTTTCAAAAAAAGTCGAGAGAAAATTTTCCTATCTCACTGAAAAACAGTATCTTTGCAGTCCCAAAGAGAAAAGTACAATCAGACAAGCAAAAAAGAATATGACAAAGCAAGAAATCATCAATCGTATTTCACTCCAGACAGGAGTCCCCAAGAAGGATGTATCTACCACCATTGAGGCTTTCATGGAAGAGATACGCAACAGTTTATCCGTAAGTAAGGAGAACATCTACTTGCGTGGTTTCGGCAGCTTCATCGTGAAGCATCGTGCCAAAAAGACTGCGCGCAACATCTCGAAGAACACAACATTGGTCATCGATGCCCACGATTTCCCTGCCTTCAAGCCAGCAAAGAGTTTCATCGAGAAAATGAAGTAAATACAAATTACTCAAATCAGTTAAATATTAAAAACATTAAGAATTATGCCTAACGGAAAGAAGAAGAAGGGCCACAAGATGGCCACCCACAAGCGCAAGAAGAGACTGCGTAAGAACAGACATAAGAGCAAGTAAGCAACTTGCCGTCTGAACAGAAAAGAAAATGAAAGGAGTGTGCTGCTGAACGTTAATCCTACGGACAGAGCGCACCCTTTCTGATTTTAAACCTCTTTTATTAAAAACCCACTAACATCCCAATGACAAGCGAAGTAATTATTGATGTTCAGCCGAAAGACATCTCCATCGCACTGCTTGAAGACAAGCAGCTGGTGGAGTATCAGCAGGAACCTCGAGTAGAAGCGTCCTTTTCGGTGGGTAACATCTACATAGCCAAGGTGCGCAAGCTAATGCCGGGGCTCAATGCCTGTTTCGTCGATGTGGGTTCCGAACGTGATGCGTTTCTGCATTATCTCGACTTAGGCCTTCAATTCGGGTCTTACGAAAAGTATCTCAAGCAGGTAGCCAGCGACCGCAAGAAACTCTACCCCATTCAGAAAGCGACGCGTCAGCCAGACCTTCCGAAGGATGGCAGTGTGCAGACCCAGCTGAAGGTAGGACAGGAAATACTCGTTCAAATCGTCAAGGAGCCCATCAACACGAAAGGCCCCCGACTGACTTGCGAGCTCAGCTTTGCCGGACGCTACATGGTGCTTATCCCCTTTGGCGACAAAGTGAACGTAAGCAGCAAGATAAAGCGCAGCGAAGAACGAAGCCGACTGAAACAACTCGTACAGAGCATGAAGCCGAAGAACTTCGGCGTGATAGTGCGTACGTCGGCAGAAGGTAAGCGTGCCGCCGAACTTGACCAGGAACTGAAAGTGCTGCTTTCGCGATGGGAAGACGCCATCGGGAAAGTACAGAAGACCACAGAGCGCCCTCTGCTCGTGTTTGAGGAGCAGAGTCGCAGCGTAGCCCTTATACGCGACTTGTTAAACCCCACCTACGACGGCATTCACATTAACGACATGTCCGTGTTCAATGAGGTTCGCGACTACGTTTCGCTCATTGCTCCCGAAATGACAGGCATTGTGCATCACTATACGGGTAGCGTACCCATTTTCGATAATTTCGGCATTACCAAGCAAATCAAGTCGGGCTTCGGTCGAACAGTGAACTACAAGCGCGGTGCCTACCTTATCATAGAACACACAGAAGCCATGCATGTGGTAGATGTGAACAGCGGCACACGCATCAAGAAAGAAAACGGACAGGAAGCCAACGCGCTGGAGACCAATCTGGGTGCTGCCGACGAGCTGGCCCGTCAGCTTCGTCTACGCGATATGGGCGGCATCATCGTTGTCGACTTCATCGACATGAACCTAGCTGAAGACCGCCAGCTGCTTTACGAGCGCATGTGCGAAAACATGAAGCGCGACCGTGCACGTCACAACATTCTGCCCCTGTCGAAGTTCGGACTCATGCAAATCACACGACAACGTGTGCGCCCTGCGATGGACGTCAACGTGGAGGAAAGTTGCCCCACCTGCCACGGCACAGGCAAAATCAAATCGTCAATTCTCTTTACCGACCAATTGGAAAGTAAGATTGACCGTCTGGTCAACAAGATTGGCATCCGCAAGTTTACGCTTCACGTCCACCCCTACGTGGCGGCATACATTAATCAAGGACTCATCTCGCTCAAACGCCAATGGCAAATGAAGTATGGCTTTGGCGTAAGAGTTATCAGTTCACAAAAACTGGCCTTCCTGCAGTACGAGTTCTACGACGCCAAGAACCAGTTTATAGACATGCAGGAGGAAATGGAAAAACAGAACTAAAACTAAAGAAAACAAACTATGAAGAAACTACTATTAATGACCTACGCTGTGCTGACGGCTACAATGCTGTCAGCACAGACTTTTGACTTCGACCTGACGAAGCCGCTGCCCACTTACAGCGAAAGCCAAGACGGCTACGACCTGCTGCCTGCGCCCAACCTGAAGAAGCCTTCTAACGAGCCATTCTACCTCTCTGTGCGTGTTCCCGACGGGAACTACCGTGTGCGGGTGGTGATAGGCTCAAAGAAGCGGGCGGGTGAAACAACTGTGCGCGCCGAAGGCCGCCGCCTGATGTTTGAGAACGTCACGACGAAGAAGAAAGAGCTGAAGACGCTGGAGTTCGTCGTCAACAAGCGCTCGCCGGAGATTGAGCCGGGTAAACGTGTGAAAATCAAGGAACGCGAGAAGGAATACCTTGCATGGGACGAGAAACTGACACTGGAGTTCAATGGAGCAGCGCCTACGGTGTCAAGCGTGCATATTGAACGCGACGACCAGGTACCCACCATATACCTCTGCGGCAACTCGACAGTAGTAGACCAAAACAATGAGCCCTGGGCTTCGTGGGGACAAATGATTACACGGTGGTTCGGCCCCGAGGTGGCAGTCAGCAACCATGCTGAGAGCGGCCTCACCGCCCGCACCTTCCTTGGTTCGTTCCGTCTGGACAAGATCCTGCATACACTGAAGAAAGGAGACTATGTGTTTGTGGAGTTCGGACACAACGACGAGAAAGAGAAACGTCCAGGCGACGGCGCGTGGTACCACTACGTGTACAATCTGAAGATCTTTGTCGACCAAGTGCGCAGCAAGGGTGCCGACATCGTGTTCTGCACACCTACCCAGCGCCGAGCTTTCGACAAGGACAACAGGACGCTTCTGAACACACATGGCGACTTCCCGGCTGCCATGAAACAAGTAGCTGAGCGCGAGCACGTTCCCCTCATCGACCTCAACCAATCAACGAAAACGTTCTTCGAGACATTAGGCTTTGAAAACTCGAAGCGCGCGCTGGTTCACTATCCTGCCAACACATTCCCCAACCAGCCCAAGCCGCTGGCCGATAACACTCACTTCAATCCCTACGGAGCCTACGAGGTGGCCAAGTGCGTGGTGATGGGCATCAAGCAACTGCAACTGCCGCTCGCCAAGATGCTGCGTCCCGACTGGCAAGACTTCGACCCTGCCCATCCCGACGACTGGCAGACGTTCAAGTGGGCTCCTGCCCGCAACGCAGAGATTGCGAAACCTGACGGAAATTAAGAACCAAACGACAACTCGGAAAAACGATGACAACGAAACATCAGTGGCTAAAGACTTTCGGTGCCGCATTCTTCATTTGCCAATTATCTTTTAGCCCCGCAGGGGCACAGTCGTGGCCCACGCCCACACGGGAGTCTAAACCCGGCACGCGCTGGTGGTGGTTAGGCTCGGCCGTCGACAAGCAAAACCTACAGTGGAACCTGCGCGAGTATGCCAAGCATGGCATCGGAGCCGTAGAAATCACCCCACTCTATGGTGTGCAGGGCAATCAGGCAAACAACATCGACTACCTCTCAGACCAATGGATGGAGATGCTGCGCTACACGCAGCAGCAAGCCCAGCTCAACGGCATTGAACTCGACATGGCCACCGGCACCGGCTGGCCTTTCGGCGGACCGTGGGTGCCACTGGAGGAGAGTGCCTCGAAGATGATTTTTGTAGAGCGCGCCATAAAGCCAACGACGACGGTGCCCATCAAAGACCTGGACTTGTCGGCACCCGAGAAAGACGCCAAATACTGCAAGCTGGTGAAGGTGATGGCCTTCCCCAACTGGATTCCAGAAGGCGAGAATCGCGATGCCAAGGAATTGGCCGAGGAGTTCCGCGACGGCAAGTGGCGCAGCATCAAGGGCATCGACATTACCGACAAGGTCGTTGACGGCAAGCTGAACTACGAGAAACCCCGTGAGACGCTGGGCGAGAACTGCCTCATTATTGCCCTCTACGCCCGCTACGGCGTGATGAAGGTGAAGCGTGCCGCACCCGGTGGCGAAGGCCTCGTGATTGACCACTTCGACCGTAACGCCGTGACCCATTACCTTCGCCACATAGAGCAGGCTTTTGAGCGTACGAACACGCCATATCCGCACACCTTCTTCAATGATAGCTACGAGGTGGCCGACGCCACGTGGACCCCCACGCTGTTCCAGGAGTTTGAGAAGCGTCGCGGCTACAAGCTCGAAGAATACCTGTGGCAGCTGAAGGCCGGCATTCCCGAGGTTGTCAGCGACTACCGCGAGACGCTGGGCGACCTGCTGCTGGAGAACTTCACCGAGCAGTGGACGGCCTGGGCCCACAGCCACGGCGCCATCACCCGCAACCAGGCCCACGGCTCGCCTGCCAACCTGATTGACTGCTACGCCGCCGTCGACATTCCCGAGATTGAGGGCTTCGGACTCTCAGACTTCGGCATCAAGGGTCTGCGCACCGACCCCGGGAAGACGCGCAAGAACGACTCCGACTACTCCATGTTCAAGTATGCCCCCTCGGCAGCCCATGTCTGCGGCAAGCCCTACACGTCGAGCGAGACCTTTACCTGGCTCACCGAGCACTTCCGCACCTCGCTGTCGCAGCTGAAGCCCGACATCGACCTCATGTTCTGCGCCGGCGTCAACCACATGTTCTTCCACGGCACGGCCTACAGTCCTAAGGACGACGAGTGGCCCGGCTGGAAGTTCTATGCCTCGATAGACATGAGCCCCACCAACAGCATCTGGCGCGATGCCCCCTACTTCATGCAGTATGTGGAGCGCTGCCAGTCGTTCCTGCAGTGGGGACAGCCCGACAACGACTTCCTCGTGCTGCTGCCCGTGCGCGACGCATGGAAGAAAAACACCAATAAGCTGCTCATGCAGTTCTCTATCCACGCCATGGGCAAGCTCATGCCCGAGTTCCGCGAAGCCATCCTCGCCATCGACCGCGCCGGATTCGACTGCGACTACATCTCCGAGCGGCTGCTCATGGGCACCACCTTCAGCAACGGCATGCTGCAGACCGCAGCCGGCACGCGCTACCGCGGACTCATCATTCCCGGCAGCGGCCAGATGCCCGAAGCCGTCAAGCAGCACATAGCTCAGCTTAAGGCTCAGGGAGCCCACGTAATCTACGGCACCGAGACTGCCCAACTCAGCCGCGCTGCCAAGCCCGAGGTCATGAAGACCCACTGCGGTCTGAAAGCCATCCGCCGCAAGAACGCCAACGGCTACCACTACTTCATAGCCAACCTGACCCCCGACGACATCAGCACGCGCCAGCCGCTGGCCGTCAGCTTCAAGGATGCCGTATGGTTCAACCCGCTCAACGGCGACATCTGCAAGGCCGACTTCAATAAAGAGGGCATCGCCATCAACCTGCGCTCAGGCGAGTCGCTCATCCTGCAAACCTTCAGCGAAGCCTCGCCCCTGACTGTTCATGAGAAGATGGACCGCGCCCACGCATCTTCGAGCGAAATCATGGTGAACGGACCGTGGACGCTCTCCTTCACCGAGGAAGCTCCCCGCGTGGAAAAGACCTACCAGTTAGACAAACTGCAAACCTGGGAGACGCTCGACGAGCAGACACGCGTGACGATGGGCACAGGCATCTACACCACCCACATCAAGCTCTCGAAGAAAGATGCAGAGAAGCATTGGCTCATCGACCTCGGCGACGTGCGCGAGTCGGCCCGTGTCTACATCAACGGCCAGTTCGTGGGCTGCGCCTGGAGCGTGCCGTTCGTGCTCGACTGCCAGCAGGCGCTGAAGAAGGGCGACAACGAGCTGCGCATAGAGGTGACCAACCTGCCCGCCAACCGCATCGCCGACCTCGACCGTCGCGGCGTGAAATGGCGCAAGATGGAGGAAATCAACGTCGTCGACATCAACTACAAGAAGACGCTCTACGACCAGTGGGAGCCCATGCCCAGCGGACTCGCCTCGCCCGTAAAGCTCATTTGCAAGGATTAACCTCACGCTTGCACCCCACAACAAATGCCACCCCGAGCTATTCGAGGTGGCATTTATTGTGGGCAGAGGGTCGCGCCCTCCTTACTTGATGTACTTCACGCCCCGCTTGACCTTAATGCCCGGCGTATTGTCAGAGGTGGGTCGGCCAGACAGGTCATACACCCGCTGGTCTTCCTCTGCGTCGCGCAGCAGCGGCGAAACCGACGAGGCAGACAGCTCGCTCCTGTAGAGCCGGAAGTTGTCAACCTTGAACCAAGTTTCTGCAGGCGCGTCCGATGTGGCTACTCCGATGTCCATCGTCTTGCTTTTACCCTCTACCGTAAACGCCACATAGATGGTCTGCAGAGGATAGTCGTCGCCAGTCCCCGCTATGCACTGGTCTTTGAAGTAGCCATTGTCGGTGCCCGCAAAGACCCGCTGATTGCCCAGGCGCACGGCATTGCTGCGATTGGAAGCATGCATGTCGACGCTGAGCACATACTTACCCTCGGGCAGCGTGACGCTCTGTGATAGCGTGACGCCAGTGCTGGTACCGTTCCACACGCCAAAAAGATGGTTGCCGTCAGTAGGATTGTCGTCCCAGGTGTTCTTTACGTTGATGCCATACCAGGCCAATGCCGTGGTGCTCAGTTTCCACGACTGCGGCACCTTCGTCACGTTGCCGGTATTGCCGTCGGCCTCGAACGAAGCGTTCCTGATGTATGTGTTGGTGACGTCGGCGCCAAGCTCTTCCTTGTTCACTTCCTTGCAGTCTTTCGTCAGCCGCAAGTAATACACGCCCGGACAGAGGGTGCCCTGGTCAGCCTGTATGCGGAAGGTGAGCGTCTCCTTGGCCGTGCCGTCGCTGTTGGTGCATAGCGACTTAGGCAGGGCCCACTCTTTATTGAAGAAGCCTTTGTCGTCCTGCAGGCTGAACGACGACGGAATGGTGTAGGTGTCAATCAGCTTGCCCTCTACATAGATGGAGGCCTTGCGCCCTGCGTCAGCCGTCTGGAAACGAGCCACCAGCCCAAGACCCTCCGTCACCTTCTCATGGTTGGTGAGCACGTACTGAATCCAGCCGCCCGCCTTGGCATCGCGATACACCTCGTCCTTGTAGGTGCCTACGGTGGAATTATCGGAATAGCTCGTGATGCCAGCCTCCGACTGCTGTTCGCCGGTACGTATGAAGTCGATGGTGCGCCCCTCTATCTCCTCCTTGGCTTTCTCAGCCTTCGCCCAGTCGCTGTTATCATAATCCTCCTGCGTGGCCTGATACCAGTAGGTCATCACGCGGCAATGATGTATCGTGAAGAAAGGCTTCAGCGTCAGCGTGCCCCATGAGGCCCCCTCGCGGCTGGCATCAATCTCGAAGTGGAGGGGCGCCAGCGGCGTGATCCTGCTCAGGACGTCGGCCCTGTCGCCAATGAGCAGCGGTGCCGAGGCCAGCGACCTCGTGGTTGTGTAGGAGTCTTCAGCATGTCCCATGCGTTCGCCTTCAGCATATTCGTGCGTCAGCTGCTCATAGTCGGCGGCGGCAGGGTCGGCCGACGTGGTGGGAGCCGCCAGTAGAATGGGGCCATACTTGAAGGCAATGTAGTCTTTCAGGTTGGGGCATTGCTCGTATCGCAGCGTCATGGGCAGCCGCACCGTCACCACGTCGCCCGCCTTCCACGTACGACTGATGTAGCAGTAGCCGTCGGCCATTTTCAGGTCGGTGGCCGCAACGGTGCTGCCATTGATGCTGACAGCGAAGTCGCTGCCCGCCCACGACGGCTTGCGGATGGCCATGGTAAACGCTGCGTCGCGGTCAATGGTCAGCCTGGTCTGCTCCTCGTAGGGGAACGTCGTCTCCTGCGTCAGCGCAAAGTATTCGTTCTCCAGTTTGGAAGGAGTGAAGAGATTGACAAAGAGCACGTCGGCCCCCTCGTGCGTGTAAACGAAGTGCCCATACTTGGAATGGTTCTCCATGCCCGTGCCCACGCAGCACCACATATCCTGGTTCACCTTACTATAAATGCGGTATGCCTGCGGACGCAGCGGCGTGAAGTAGACGTAGCCACCGGTTTCCCCGTCAATCGTAGAGAGGATGTGGTTGTACATGGTGTTCTCATAGAAGTCGGCGTACTTGCTGCTGTGCGTGGCGTCGAAGAGCATCTCCGACAGCTTCAGCATGTTGTTCGAGTTGCAGCTTTCGGGGCCGTTGCATTCGTTGACGTAGCGGCTGGCAGCCGATGCCGCCATGAACCACTCGTTCATGGAGTTGCCGCCGATGCACACCGTGCGGTGGCTTGCCACGTCGGTCCAGAAGTTCCTGGCGGCCGCAGCATAGGTCTTCATGCTGGCATCTTCCTCGGCAATGCGCTCAAACCCGATGTACTTCGGCACCTGGGTGTTGGCGTGCCGGTTGTCGAGGAACGAGGTGTTGACGCTCTGCATTCCGCTGACCATGGTGGCATGACTGTATTTCTTGGCTGCGGCAAGGTATTTGGCCTCGCCCGTCAGCTTGTAGGCATCGGCCAGCACCTCGTTCACGCCGCCGTGCTCCGTGTCGAGAATGCGCTGCATGGTGGCATTGTCGAACTTCGCCACCAGATTGACAGCCCAGTCACACAGCTTGACGAACATCGGCTTCGCCACGGCTGCCGTCGCTTCGTCGCCATAAAGGCAGGCATCGCGCAGACCAGCCATCACCTTGTGCTGCACATAGAACGGCACGTTACCGCGTGCGCTCTCAAGCTGTGTCATCCTGCCGGCATAGAGGTCTGTCCATAACGCATTGCTGGGATAGCCGCCTATGTAGCCGCGCAGGCCCGAGGTGTTCGTGTCGAAGCGGTCCTGACAGTCTTTCATCACCTTCAGCATGTAGTCCATGCGGGCTTTCAGCAGCGCCTTCGTCTCGCTTTCATGGCAGGCTGCATAGGCCAGCGCCAGGGCCGAGAGGTAGTGGCCGCCCACGTGTCCGTCGAGCCGGAAGGAGCCAGAGCCCCAGTTGTCGAAGTTTGGGTGCCGTTGCGTCCAGCCGGCATAGTCGCCGGTGTTCAGGCCAGCCTGCCGCACGAAGGGCGTCAGCAGCCTGTCTACGTCGTAGGCCAGCAGCGTCTTGAAGTTCAGGTCTTGCGCATCCTTGAGCGGACCGTTTGTGATGGTCACCTCGCTGAGGTCGAAGTGTTGCGGATAGATTTCGTGCTGTGCCTGCGTCTGCAGGGGTTGCGAGAGCGCCAGAGCGCAGCAGAGGGAATAAAGTGTGAGTCGGTTCATCTTGTAGTTAGCTATTTGTTTACTGCGGGCAAATATACGCAAAAAACTTCAATCCAGCCCTCGTCCGACTGTTAAGATTAGATAAAAAGCAGCACCTGCTCGAGCGGCGAGGGTCTTACCCAGGATTTTTTTTCGTACCTTTGCCGTCCATAAACACATGATGACTAACTATAAGCGTAATAAACCGTTATGAAGAAGAAGACTATCATTACTTCCTTTTTGTTTTCAGTGCTGACTTTTATACTTTGCGGATGCACTGGCGACGGCATCACTGACACCTACTGGCGCAACGACAAGACGGGCGACTGGCTGATTGGTGTGACAGAAGACAAAGTGATATACGACTGCAAGGTGTGGGACATCGCATCGAAGAACGGCAACGACGGGACGTATACCATCCTGGCTGAATGTGGAGCAGACATGCTCAACATCACGCTCGGCGGCGAACAGGGCGACAAGCGGACCATCACCATCGGCGGCCAGCAGTTCGACTGCAGCATGATTGATGGCTGGCATCTGTCCGACTACCCTGAGAAAGACACCACAGCCTTTGCCGACAACCACTATGCTGTGGGCGACAGCGTGACCATCGAAGGATGGGTACGGCCCATCTCAATGCCTGGCATCATCAGGAAAATAGAGAAGAAACTCGGCAAGAACATCAAGAACGAGGTGACCGCGGGGATGGCGGCCAACATCTTTGCTGACGAAGAATGGACATTCACCGTGCCGATAGACTCTTGTGGACGCTTCACGATTAAAGTGCCCGTAGAGAACACCACGTCGTTCTATCTGACCTATCACGATAGGTCGGCAAAAGTCGTGGCAGAACCTAACGAGACGTATTTCCTAACAATTGACCCATTGGCAGGCAAGATGCTATTCATGGGCAAGAACGCCCGCCTGCAGAACGAGGTGAATGCCCACCGATTCGAGCCGGTACATTATGGAATGGAGAGGCTGAGGGAGATTGGCAATGTCATGGCCATCCTCGACACCGTCAGGACACAGACGAGCGAAAAGATGCAGGAACTGTACGCCTTGTGCCATGAGCACCCGACGCTGTCGGAAAGGTATCGCACCTATTGTCGGAACAGAATCATCATCAACGATGCATACCATTTGACGCAGGGCATGTATCTGGCCCCCAACGACGAGGCACCCGAAGCATACAACAAGGTGGTTGACGAAAATTATTGGCGTAAGCTCGCAGAGCCTTACACGATGGAAGCCTGGGAATTCACCCACTTCTTCAACGATTATGGCTACCAACTACAGAGGAAAGCTCAGAGCAAGATTGACTACAAGCTGAAGTGGATCATGGAGTTAGCCGAGCAGGATGGCATCGTCAGCCTGTCAGCCAAGGACAGAGAAGCCATCAGACTGTATGACGAGGCTTTCCCTGCCTTCAATGAGAAATACCGCCACGCCCCCGACAGCTTGCGGCAAGCTATCGACGAGGAGTTCCAGAAGAACGACTTCGCGAAGGCTGTCAAAGAGATAACCAGCCGCAAGGGCTACCAAGAATATGCCAACACCAAGTTCATGATGCGCGAATTGGCGTATATCCTGCCGGAGATGAACGCCTGCGGATGGACGGAGACGATACAGGACCTCTTCCTCTGTCGCTATTTCTGCCATGCGCTCAGAAACACATACAAGCCGCTCGGCAAACCTGTACTCGACTTTGCCGACGCACATATCCACACGCCCGGCGCACTGAATGCTGTGCATGTCCTGAACAACAAGTATGAGCAACTGAACAACTACATGGTGGAAAATGCAGACAACTTCATGTCGAACGATGCGGTAAAGGACATGACCGAGGGTGAGAAGATATTCCGGAAGATAATAGAACCCTACAAAGGCAGAATCATCATCCTCGATGTTTGGGGCACCTGGTGCGGCCCCTGCAAGGCTGCCCTCGCCCACTCGCAGGAGGAATACGAGCGACTGAAGGACTTCGACGTCGTCTACCTCTATCTGGCCAACGACTCGCCGGAGGAATCCTGGAAGAACGTCATCAAAGAATATAAAGTGATGGGCGACAATGTGGTGCACTACAACCTGCCTGCCGACCAGCAGACAGCGGTCGAAGACTTCTTGGGCGTTCAGGCTTACCCCTCGTACAGGCTCATTGATCGCAAAGGCCAGATACTCGACGTGATAGGCTTCCCCCTCAACATCGACGCGCTGCCCGGCCTGCTGGAAAATCTTTAGGCGGAAGCAACGCTACCATGGCTGTTCCTGATGCACGCACATGCTATTGGATATCCTCCATCATCGAATGTGGTCAATTTGACTCATGCCCACGGAAAAGATATTTTTGTGCGTGCGTGCATGCAACTATATATATAAGTGCATGCACGCACGCACATTTATACCGCCACGAAAAAAGGGCGCAGCGGGTCACTTCGACCATGCTGAAGGGGAACTTTGACTATGGCGAAGGGGAACTTTGACCATGCCGAAGTGCCGCTTCAACCATGCCAAAGGGGCACTTCAACCACGCTGAAGGGGAACTTCAACAATGCCAAAGGGACTCCGCAGCAATGTCAAAAAAAGTTGATGCGACAAGAGACAAAACAGGGTTTTGCCGCGAACAGATTTTTTTGTCTGTTGTCGGATCCACTATTATATATATAGTGGACCGACAACAGACATTTAAATCGCCCGGTTTTTGGAAAAACGAGGGAACGGCCTGCTGTATGAAAAAATGACGGGAAACAACTTCAAAAACGTCAGAGATAGAAGTCGTGCGTGAGCTGCTGATACCAGGGAGCACGCTGTCGTGGGGCCAGCTCGATGACGCCCTCTGTCAGCTCGACGGCCTCAGGCGCATGCTTGCGGAAGGCAAGCAGATAGCGGCGGGGAGCCTTGCGCGGCGTAGTGCGTACGGCGCACTCACGGCTCTTGAAGAAGCCTGCCAACAAAGCCTCGCTCTCCAGTCGCTGCTTGCAGTCGGCAGGGATGACGAGCGAGAACTCGCCCGCCTCGTCGAGCATTCGGCTGGCCGACTGCATCAGCTCGCGATACGACAAGGAGGCGGTGTGGCGGGCCAGCGTGCGCTGCTCGTCGGGACACTCGAGCGACTGCTCGAAATAAGGGGGATTGGACACGATGGCATCGAACGTGCCCTGCATCGCCTGGCAGGCCTTCTGCAGAATGGTGATGCGCTGCGCGAAGGGCGAGCTGTCGACATTGATAACCGACTGACGAACAGCGGCTTCATCGATGTCTATTCCAGTAACCTGTGCCTGGGGAAAGCGCTGTGCCATCATGAGCGCAATGAGCCCTGTGCCGGTGCCTACGTCGAGTATGCGCTCCCCTCCCCTGGCCCATGCGCCGAGCAGGGTGCCGTCGGTGCCCACCTTCATGGCGCAAAGTTCTTGGCGCACGAGGAACTGCTTGAAGCGGAAGCTGTCGTTAGGCATGGGGAGGCGTCAGAGTTTCACGCTCGAAATGTCGACCAGACCATTGATGATGGCATAGATGGTGAGGCCTGCGGGCGAGTGGATCTGCAGTTTGCGGGCAATGTTGCGGCGGTGCGTAATCACGGTGTTGATGGAGATGCACAGGTGGTCGGCTATCTCCTTGTTGGCCATACCCTGCACCAGGGCCACAATCACGTCTTTCTCGCGGTCGGAAAGGGACTCGGAGTTCTGTCCGGCCCCCTTGAACACCATGTCGCTGATGTTCTTCGTCACGTCGTTCTGCTTCGAGAGCTGCTCCAGCCGCCTGATGGCAGGCACGAAGATGTGGTCCTCGACCATGGAGTGCTGCCGCAGCCACTCCTCGTTGTCGTAGATGTCGTGGAGTGTTGCCGTGAGCTTGTTGTTGTGCAGGCCGTCGCTGGGCAGGTATTTGATGATGAGCAGCTTGAGCTCGCGCAATTTCTTGTCGGCCTCCTTGTGGTGGCGCGAGAAGGTCTCGATGCTGTATTCGGTGGGCATCTTGCCGTCGAGCAGCGCCTGCACGTAGGGGAAGAGCGTCTTCTGCTCGTACATCATGTGGCGGCGTATTTCGTGGGCATACTCGTCGTAGAAGCGCAGGATGAGCATGGCCAGCGAGTCATCGCCGTTGAGCGACTCTTCAAGCTCGCGGCGTATGAAGGGCAGCTGGAAGTCCAGGTAGTAGGAGTGGCTGGCGTCGAGATAGTGCATCAGCGTGGGCACGGAGAGCTGTTCGTCGGACTCGTAGTCGCCATACCCATTAATGGTGAAGTTGACTACAGCCAGAAACGTATAGGTGTCCACGTTGTTGTCGGCGCAGGTTTCCTGCACAGTTTTGTCGCCAAAGCCAAGCGAGATGCCGAAGCTGCCCAGCATCTGTAGCAGGTCATAGTTGTCGCGGATAAGTGAAATCATCTTATCGTCGGCTTCATACATCTTCTGATTTCTCATATCACATATATTTTAATGGTGCAAAATTAGTTATTTCTGATGAAATACGCAAGAGCTGACATGCAAATTCACCACTTTTGAGTATTGCAGGAATGGCAGAAACACACTACCTTTGCACTCGCAAATTCAAAGAAGACGATGAACAAGTACGCATTTCTGATAGCATTCTGTGCCGCCACGACCGCGGCAAAGGCACAGGTAAACGCTGCCGACAGCGTGATGGAGCACGCCTCCGGACGCAGTTTCAGCGTGGGCGGCTACGGCGAAGTGGCCCTTTCGCGCAATTTCTATAGTGATAATGTATACCGCTACACCCGTGCCTCGCAATATAAAGACGACCCCAGCCACGGACGCTTCGACATTCCCCACGCCGTGGTCTACCTGAGCTACGACTTCGGCAAGGGCTGGACGATGAGCTCCGAGATTGAGTTTGAGCACACGGGCACCGGCACGGCCATCGAGCAGGAGTTCGAGGAAGCCGGCGAATGGGAACACGAGGTGGAGAAAGGCGGCGAGGTGGAACTGGAGCAGTTCTGGATTCAGAAGTCGTTCTCGCGTGCCGCCAACGTGCGACTCGGCCACATGGTGGTGCCCGTAGGACTGAACAACGCCTACCACGAGCCACTGAACTACTTCACCGTCTATCGTCCTGAAGGCGAGAACACCATCCTGCCCTCTACTTGGCACGACACGGGCATCAGCTTCCTGGGCCGCTCGGGGCAGTTCAAATACCAACTCATGGTGATAGCAGGCCTCGATGCCTTCAAGTTCAACCGCGACGGATGGATTCACTCCGGTGCCGGCTCGGCCTTCGAATACAAGGTGGCCAATAAGTATGGTGTGGCCGGACGTCTGGACTACTATGCCATGCCCGGCTTGCGCATCGGCATGAGCGGCTACTACGGAAACTCTATGCACAACACGCAGCCGCACGACATGGAGAACGAAGGCAACGCCAATAAAGAACTGAAGGGAACGGTGGCCATCGGAAGCATAGACTTCACGCTGAACCGCTGGAACTGGATAGTACGCGGACAGGCCGACTACGGCTATGTCTCGGACGCAGCCGCCATCACGACCATCAAGCGCACACGTGCCCGCATCAGCAACTCGCCCTACAGCAGCATGCCGTTCGCCAAGAACGCAATGGCAGTAGGCATAGAGGCTGGCTACAACGTGTTCTCGCAAATAGACAAGCTGCGCCAGAAGGACAAGAAGCTCTACGTGTTCGGACGCTTCGAGAAGTACAACTCCTACCTGCCCGCCAGCGACCAGCAGAAGTATGAGTTCACAGACAAGACGCGCTTCGTGGGCGGTCTGAACTACTACCCCATCCCCGAAATCGCCGTCAAGGCCGAATACTCCTTCCGCAAGCTCAAGAGCCAGTACAACAACGAGCCGAGCCTGAACATTGGCATCGCCTACGAAGGATTCTTTCTGTAGATAAGAGATAAGAGAGATAAGAGATAAGAGATAACTTATTTAATCACTTTACAAACAACAGAAACACAAATGAAAAAGTTTTTTAAGATCGCTATGATGTTCGTCGCTGCCTGCACCCTCTCTACGGGTCTCGTAGCCTGCGGCGACGACGATGATGACAACACAACTGACCCCAATGCGCTGAACGAGACGGAGCTCTCCATTCAGCAGGTGACGAAACAGTATCTGGAGAGCGTAGTGTTCACCACCTACACCAACCTGGCCAATGCCACCGACGACCTCTATGAGCAACTCGACGACGCTAAAGCCAAGTTCCGTGCCGGCACGCTGACACAGGGCGACATCGACCAGATTTGCGCCAAGTTCCTCGAGGCACGCACCTATTGGGAGGCTTCAGAAGCATTCCTCTATGGTCCTGCCACCACCTTCGGCATCGACCCCCACATCGACACATGGCCCCTTGACCTCGACGCGCTGGCCGTTTCGCTGAGCAACAGCGCCCAGGTGGCTATGCTCGACAATGGCGACGACGGCATTGCCTATGCCGGTGCCAAGCTCGGACAGGAGCTGCTGGGCTTCCACGGTATCGAGTTCATCATCTTCCGTGATGGCAAGAACCGCACGCTGGCTTCGCTGAAAGCCGACGAGACCGACGAGGCCTTCGAAGGCAAGACCGTTTCTGGCGAACAGGAGCTCGTCTATGCCGTAGCCGTTGCAGGCGACCTGCGCGACAAGTGCTTCCAGCTGGAAGTGGCATGGCGCGGCGAGAGCGCTGCCAAGGCTCACCAGGAGCGCGTGGAGGAGTGCGAATTTGAGACGCAGGTAGGCGACTTTTACTATGGCGAGAACATGCTCAACGCCAAGAAGGCCGGCAGCACCTATGCCACCTGGCAGGCTGTGCTCATCGCCATCTTCGACTCGGGCTGCTCGAACATCTGCGCCGAGGTGGCCAACACCAAGATTGGCAACGCCTGGAGCGGCGAGGACGTGAACTACATTGAGTCGCCCTACTCGAAGAAGTCGTTCGAGGACTTCTACGAGAACATCTCCAGCATCAAGAACTCGCTCTACGGCGGCATCAACCTGAGCTCGGCCAACGCCAACTCGCTGCTGTCGCTCGTCCAGAAGAAGGATACAGCAATGGCCACAAAGCTGAACACCCGACTCGATGCAGCCCTCAAGGCACTCGACACCTGCCGCAAGGGTAAGGCCTTCGTCGACATCATCAACAGTGGCGTCAAGGATGCCAACGTACAGGCAGCCATCGATGCCATCAACGACCTGGACGACGCTCTGCAGGAGGGAGCAACATGGGCTTCGAAACTATAAACAATAAATAACACACTATGATGACAAGAAACAAGAAGAATTATCTTATCATCCTCAGTGGCTTGCTATGTTTCGGCATGGCAAGCTGCTCTGATGATGATACGAAGGAAGCAGAAGGCACCAAGACCGATGCTCAGTTCATCGGACAGAAGGTGGGAAACTTCCTTGCTGAGGAGTGGTATCCGGGCGGAGAGCTGGGAACAACCGACAACGTGAGTGCCGGCTGCTATGAAGACGAAGCGCCGGTAGTGAACCAGATGGGCCTCATCGACGCCTTCAACAAGGGTGAAGCCTTTTTCGAGCGCAACTACAACACGGGCACGGCTCCCTTCAACGGACTGGGCCCGGCCGCCGTACGCAAATCGTGCCTCGACTGCCATCCGGCCTATGGACACGGCAAGCGCGTAGACCGCTACACCGCCTCGTGGGGTAACGGCTATCTGCTCGTGGTCTATCATCCCGTCGACGGACAAAACAGCGACGACGGCCCCTATGTGGCCGAAGTGACGGGCATGCCGCAGACGCTGGCATCATCGCCCTTCCTCGCACCGATTGACGAAGACCAGATACAGCTCGACTGGAAGAAGCTCACCGCCATGGAGAGCGGACTGCCCATGGAATTCCCCGACGGCGAGAAGTACGAGCTCATCTACCCCGAGCTCTACATCCCCGAGAGTGCCTTCAACACCAACCCCACACCCTATGAGACCGGTCCTGTTGCCTTCCGTCTGGAGAGCACCATCGGCATCATCGGCACGGGCCTCATCGACGCCATCCCCGACGACTCCATCAAGAAGCAATATGCCAATGAAGCTGCTCACGGCGTGGAGCTGAACCCCGCCATGTGGGACAAGGAGAAGAACGACTGGGCAGCATCGGCCATGTACACCGCCAACGGCGTGAACCGAATCAAGAAGTTCACCTATGCCTGCACCCGCGGCTCGCTGCAAGACGGTGCTGGTGCCAACGCCATCTGGAACATCACCAACGTATCGCGTTCCGACCGCCCCTACCTCTACTCCACCAACGCATGGGCCAAGAAGATGAGCGAGACGCCCGAGGTGATTGCCGCCATCAAGGCTAACCCCAAATCGCCCTATTATGCCGACGGTACCAACGAGGGCATCAAAGAGGCTGTGAACGGACTGCTGCAACCCGGCACCAACCAGTTCGACAACCAGTGGCACAACTTCACGCCAGAGATGAGCGACGAGAACTTCTGGGCCTTCATGGTGTGGCACCGCGGACTGGCCATTCCCCGTGCCCGCAACCTGAACGACCCCGAGGTGCAGCGCGGCAAGCAGGTGTTCAACGAGATTGGCTGCCAGTACTGCCACCGCGCCAAGTGGCAGACGACCAACGACAACTTCTGGTCGCCCAGCATTCTCACCACGAAGAACCTGAACCTGCCCACCTATAAGAACCAAAACATTTATCCTTATACCGACATGGTTCAGCACCGCCTCTTCATGAAGAACGGCATTCATGGCTCATGGTGCCGCACAACCCCGCTGTGGGGACGCGGCCTCTCGAAAATCAACACCGGTGCCGAGGATCGTCTGCACGACTGTCGCGCACGTAATGAAATCGAGGCCATCATGTGGCACGGCTATTCGAAGAACTCCGACGCCTACGAGTCGACGGTGAAATTCTACAACCTGCCGAAGGCCGACCGTGACGCAGTGGTGAAGTTCCTGCAATCTATCTAAACCGCACACTATGCTGAAACGAATCACTATTTTTCTGTATGTGGCTGTCATCCTCGCGATGGCAGCCGCTACCTTTGCTGAGCACCTGTCGGGTGCCGACTTCTATCACCAATGGTGGTTCTCAGCATTGTGGGCTTTGCTCACTGCCACTGCCATCGCCTACTTCATCAAACAGAAGGTGAAGCGCCTGTCGGTAGTGCTACTTCACCTGTCGTTTGTCGTCATCCTCATCGGAGCCCTGCTGACGCACCTCACGTCGCATCAGGGCATCGTCCGGCTGCGCGAAGGCGTCAACACTAATACCTACATCGACTACGACAGCAAAGTTCAAACGCTACCCTTCACACTGCGACTCGACAGTTTCGTCGTGACATATCATGAAGGTACGCGTGCCGCACAAGACTACCAGTCGTATCTGACACTTACCGATACTGAAGAACACGAGGTGGTGTCGATGAACAGCATCTTGTCGAAGAGCGGAACAAGACTCTATCAGAGCAGTTTCGACCCCGACGGACACGGCAGCACCCTCTCGCTGAACAGCGACCCCTGGGGCATTCCCGTCACCTATCTGGGCTACGCCCTGCTCTTCGTATCACTCGTATGGATGCTGATCGACCCACGCGGAGCGTGGCGACAGCTGCTACGTTCACCTTTGCTCAAGAAATCGGCACTGACGCTTCTGTTCTTCAGCACTTTAAGCACGAACAGCTCCGCAGAAAACACGGTTCTTCCGAAGGAGACTGCCAGCGAGATGGGACGCCTGCACGTGCTCTACAACGACCGCATCTGCCCCCTGCAGACACTCGCCATCGACTTCACCAAAAAGCTCTACGGCAAACGGAGCTTTGGCGAATACACAGCCGAACAGGTGTTCACGGGCTTCCTCTTCTACGGCAAGGCTTGGGACGAGCAACCCATCATACGCATCAAGAACAGCGAACTGCGCGAACGCCTCGGACTTCCCAAGTATTGCTCAGTGTCGTCGCTACTTAACGACCCGGAAAACGGCTACCTGCTGGGGCCACTACTCGAAGAATACTATCAGGGAACTAACGACAAACTGCACCAAGAGGCTGCTAAGATCGACGACAAGCTGATGCTCATCATGGACCTTCGGCGCTACGCCCTGCTCAAGGTGTTTCCCTTCGAGGGCACCTGGTACTCACCGGCCGACCAGTATCCCTTACAGATGGAGGCAGAGCGACAGCAGTACATGCGGAGCATTCTGCCAATCATGGCCAACGATGCCCAGGCCGGCAACTTTACCCGTATCGGTGAGAGCATCCAGAAAATGCAGAAATACCAAGCCACATTCGGTGCCGAAGCCATACCCTCGCCTTACAGAGTGAAGGCCGAACGGCTGTACAACGCCGTTCCGCTGCCGACAATCCTCTTCATGCTCTGCCTCACGATGGGATTCGTATGCCTGGCACTCACGCTGATGCACCGCCGCCACTGGATCCCCACGGCAGTCATGATACTCGCTTTCGCAGCGCTCACGCTCTGCTTAGCGCTACGCTGGATTATCAGCGGAACCATTCCCCTTTCGAATGGCTATGAGACGATGCTCTTCATGGCGTGGACAATTATGCTCTTGACGCTATCCATGGTACGCCGTTTCCACATCATGCTCACCTTCGGCTTCCTCATGTCGGGCTTCATGCTGCTCGTCAGCCACCTGTCGATGATGGATCCGCAAATAGGGAATCTGATGCCTGTCCTCAACTCACCGCTGCTCACGTTTCACGTCAGCATCATCTTGATGGCCTTTGCCCTATTGTCGCTCACATTCCTCATTGGGCTGGTGGCTCTGTTCATGCGCCGCGAGCGTGAAGAACTGGCGCTGCTCAGCCAGCTGTTCCTCTACCCTGCCCTCACCTGCATGGGCTTCGGCATCTTCATCGGAGCCATCTGGGCAAATGTGTCGTGGGGCAACTACTGGTCGTGGGACCCAAAGGAGACGTGGGCACTCATCACTTTCATGGTCTACGCCGTCGCTGTACACAAGAAATCTCTCTCGTTCCTGCGCAGCCCGATGGCCTATCACATATTCATGGTACTGGCCTTCCTCACCATCCTCATGACCTATTTCGGAGTGAACTACGTGCTGGGCGGCATGCATTCTTATGCTTAAAATATAGAACAACCTGCGTGTTTTCTCAAATAAATTGCGTACCTTTGCAGCAAAAACAAACGAACTATGAAAAAATTAAAGTTTTTGCTGCTCTTAGGGTTCGCCCTGACGGGCATGAAAGTTGCCGCACAAGGCGACTACAATCTTAGCGAACAGTACCTGAAGAATGCCGGTTTCGACACAGATTTCGATTGCGACATAAATGCTACAGGCAGGCAGGTGGTCAAAGTAAGCGTACCTACGGGATGGAAGCAAGCCCCCGAGTCAACAACTACGCGTGCCTTCGGAATCACCATGCAGTATGGCACACAGCGCACGGTGCAATACTACACCGTACCACAGACTGACGCCAACGGCAACAATGAAGGCGGATTTCTGGTACTGGGAGCATCGCTCAAAGATGAAGTGACCTTCTGCCAGACACTCAAGCTACCTGCCGGACACTACAAACTGGCTACGACCTACTACAACATCAACCCCGATGCCAATGGAGGTGCCAGCCGACTCGCATGGATTGGAGAAGACGGAAACGAGGTCCGCTCAGAGGTAGACTCCTTTGAGTACGGCAAGTGGATAACCGACACCATCAGCTTCGAACTGACTGAGGTCACCAAAGGACAAGTCAGAATTGGATTTCAGTCTATAGGAGGCTCTGCCGTCAAGTCGGCCATCATTGCCGTCGACTATGTGACGCTGATGCGCGACACGCCCTACGGCGAAGCCGACACCAGCATTCCGCAGGTGGAAGTAACCGCCGACAACCGTTTTGCACGTGGAGCAACCATGGCCTTCGGACGTATTCTCAACATCGAGGGTGAGGACATCGTCGAGCAAGGCTTCTGCTGGGCTGAGCATCCCAACCCCACGCTGGCCGACAATCACACCACCAATCACCTGTCGAACAACGGGACTATCTATTGGATAAAGGACCTGAAACCGGCCACGCGCTACTACATGTGCGCCTATGCCACCAATGCCAACGGACTGACGGGCTACAGCACCGACATCAAGTTCTATACCATCCCGATGGGAAAGGTCGACTATTGGTACAACAACGGAGGCTCTGACGAAGAGGACAAGCGCATCAACGGTGCAGCCGCCAATGCATGCAACATTTTCAACAACCTGACCAGCATCCGAAAGCACTTCAACATTGGATTTAGTGCAGGCACGCCAACAGCCGACTGCTACTATGCCGACGAGCCGTGGATGAACATGGGCGCCAATGCCTCGTATCAGCGAACGGGAACCATCATGCACGAAATGCAACACGGCATGGGTGTCATTCCCTATTCCACGCAATGGTACAAAAACATTCTGCGTGAGAACCTTGACGGAAGCGGAAGAGGAACGGGGCACTGGCTGGGCGAACGCGTGTCAGAATTCCTCGACTTCTGGGACAACACTACCGGCTCTCAACTGAATGGCGACTATCAGCACATGTGGCCTTACGGCATTAACGGTGCACACGAGGACAATGGCAGCAATGAGCTCTACTTTGCCAATGCGATGATAGGACAGGCATTGGGCGAGGATGGATTGGAGCATAACTACCAGACCTTTGCAGAGCCCTATTACGCATTCAACCAAGAAGACACCATCAAGTATTACCTGAAGTGCGAGAACCAGCAGCGTGGCCGCGAAACGGCCTTCTTAATGCCTGACGAGAGCGGAGAATTGAAGTGGAACGCGATGAGCGCAACTGATGCCGTCAGGAACGACTCTGCCGCCTGGTACATCACCTTCACTCCCGCCAACCAGCATTACCAACTGCGCAATGCAGCAACCGGCCAATACATGACATACAATAACCAGGCATTCAAGACAACGGAAAAAGCATCACCTTCCGTGAATGAGGACTTCCACTTGATGAGAGGAAGAGTAGACATAGGCAAACTGAAACTGCGTGGCTACTGGATGATACACCCGCAGGATTCGTGGGATCCTGTATGCCTGGCTGCCACAAACAATGGAAGCACCACGGCAGCCGTATTCAATCTTGCAAACAATGCCTCCGCGCAGCGTTGGCTCATCCTTACTGAGAAAGAGCTGCAAGCTTTCGACCTGGCTAATGGCATCAACGACATCGCCACAGCAAAAGAAACACCCACGAGACGGCAGCAAGGCGTATTCAGCCTTGACGGACGAAAAATTGCCGACGATGCTTCTGCCTTGCCTGAGTTGCCACGGGGTATCTACCTTGTAGAAGGCCGCAAAGTGGTGATAGGAGGAAAATAAATGAACAGATATTTTGTGGTTTCAACGAATTTGTATAATTTTGCAGCTCTAAATCGAAATCAAACATATATTAATAATAATGTATAGGACAAAAACATGTGGTGAGCTAAGGCTCACAGATGCCGGACAACAGGTGACGCTTGCTGGATGGGTGCAGAGAACAAGAAAGATGGGCGGTATGACGTTCGTAGACCTCCGTGACCGCTATGGACTGACTCAACTGGTTTTTGACGAGTCGAAGAACGCCGCCTTGTGCGAACAAGCAAACAAGATGGGTCGCGAGTGGTGTATCCAAGTCATTGGAACTGTCAGTGAACGCCAGTCGAAGAACCCCAAGATGCCTACAGGCGACATTGAGGTGTTCGTTTCTGAACTGAACGTGCTGAGTGAGAGTCTGACACCGCCTTTCACCATCGAGGACAATACCGATGGTGGCGATGAACTGCGCATGAAATATCGCTATCTGGATTTGCGCCGTTCGGCTGTTCGCAAGAACCTTGAGTTGCGTCATCGCATGACTATTCTCATTCGTAACTTCCTCGACAACCTGAACTTCATCGAAGTAGAGACGCCTATCCTTATCGGCTCAACCCCCGAGGGAGCTCGCGACTTCGTGGTACCCTCACGCATGAACCCAGGTCAGTTCTATGCTCTTCCTCAAAGTCCGCAAACCCTGAAGCAGTTGCTCATGGTATCGGGCTTCGACCGCTACTTCCAGATTGCCAAATGCTTCCGCGACGAAGACCTGCGTGCCGACCGTCAGCCGGAATTCACGCAGATTGACTGTGAGATGTCGTTCGTCGAGCAGGAAGACGTGCTCAACATCTTCGAGGAGCTGGCCCGCCACCTGTTCAAGGAAGTGCGAGGCATAACCCTCCCTCCCCTGCAACGCATGACATGGAACGAGGCCATGCGCCGTTTCGGCTCCGACAAGCCCGACCTGCGTTTCGGCATGGAGTTTGTCGAGCTGATGGACGTTCTGAAAGGCACTGGTACATTCCCCGTATTCAATGAGGCCGAATATATTGGCGGCATCTGCGTACCTGGCTGTGCCGGCTACACCCGCAAGCAGCTCGACCAGCTGACCGACTTTGTGAAGCGTCCACAGGTAGGAGCAAAGGGATTGGTTTACGTGAAGTTCAATGAAGACGGCACCGTAAAGTCGAGCATCAACAAGTTCTATGAGCCTGAGGTTTGGCAGAAGGTCAAAGAAGCCATGGGTGCCAAGGACGGCGACCTGGTGCTCATACTGAGTGGCGACAATGCCAATAAGACCCGAGTGCAGCTCTGCACGCTACGTCTGGAAATGGGCGACCGACTTGGTTTGCGCGACAAGGACAATTTTGTATGTCTGTGGATTGTAGACTTCCCGCTCTTTGAGTGGAGTGATGAAGAGCAGCGCCTCATGGCTACCCACCACCCCTTCACCATGCCCAACCCCGACGACATTCCTCTGCTTGACACAGCACCCGAGAAGGTACGCGCCGTGGCCTACGACTTCGTTTGCAATGGTGTAGAGGTAGGCGGTGGTTCACTGCGTATCCACGACGGAAAGCTTCAGGAGAAGATGTTCCAAATACTGGGTTTCACCCCTGAGCGTGCCATGGCTCAATTTGGATTCCTGATCAATGCCTTCAAGTATGGAGCACCTCCTCATGCAGGCCTTGCATTCGGTCTCGACCGCTTTGTCAGCCTCATGGCCGGCCTCGACAGTATTCGCGACTGTATCGCATTCCCAAAGAACAATTCTGGCCGCGACGTGATGCTCGATGCTCCTGGCGAACTTGACCCCAAACAGCTTGAAGAACTGCAACTGAGGATTGACCTACGTCAAGAAAACGGACAAACAGAGTAATTAGTCTAAGTGTCAAGTGCTTGTAATCAATAAGATGTCGTAATTTTGCACGTGAAAATAGATGAAATCATTTTCAATAGTGTTTTAAGTTTTATTATTATGGCAGAAAAGAAAGCAACAAAGGCTACTGAGACAAAGGCTACAGCAGCAAAGAAAACCACAACAACGAAGAAAGCAGCTGTAAAGGCCGCAGTGGTAGTTAATGCAGAAAACATTGGTTTCAAAGCAGGTGATGTTTATCAGGCTCTGGCAGCAGCAGAGAAGGCACTGAGCGTAAGCGAGATTGCCAAGGCTGCAAAAATTTCTGAAGAAGAGGCTCTGCTTGGACTTGGCTGGCTCTTCAAGGAGGGCAAGCTCCTGAGCGCAGAGGACAACAAGATTGTTCTGGCCTAAAGACTGGAAAAGAGAACTTTTAGACAATAAGAAAGGTCGGTAAGTACAATATATTTACCGACCTTTTTTATAGGACAAGACATGACATACGACCAGCAGATACTACAAATACTCACGCAAGCAGGCGAACATGGCATCAGCGTTCAGGCACTGGCCAAACACGTCTACAACATCAACTGCACCTTCTTTTCGCAGCCCGACTTGCAAGAGGTACATCAGTATGTACAGCAGTATCTGCTTAAGAACAGCAAATCACAGCAGTCGCTCATAGAAAGTACCGGACGCCGCGGCTTCTACAGGCTGAACACGCAAGGTTCGGCAGATGCCCGCCAACTGATGCTACAGTTTCAGGATGACAGCGATGAGGAAAAAGAAGAGGAGAAGCCTTCGGAAGACCTCTCGCTCTGTTTATTTGATTTCTGATCTGATTTCTGAATACACTTCTTTGTAGAGTGCCAGCAATTGCTCTGCCGTATTTTTCCAAGAGAAGAGCTTTGCCTGCCTCAGCCCATATTCGCTTTGCTGCCGATAGAAGTCGGCATCGCGTTCCAATTGTATCAGCTTTGCAGCTATCTCGTCAGAGCTTTCCGGATTGACGAGTATGGCATCTGCGCCACCAATCTCCGGCATCGACGAGGTGTTGCTCGTCACCACAGGCGTGCCACATGCCATGGCCTCAAGAAGCGGAATACCAAAGCTCTCGCGTAGCGAAGTGTAGAGGAAGGCAAAGGCATCATTATATAAATAAGGTAAATCCCGGTTCTCAATGTAGCCTGGCAATACCAGCATATCCTCAATATCTTCCAGGTTGTTGCGTATGATGATGTCCTTCAGATACTGGCGGTCGAGGTCAGCCAACAACAACTTCCGCTTGAAGAACGACTGCCTCACGTATTTGGCATACGCCACCAACGTGCGCTCCGTGTTTTTCTTGGGGTCGGTATTGCCTAAGAACATAATGTATCCTCTTTCGTCGATATACTTCTTAAACACCTCACCCGTATGCTCCATCGGCTGGAACCACTCATTGTAGCCATTATATATCATGGCCATTTTGCTCTCAGGAATGTGCAGTTTTGAGATGATGTTGTCTTTCTCGAACTCACTCACCGTGATGATACGCTTACACTTGCGCAAAATACGCGGCACAACCAGCCGCCGATACAACCACCCCATGTTCTGATAGAGCGAATGATTTTCCTTATCGCGCGGCTCCAAGAAGATGATGTCGTGAAGAGTCAGCACCAACGGCACCCCACACCGCAATGGAGCCGTATTGCTGGTACAATGCAGCAAACCTACCTCCAGCTGCTTCACAGCACGAGGCAATGCGTATTGTTCCCACAATGGATAGCTGGGGGTGCTGAGTTCGATAACATGCATATTTCTCGTGTCAGAAACGCAGCGGTCCGGGCCTGGTTTCACAAAGACGAAATACTCATTCCGCTTGTCTATCTGTTGCAACTCCAGAATTTCCTGCAGCACGACATAGTCCATGCCATGCTTATTCTTACGGAATATTCTCTGTGCTTCAATACCTATCCTCATAGTTTTCTAATTATTTTTGCAGGAACACCAGCCACCAACGAATGTGCAGGAACATCTTTCGTAACTACAGCACCTGCAGCAACTACAGAATGACTGCCAATACTAACGCCAGGAAGGACTACAGCATTAGCCCCTATCCAAACATCATCAGCAATGGTTACCGGGTTTGTGGAAACCCCTTGTTCGTCAATGCGTAACTCAACATTTTCAAAATTGTGGTTAAGGGCTGTAACGGTGATGCCTTGTGCCAGGTTTACGTGATTTCCAATTGTAACAGGACCTATAACAGTATTATGGAGTCCGATACGAGTGTGGTCGCCAATGATGACGTCGCCTACCGCGTTATTGATACAGGCACCAGACTCCACCACGCTATACTGCCCTAAGGAGAAACGCCGGTAGGGAGGCGTGTCCATCCGAACCGAAGCATGAATCTTTGAGTGCCGGCCTCGATGCTGGTATAGCGGAGCCAGCATGCGAACATACCATCGCGGCCGAGTCTGCACCTGGTTCATGATGATCCAGTCCAGCAGTCTCTTCAGCCGCACGTTACCATTCAATTTGTGCCTAATTTGGTCGTTGTTCATTGCTTTTTAGCATTTCTAAAGCACAAAATTACGATTTATTTCTCATCTTTCCAAATTTTTTATTAAGTTTGTAGCCGAAAACAAAAAAAACATAGAAGAACCAAATGATACTTGCACTAAAACTCACCTTCTGGCTAAGCCTTGCACTCGTATTCTATACCTACATAGGCTACGGCATTTTGTTGTACATTATTCTTAAAATAAAGCGGCTGATATGGGGCACGCCTCTGGAACCAAACCTCCCGCTCGACGACCGCCTGCTGCCCGATGTCACCTTGATGATTTGTGCATACAACGAGCAAGACATCATTGCCGAGAAGATGGACAACATCCGCCAGCTCGACTACCCTGCCGAGCACCTTACCGTGATGTGGGTGACCGACGGAAGCAACGACCAATCCAACGAGCTCCTGTCGCAGTATCCTGAGGTCAAGCTCGTCTTTAGCCCCGAACGGCGCGGCAAGGCTGCGGCCATGCAGCACGGACTCAGGGAGAACAAGGCAGGCATCGTGGTGTTTACCGATGCCAACACCATGCTCAACGCTGCTGCTATCAAGGAAATCGTACGACAGATGAAGAAGATGGACGTGAGCTGCGTCAGCGGAGAGAAGCGTGTGGCCGCCCGGACGAAGGGAGAGACAGCTGCCGAAGGCGAGGGCCTCTACTGGAAATACGAGAGTACGCTGAAGCGCTGGGACAGCGAGCTCTACTCCGCCATGGGAGCTGCCGGCGAACTCTTTGCCGTCAAGATGGAGCACTACGTGCCTGCACCCTCCAACGCCTTGCTCGACGACTTCATGATGTCGATGCTCATCGTCAAGAACGGCCACCGCATAGCCTACACATCCGAGGCCTACGCCATGGAATACGGTTCGGCCGACCTGCAAGAGGAATCGAAGCGTAAGCGGAGGATAGCCGCCGGCGGACTGCAAAGCATCTGGTGGCTGCGCTCCCTGATGAACCCCTTCAAGCACCCCAAGGTGGCCTTCCAGTTCGTGAGCCACCGTGTGCTGCGGTGGAGCATCACTCCCATTGCGCTGCTCCTGCTCATTCCGCTCAACATTCTGCTCGTCTGGCAGGGGGCCGGTCTCGTCTACGACGTCATTCTCTTCCTCCAAATCGCCTTCTACCTCATGGCTGCCGTGGGCTATATACTGTCAAAGATGGGGCGTCCCAGCAAATTGCTGAACATTCCCGGCTACTTTATCTTCATGAATGTCAATGTGTTCAGAGGCATGGCCTACCTGCGCACACACAAGACAAGCGGAACCTGGGAAAAAGCGCGGAGAGGATAAAAATTTGACTTCGCCAGCATTTTTTATTCAAAAACATGCAAGAAATTAAAAAATTATCACTACTTTTGCAAGGTGTTACACTCACCAAGAACACTGATGGAACAGGACGAAAGAGAAGAATTGTTGCGTAAACTTGCTGAAGCCGACCAAAAATTACAGGTTGTCAGTCAGCAATTAGAGCAAGCAAACAAGAAGCTCAAAGAATATGAAGAGAAAACGGCAAGCGCTGAAAGAGCCAGCAAAATGAAGTCGCTCTTTCTGGCCAACATGTCGCACGAGATTCGTACACCCCTAAACGCTATCGAAGGTTTCTCCCGCATCATGGTGGAAACCGACTCCCCTGAAGAGCGCATGAGCTATATGGAAATTATTGAAAGCAATAACTCCCGCCTGATGAGCCTGGTCAACGAGATTCTTGACCTGAGCCGTGTCGAGTCTGGCGAGATTACCATCAAGAACGAAGCCACCGACTTGAACTCATTGATGAACAGCATCATACAGCTCTTCAAGTTCCGCTGCCCGGAAACCATCAAGCTCTCATGGACGAAGCCGAATATGCCCGTCAACATGGTTACCGACAGCAACCGGCTCATTCAGGTGTTCTCCAACCTCATCTCAAATTCATTGAAGCACACCACGAAGGGAGCCATCACCTTTGGCTACAGGCTGACTGAGCAGGCAAAGAAGATAGAGTTCTATGTGTCAGACACGGGTGCAGGCATCGACCCCAGCTTCATCGGAAGGGTGTTCGACGCCTATGCCTCGAAAGATGCCGACCAGCAGAAGGGCTACGGACTGGGACTGGCGCTCTGCCGCATCATCGTCGAGAAGATGGGAGGCACGATAGGCGTACAGTCAGAGCTGGGAAAGGGCTCCACCTTCACCTTCATATTGCCGTTCCAGGGCACCATCGGCAACATGTCGGCATTCAACCGCACCATAGCCGTCAGGACGCTGCGCGTCAGCGGCCGGACGAACGAGAATATGAAGACCGTGCTGGTGGCCGAAGACGAGGAGAGCAACTACGAGCTGGTGCGCACCGTGCTGCAGAAGCGCTATCGGCTGCTGCGTGCCCACAATGGAATCGAGGCGGTGAACATCAGCCAGGACGAGAAGCCCGACCTCATCCTCATGGATATCCGCATGCCGGAGCTGAACGGCCTCGATGCCACCCGCATCATCAAGGAAGTAAATCCTCACACCCCCATCATCGCCCTCAGCGCCTATGCCTTCGAGGAGAACATCCGCGAAGCCAAGGCAGCCGGCTGCGACCACTTCATGTCGAAGCCCTTCCGTGTGGAGGACCTCATCGAGACAGTAGGCAAATACATCGAAAAATCATAGTCACATTTTTTTTAAGCAAGTTACCATATGGGAAAGTTGGCAGTCTATAAGTATATCGGTTTCATGTTCCTCATCGTTACCGTTATTATGTCCGCATTCACCTTGTTCGGACTGTATGGAGGCGACTCCGATCCTACACACAACACGATTTCGGCGCTGCTCGTCTATCTGCTGCCGGTGCTCATCATCGGCGATGCGGTCTTGCTGCTCTACTGGGTGGTGCGCCGCCGCTGGCATTGGGCCCTCATTCCGTTTGTCACCATCCTCTGCTGCATTCCTTACATCCGCACCATCTGGCAGACGGGGTGGTTCTCTACCCACGAAGAGGGCCAGCCGGGCATCAAGATTGCCACCTACAACGTGGCCATGTTCGGACGCGAGACGTCGGGCTTCAAGTCAGAAGACATTCTCTCCGAGATGAAGAGCCATCAGGTCGACATTCTCTGCCTGCAGGAGTACAATGAGTTCAGCGGCGACAAGGACAACACGGCCAGCTACAAGGAGTACTTCCCCTACTGCGAGAAGGGCCAGCAAGACATGATCATCTTCAGCCGCTATCCCATCACGGCCACGAAGAACATTCCTTTCGAGTACACGAACAACAGCGCCATGTGGGCCGACGTGAACGTGGAGGGAAAGACGCTGCGCGTGTTCAACGTACACCTCGAGACGACGGGCATCAACCGCACCCTGCACCAGGCCGGCAAGATGCAGGCACGTGGCGTTCAGATTGAGAACAACCGCCTCTTCGAGGCCATCTTCGGCAACTACACCTTCGGCATGATTGTGCGTGCGGGGCAGGCCAACATGATGGCGATGGAGATGCGCGAGAGCGAGCACCCCATCCTGCTCTGCGGCGACTTCAACGACGTGCCCTACTCCTACGTCTACAACACCATGAAGGGCGACCTCGTCGACGGCTTCCAGGAGTGCGGCAAGGGCTTCATGCAGACCTATCGGGGAAAGAAGCCCGTGCGCATCGACTACCTCTTCCACGACAAGACGCTCAAGGGACTTAACTACTATAAGACCGACATCAACTACTCCGACCACGTGCCGGTATTCATGAAAGTAGCTCTCTGACCTCAGAGAGCTACTCTTTTTTCGGATCAGTCCGAAAACTTGGTTGACTGTTGGCGCTCGAAATCCCCTCCCATGTAGGGGAGGGGCTGGGGGTGGGGTCAGTAATATAATGTCGGTGAAGAAGTTGCTGACCCCACCCCTGTCCCCTCCCCTACATGGGAGGGGAATTCAATGCTGATCCCTTTTTTCTGTGTGTGTCCGGCAGGCTTCGTCTGCCGTTCGTTGTTTTTTTTATTGCACAATCTTGAACCTGATGCGGTAGGAGCATTCATGCTCGTCCCAGTTCGAGCCGAGCATCTCAAACCGCCCTATCTGCGCCGTGCTCCTCACGTGCTTGCCTATGCAGGGACACACGTCGTAGTCGCCGATGCGCACCAGTCTGATGGTGTCCGACGCATCTTCCGGCAGGCGGCTCAGCTCGATGTCCTCGGGCAGCTCGTCGCGCGTCACGTATTCGAAGGTCACGGGCAGGTCGGCTTCTATCAGCTCGTTCATCCTGCGCGCTATCTCCTTCTCCTCCTTGCGGTCGGGCTTGTGGTCCAGGTGGAAGCTCATCTTGCTCTTCTTCCTCTCCACGTGGGCATTGAAGCTGCGTCCGCAGCCAAACAGCCGTATCATCGTCTGGTTCAGCAGGTGCTCCGCCGTGTGTGCCGGCGGAAACTCCTCCTTGTTGTGCTCGTTCAGCAGATATTCCTCAGCCATAGGGGTGTCAAAGTTTGAGTTTGTAGACCACGCCGCCCCTCGCAGGCAGGCTCACGTCAAAGGCAGCATCGCGCTTCAGC
Organism: uncultured Prevotellaceae bacterium; assembly: GCA_902771785.1. Classification (GTDB taxonomy): domain Bacteria; phylum Bacteroidota; class Bacteroidia; order Bacteroidales; family Bacteroidaceae; genus Prevotella. Next base: position 95,072 of record CACXYH010000009.1, read on the forward strand.
GGCAGCTTTGCCTTCTTCCCTGTCAGCAGGTCGGTGGCTGTGGCGTTCTTCTCCTTGATGTCCAGGTAGTCGAAGGCGTGGGCAGGAACCGTGAGGTTCATCGTCGCAGCCTCGTCGTCGAAGTTGGCCACCACGAGCAGCAGCTCTTTCCCTGCCTTGCGCAGGAAGGCATACTGCCGGCGGTACTGTCCGTTCACGTACATCAGGTCGAACATCGTTCCCTCGCTGACAGCCTTTTCCTTCGCCGCAATGCCCAGCACCTTGTCATAGAGCGTGCTCAGCGCCTGCTCGTCGGCCGTCAGCTGCTGCCGGGCGGCACGCACCAGCGTGTCAACAGCCCAGTAGTCGAAGATGGTTGTCCGTCCGTCGTGTCCGCTGAAGCCCTCGCTGTCCATGCCTCGCTCGCCGTACTCCTGCCCTGCGTAGAGCATGAAGGGGTTCTGCTGCATGAGCGCGCTCACGATGAGCGCCGGCACGCCCTTCTGCCCATCGGCGGCGAAGAAGTCGCTGGCTATGCGCTGCTCGTCGTGGTTCTCCAGGAAGTAGAGCATGTGGTCGCGAATGTCGTCGGTCTGCTGCCATGCCCAGGTGATGGCGTCGGTGTCGCGTCGGTGGCATACCACGTCGCGCATCGCGTCGTACATGCCCACCTTGTCGTAGAGGTAGTCAAAGCCGGAGGCAATGTAGTGGCGATACTCCGCGGGGTTGTACACCTCGCCGATGAACACCATCTGCGGGTGCTGCGCCTTGACGATGGCCGTGGCATAGGCCCAGAACTCGGCGGGCACCATCTCGGCCATGTCGCAGCGGAAGCCGTCGATGCCCTTGGCTGCCCAGAACAGCAGGATGTCGGTCATCTTCTTCCATGTGTCGGGCACGGGGTCGAAGTGGCCTATGCGTCCGGCATAGTAGTCCACACCGTAGTTCAGCTTCACCGTCTCATACCAGTCGTTGCGGCCCGGTGCGTTGTCAAAGTGGTCGTTGCCCGTGGCCTTGGCCGGCAGCTCCGTGTAGGGCTCCGTCTCGCCGTGGTACAGGTCGAAGTAGGGGGCGAAAGGCTGTCCCGGGCAGTAGTAGAAGTTGTTCTGCGGGTCGAAGCCGTGGTCGGGGTTGTCGTCCGCTCCCAGGTCCTTCACGCCTTCGGGCTTGCTGATGCTCCGATACTGGCGCGCCACGTGGTTGGGCACGAAGTCGATGACCACCTTCAGCCCTGCCTTGTGCGTGCGTGCCACCAGCTGCTCAAACTCCTCCATGCGCTGCTCCACGTGCTGCGCCAGGTCGGGGTCAATGTCGTAGTAGTCGGCGATGGCGTAGGGCGAGCCTGCCCTACCCTTCACCACGGCCGGGTGCTGGCGGGGAATGCCCTGCTCAGTGTAGTCGGTCTGCGTGGCGTGGCGGATGACGCCCGTGTACCACACGTGGCTGATGCCTCTGTCGCGCAGCTGCCTCAGCACCTCGGGTGTGAAGTCGTTCAGCTTTCCGCTGCCGTTCTCCTCGAGGGTGCCGTTGGGCTTGCGTGTGGTGTTGCGGTTGCCGTAGAGGCGGGTGAACACCTGGTAGAGAATGATCTTCCCGTTGTTCATTGTTCTATGCCGTGAGCGCTCACCTCGCGATTAATCTTGGCAATCATGCCCTGCAGCGCTTTGCCCGGCCCACACTCGGTGAAGTCGGTGGCACCGTCGGCAATCATCGACTGCACGCACTGCGTCCAGCGCACGCTGCTCGTCAGCTGTGCAATCAGGTTCTGCTTAATCTCGGCAGGTTCGGTGTGGGGCTTTCCGTCCACGTTCTGGTAGACGGGGCACTTCGGCGTCTGGAACTCCGTCTGCTCGATGGCAGCCTGCAGCTCGTCCTTTGCGGGCTGCATCAGGGGGCTGTGGAAGGCGCCGCCCACCTTCAGCAGCAGGGCGCGCTTGGCTCCGGCAGCCTTCATCTGCTCGCAGGCCTCGTTTACGGCCTCAATGTTGCCGCTGATCACGAGCTGTCCGGGGTTGTTGTAGTTGGCGGGCACCACGACGCCCTTGCCCATCTTCGACACCTCGGCGCAGATGGCCTCCACCTGCTCGTCGGCCAGGCCGATGATGGCAGCCATCGTCGAGGGCTGTGCCTCGCAGGCCTTCTGCATGGCCATCGCGCGGGCGTACACCAGCTTCAGTCCGTCTTCAAACGACAGGGCGCCGGCAGCCACCAGGGCCGAGAACTCGCCCAGCGAGTGGCCGGCGGTCATCTCGGGCTTAAAGGCGTCGCCCATGCAGCGGGCTGAAATCACCGAGTGCAGGAACACGGCGGGCTGCGTCACCTTCGTCTGCTTCAGGTCGTCGTCCGTTCCGTTGAACATGATGTCGGTAATGCGGTAGCCAAGAATGTCGTTGGCCTTCTCGAAAAGTTCTTTTGCAATGGGGTTGTTGTCATACAGGTCCTTGCCCATACCCACGAATTGTGCTCCCTGTCCCGGGAATACGAATGCTTTCATTTTGTTGTCTGTTTTTTTATTAATATAAATGTATGCAAATCTGGCTGCAAAGGTACTGCTTTTCCGCGACATGGCCAAATAATCGGCAGAAAAGAGACACTCCGGCCTGCTGAGGGGCCGTTTTCTGTTGCTTCGCGAAAGCAACACAAAGGTACTCAGAATGCAGGAGAGCTCCAAATTAGTTTACAGATTTTAACAGAGAAGGCACAATTTATCGCTTTGTCGCATTGTCACATTGTCACATGTCACACGAAGCGATTTCAGAAGACTGCATTTTTTTAATATATTCTTTTACAATATATATATATTATAATATATATATATTGTAATTTATTTCTGCCTCATCATAGATATCGCTTCGTGTGACATGTGACATGTGACATTGCCCTCAAACACCGCTGTCGTTGCGCCCCTCCTACTGCCGGTTCGTGAGGCTCGACCCGTAGCTTCGTCAGCCTCCTACTAACGGTTCGTGCCCGACGAACTAACGGCTCGCGGGGCGCCATACGCGCATGCGAACCCTAAAATAAATAGGGCGACGTCATTTTTTCGGGACATCTGTGTTAAAATCCGTAAACTAATTTGGAGCTCTCCTGCATTCCGAGTACCTTTGTGCTGCTTTCGCGAAGCAACCAGAACTTAGTATCAACGAAGAATAAAAAAAGACGGGGCCTATGGCTCGTATTCCGTAGGATCGGCGATACCCGCCTCGGCCAGGGCCTCACGCCGCTCCACACAGGTGCCGCAACGGCCGCAATGGCGCTCACCACCCTTGTAGCACGACCAGGTCTCAGCGTAGTCGATGCCCAGCTGGCGGCCACGAGCGGCTATCTGACCCTTGGTCAAGCCGACATAGGGCGACAGGAGGCGCACGCCGTTGTAGGTGCCGGCCTGCGCCGCACGGTCGAAGGCCTCGACAAAGTCGGGACGGCAGTCGGGGTAGATGGCGTGGTCGCCGCCGTGATTGGCCATCATGACGAAGCCCAGCCCGCGGCTCTCGGCCATGCCCACGGCCACGGAGAGCATGATGCCGTTGCGGAAGGGCACCACCGTAGACTGCATGTTCTCATCGGCATAGCTGCCCTCGGGAATGTCGTCGGCGCCGGAAAGGAGCGAACTGCGGAAGTAGCGCTGCATGAAGTCGAGGGGGATGGTGATGTGCTCGATGCCCAAACGGCGGCAGTGGAGCTGGGCAAAGGGAATCTCACGGGCGTTGTGGTTGGACCCGTAGAAGAACGAAACGGCCAGGGCGATGCGGTCCTGGTAGTCGTAGAGCAGCGTGGTAGAATCCATGCCGCCGCTCAGTATGAGAATGGTATCTTTCATCTGCAAAAACTTGTTCTGAGCGTGCAAAGGTAGCTAATTTCATGCAGACGGAGGCAGAAAATCGTGTTTTTCTTTGTTAAACGTTCGTTTTTCTGCTGATTTAGTAGTACCTTTGCACCTCGAAATATCAACAGCTGATTATTCATTCAAACATAAAACAAGAGAAACAAAAAGTATGGAAAAAAGTGCATTGCAGAAAGCAAGAGCCGCCTACCAGCCCAAGCTGCCGCGCGGCCTGCAGGGTGCAGTAAAGGTGCAGGAGGGTGCTCCTACACAGAGTGTTGACAACCAGGAAGAGATCAAGAAGCTCTTCCCCAATACCTACGGCATGCCGCTCGTCACCTTCGTTCCCGGCGAGGAGAAGGCACACGAGAAGATGAACGTGGGTATCATCCTGAGCGGCGGACAGGCTCCTGGCGGACACAACGTGATCACCGGTCTGTTTGACGCCGTGAAGCGACTGAACCCCGAGAACCGCCTCTTCGGCTTCATCCTGGGCCCCGGCGGTCTGGTGGACCACAACTACATGGAGCTGACGAAGGACATCATCGACGAATACCGCAACACGGGCGGCTTCGACATGATCGGCTCTGGACGCACGAAGCTGGAGAAGGTGGAGCAGTTTGAGAAGGGTCTGGAGATTATCCGCCAGCTCGACATCAAGGCCATCGTCATCATCGGTGGCGACGACTCGAACACCAACGCCTGCGTGCTGGCCGAATACTATGCCGCCAAGAACTACGGCGTGCAGGTGATTGGCTGCCCGAAGACCATCGACGGCGACCTGAAGAACGACCAGATTGAGACCTCGTTCGGATTTGACACGGCCTGCAAGACCTACTCGGAGCTGATTGGAAACATTGAGCGCGACTGCAACTCGGCACGCAAGTACTGGCACTTCATCAAGGTGATGGGACGCTCGGCCAGCCACATCGCACTGGAGTGCGCCCTGCAGACGCAGCCGAACATCTGCCTCGTATCGGAGGAGATTGAGCAGAAGGGCATGAGCCTGGCCGACATCGTAGACTACATTGCCAAGGCCGTGGCCACACGTGCTGCCGACGGTAACAACTTCGGTACGGTCATCATTCCCGAAGGCGTGATTGAGTTCATTCCCGCCATTAAGAAGCTCATTGCACAGCTGAACGACGTGCTCGCCATGCCCGAGGCCAAGGAGATAAGCCGCGACGAGCAGGTGGACTTCGCCAAGAGCCACCTGACGGAGGAGAACCTCGCCGTGTTCAACTCGCTGCCCGTGGGCGTGGCACGCCAGCTGGCACTCGACCGCGACCCCCACGGCAACGTGCAGGTGTCGCTCATCGAGACGGAGAAGCTGCTCTCGACGATGGTGGCACAGAAGCTGGAGAAGATGAAGAAGGAAGGCACGTTCAAGGGCAAGTTTGCCACGCAGCACCACTTCTTCGGCTACGAGGGACGCTGCGCAGCCCCCTCGAACTTCGACGCCGACTACTGCTACGCCCTGGGCAACAGCGCCGCACAGCTCATTGCCAACGGCAAGACGGGCTACATGGCCATCGTGAAGAACACCACGGCTCCTGCCGACGAATGGATTGCAGGCGGCGTGCCCATCACGATGATGATGAACATGGAGCGCCGCAACGGCGAGATGAAGCCCGTGATACGCAAGGCTCTCGTAGAGCTCGACGGTGCTCCCTTCAAGTGCTTCGCCGCTCAGCGCGACCGCTGGGCCCGCGAGACGGCCTACGTCTATCCCGGTCCTATCCAGTACTGGGGACCCTCGGAGGTTTGCGACCAGCCCACGAAGACGCTGGCCCTGGAGCAGGCTAAGTAGAGTCAAGATAATCTAACCCATCCACGAAAGGCGCGAGCAGCCCGCTCCGAATGACAGGGGGCTTCACGACCTTTCGTGGATTTATCTATAAAAAAAGATGCCAAAGAAGAAAACTGTAGTCCGACGCAAGGGCGTAGGCATCAGCCACACCTACCGCGGCCCGAGCCGACACAAGCGCCCGGGAGCCTTCACGAGGCTGCTGCAGCGACTGCCACGCTGGGCGTGGTGGATGGGCGGTGCGGGCATTGCCGGCGTCTACATCTGGTTCTTCTACTACTTCTTCGTATCGCCCTACGGCTTCCGCTGGCGCGCCCTCTACGGCGACATCAGCTACCCCGAAGGCTACGAAATTCACGGCATCGACATCTCACACTATCAGGGCACCATCGACTGGAACACGCTGAAGAACGAGGCGCTCATCAAGGAATGCCCCATACGCTTCATCATGATCAAGGCCACCGAGGGCGCCACACAGATAGACGAGAACTTCGAGGACAATTTCTATCAGGCACGCGAACACGGCTTCACACGAGGAGCCTACCATTTCTACAGCGTACACTCGACGGCGGCCGACCAGGCGCAACACTTCCTGAAGCACGTGAAGCTGGAGAACGGTGACCTGCCGCCCGTGCTCGACGTGGAGCACAAGCCCAAGAAGCAATCGGACGAGGAGTTCAAGCAGAGCGTTCTGGAATGGCTCGACATCGTAGAGAAGCACTACGGCGTGAAGCCCATCATCTACACGTACTACAAGTTCAAGACGCAATACCTCGCTGACAAGGTGTTCGACCAGTACCCCTACTGGATAGCCCACTACTACGTGGACTCCGTGGAGTATAAGGGGCCGTGGAAGTTCTGGCAGCACACCGACGTGGGCCGACTGCCGGGCATCGAGGGCAACGTGGACTTCGACATCTACAACGGCTCCTTCTACGACCTGCGCCAGATGACCATCGGCAGCCAGGAGACCATCGGCGAGGATGCGTACAAGAACTGAGGAACCAAGCTAATCTTTTTTTCTTAGAACCGGAAGCGGACGACCAGGGGCAAATGGTCGCTGAAGGCGGGGCGGTAGTTGAAACCTGAATAGGTGCGACGAGGCTTCACGCCACCATAGCGCTCGTCGTCCTCCAGCAGGAAGGGTTCGTCGTGGATAAGGGCAGCAGCGACGTGAGCGTGCAGCGACGGGCTGACGAACACATGGTCGAGGCTGCGCCACTCGCCCTGATAGCGGTAGGTGGCAAGGGCACCGTGACGGCCCTTTGCCTGGCGACCGACGTTCAGCAGCTGATGCTGCTCGAGCTGCTGCAGCGCAGGGCTGTCGAAATAGTCGTTGAAGTCGCCGGCAATGACAATACGCGCATCAAGCGAATGCCGGCGCAAGTCGGCAACGGCCTCGCACAGCACGCGGGCCACCTGCAAGCGGAATGGGCGCGAGGCGACCTCGCCGCCGTAGCGGCTGGGGGCATGGACGACGAACAGATGGAGGGTGTCGCCCGTGATGATGCGGCCCGCCACATGCAGCACATCGCGCGTAGGACGCATGCCCGGCAGCGTGGGAACGTGCAGCTCATCGTAGCAGACAGGGGCGAAGCTGGCGGGCTGATAGAGCAAGGCCACGTCGAGGCCGCGCTCGTCGGGCGAGCACGTCATCAGATACTCGTAGCCGGCATTGCGCAGCAGCGAGCGCCGCGTCAGGTCGCGCAGGCACGTGTCGTTCTCCACCTCGCACAGGGCCACGACATCGGGCAGCTGCATAGCGTCGCCACAGGAGATGATTTCCTGCGCCAGGTTGTTCACCTTGCGCCAGTAGCGGCGGGGCGTCCAGTGGCGGCCGGCCTCGGGCAGGAATTCGGCATCCTGCTTCCCCTCGTCATGGCGCGTGTCGAAGAGGTTCTCGCAGTTGAGCTCTACCAAGGTGAACGACTGCGCCGCTGACGAGAGGCTGAAACACAAAAGGAAGAGGAACAGGAACTGCTGTCTCATGGGCTTCACGAAAGCTGTCGGGTGCTGCACAGCCATAAGCGGCCAAGCAACACCCGAGCTGTTTTATAGGGTCAAAAAGAAAGGCTGCCTGTGTGTTAGCAGACTTTCTCCAAACGCTTCATGATAGAGAACATGAATATAGCCGAGACAACGCACAGGGCGATGAAGACGCTCCATACAGCCCAGAGAGGAATGTTACCCCAGAGATAACCACCCACACCTACGAGCTTGTTGCCGATAGCCGTAGCTACGAACCAGCCACCCATCATCAGACCCTTATACTTGGGAGGTGCCACCTTCGACACGAACGAGATACCCATGGGCGAGAGCAGCAGCTCGGCAAAGGTAAGAATAAGATAGGTGTAGATGAGCAGCTGAGGCGAAACGTCGGCCATGTGGACAGCCACCTGCTCACCATCGGGGCCTACCGTGGTCTGAGGCATGGGCAGTCCGAACGAGGCTGCAGCCATCACGCAGTAGGCAATGGCAGCCACCAGCATACCCAAGGCAATCTTACGGGGAGCTGAGGGCTCCTTGCCTTTCTTGGCCAGCGAGCCGAAGAGCGCAAGGCTGACAGGCGTAAGAGCTACCACATAGAAGGGATTGAACTGCTGGAAAATAGGAGCCGAAACGGCCACATCGCCACTCAGCAGGTTGTACTTCCAGATGAGCAGGCCGATAGCCACAAGAATCACGAGGCCCGAAATAATCTTAGCCTTCTGCGTCTTGCTCTGGAAGAGCGAGAAGCCGGCATAGACAATGAAGATAATCAGCACAAGGTTCCACACGTCGAAGGCCATGCTCTCAATGCCCGTTGAGGTCTTGGCAGTAAACTCATCGGCGAAGTAGGTCAGCGACAAACCGTTCTGATGGAAAGCCATCCAGAAGAAAATCACCACGGCGAACACCAGGCAAAGGGCCACGATGCGCTGCTTGGTCTCCTCCTTCGAAAGCTCAACAACCTCGTCCTTGGCTCCCTGCTTCTTGGCGCCGCCCTCCACATGACGGAAGGTGCCGCGGAAAATGTAGTAGATAGCGATGGAAAGGATGAGTGAAGCGCAGGCTACGGCGAAGGCAAAGTGATAAGAATCATTCACCGACACGCCTAGGTTCTGCTGTGCCCACTCCATAATCTTCACAGCGGCCGTAGGGGCAAAGAGCGCACCGATGTTGATGGCCATGTAGAAGATGGAGAAGCCAGAGTCGCGCTGAGAAGCATACTGCGGGTCGTTGTAGAGGTCGCCTACCATCACCTGCAAGTTGCCTTTGAAGAGTCCCGTACCCAGTCCGATGAGCACGAGGGCTGCCAGCATCACCACCAATGCCAAGGTGTCGCCTCCAAGGGGAACCGAGAGCAGCAGGTAGCCAGCAAACATGATGAGGATGCCGATGGTTACCATCCGGCCAAAGCCGAATCGGTCGGCAAGCCAGCCGCCCACGATGGGCAGGAAGTAGACGAGCATGAGGAAATCGCTGTAGATTTCGCCAGCCCAACCGGCATCGAGTCCGTAGTTGGCACGGAGGAACAATGCGAAAACGGCAAGCATGGTGTAGTAACCAAAACGCTCGCCCGTGTTGGCCAATGCCAACGCATAAAGTCCTTTGGGTTGATTTTCAAACATGATTTATTTAATTTTAGGGTTATTAGTTTTTGCTATATCAAACAGATAGGTCAGCTTGATAACGATGTTTTGCAGGTTGGAGCGCTGGAAATAGTCGCGCTTAGAGTTGCCGTAGAAGTCGCCGAGGCCGTAGTAGTAACGGCCCTCAAGCAGGAAGTGGCCCAACTTGGGAGCAGAGAACTCCAGGCCGATACCGCCGGCAATGCCATAGTCGAACTTCCGCTCAATGGCCATGCTGTCCTGTGCCACGACATGGGAGGTGCGGGCAGCATAGTTGTAGTTGCTCATGTCGAAGTTGGAGGTGGCCTTGTCGTTTAGGAAGAGGCCGAACTGAGGGCCAACCTGAAAGAAGAACTGGAAGCCCTTGCGCTCTCGTCCCCACCCCAGTCGGGCAAAGATGGGCACCTGAACGTAGGTCATCAGTCGCTCGTAGGCTTCGGCCTCACCAGTCTGTCTGTTTATCACGGGTTCGTCGTCAGGGGTCAGAATGTCTTCTTTCCATCCCACCTGTGCATAGTTCACCTCGCCCACGATGGAGCAGATGCTGCTGAAATACTTCTCACAGGTATAGCGCAGGGTGAGTCCACCCATCAGGCCGGTGTGCTGCAGCTGCGGGACTGTCGGCACAAAGCCCACGTTACTCATGACGTAGCCGGCACCGCCACCCACAGCCAGCTCGTTGCGATGCTCGCCCACCTGGGCCTTGGCCGTAGCTACGGCAAACAGCAAAAGAAGGGAAAACAGTCTGAACCTCATCGATACTCTATTTTTTCGATAGTCTTCTCCGGCGTGTAGCGCACGAAGAACATCACCTGGTTTTGCAGCCCGCCGCCGTCAATCCGCTCAAAAGCGAGCGGCGTCTGAATGGGCTGATAGCTGACCGAAGCATCGGCACCCTTAAACTCCTTACCATACTGGTGCATTCCTTTCAGGAAGAACATAGCATGGTCGAACCCCGTAACAGCAAAGCGAGGCAGCGTCTGCATCATGTCCTGCCGGAAGTTAGCCCGATAGGCTCTTGAGAAGGCTTCCATCTGGTCGGAAATCACGTTCGTAAAGAAGGGAGCGGGAATGTAGACGTCATACTTATAATAGTTCTCGAGGTTGCGGCGAGTGTACATCATCCAGTCGGTATAGCCCATCATCGAGATGCGCACCTCAGGATAAGTGGCGGCCACGGTGCTCAGTTTGCCGAAGGCTTGCGTCAACTCGGAGGAGCGGGCCGTATTCAGGATGACCACGTTAGCCTGTTTGCGGCTGAAGGCGCGCTGGAAGTTGTCGTCGGTCGACGCAAGGCTGGTCAGGTTATAGGCTATATTATCCGCATCGAGGCTGCGACGCAGCAATGTGGTGAACGAGCCCTTCGTGCTGGTGGCATCGGCGCAATCGATGAACACGGGATGATAATTCTTGAAGCGCTGCTGGAACATGCTGACCACCGTCTCGTTCTGCTGGTTCTGCGTCTGGTAGACCTGAAAAATGTTGCGGTTGGAGAAGAGCTCTGGCGCATGGATGGAGAAGGGAATGAACATCAGAATGTTGTGCTCTTCGCAGAACTGCGATAGCTTAGATACATATTTGGAATAGAGCGGACCGATAATCAGGTCGCACTTTGCCGCTGCCGGATCGGCAATGGCATTGGCAATGTCGCCATCTTCAGGCACGTTCCACGCCCATATCTCGGTAGAAATGCCCGAGTGCTTCAGACTGTCGCAGGCCATCAAGATGCCCCTATAGTATTCAGTCATGCGATGGCCGTCGCCATTGATGCTGTGCAGAGGCAGCATCACCCCTACCCTGATGGCTCGAGTACGCACGTCGTCGGTCACCACGACTGGTGCCTCTTCGGCCTGAACGGGTGCAGGCGGGAAGGGAATGAACACATAGTCGCCCTTCTTGAGCTGATAGTCGGGCTTCATCATTACGGGATTGGCCTCTTTCAGCTGGTCGACGGTCAGCCCATAGTCGCGTGCAATGCCGAAGATGGTTTCCTTCTTCTTCACTTTATGAATGTCGCGCCACTTGTTGCTCTGCGCCCATGAAGAAGTCGGCACTACCATCAGCAATGCCAGAACGCACAGAATATATCTACATTTTTGCCACATAGCTTGCTTTGTTTTTGTTTTCACGCTACAAAAGTACAAAAAAAGACTGAAACAGGAAACAAAAAGTCAAAAAACATGCACTATTCGGCGGCAGGTAATGCGTCGTCGGCTTCGTCTTTGGGTATGGGATGCTTCTTATCCTCGGCAATACCCAGCTGTTTCAGCTCATTGGCTTTTTGCACGATGCTCAGCCTGCCGGTGATGCTTTTCTGCACATCATCGTAGTCAGAACGGAGGGTTTCCAGCGTGCGTCCCATCTTGTTGGCTCGCTCCACGAAGAGGCCGATACGACCCAGCAGCTGCTCGGCCAGCCCTACGATTTTCTTCTGGTTCTCGGTCTGGTTGTGCTGCCGCCAGGCTATCTGTATCATGCGCAGGATGGCAAAGAGGTTCTGGGTGCTGGAGATGAAGACCTTATGTTCAAAGGCATCGTTCCACAAGCGGGGTTCGCGGGCCAGCGCCACCTGAAGTGCTGCCTCGTTGGGCACGAACATGATAACGAAGTCGATGGTGGTGCGTGGCGGCCGGATGTATTTGCTATAGTCTTTGGCGGCCAGCTCCTTGACGTGCGACCGCAGACTCTGCACATGACGCTCCAGGTACTGGTTGCGCAGGCTCTCGTTAGGCTCGTTGACGTAGTCGTAGTAGGCCTTGATGCTGACCTTGGCGTCAATCACCACATCCTGCTCGCCAGGATAGTGCAAAACGACGTCGGGACGCATTTTACGGCCCGTGTCATCATTGAGTACGGTATTGCCCGATGCGTCGACGATGGTTCCCTGCACATCGTAGTCGATGCCTTGCTTGAAGCCCTGACTGTCGAGCAGGTCGTTCAAGAACAGCTCGCCCCAGTCGCCGGCCTGCTTCGAGTCGCCTCGCAAGGCATTGGTCAGCTTGGTAGCCGTGCCCGTCATCTTCTCGGCCTGCTCTCCCATCTGGCGCAGCCGTTCGTTGAGCGAAGCTGCCGTCGAAGCCCTATCCTTGTCGCTGTCGCGAATGGCCTGTTGCAGTTCGGCGAAGTTGTCGTTGATGGGCTTGGTGATTGCTTCCATGCTCTGGCGGTTCTTCAGCTGAAGCTCGTCGGTAGTCTGGCTGAGCACGCGTGTGGCAAGGTTCTGAAACTGTTCTCTCACCACGCGCAACTGCTGCTGAAACTGTTCGGCCCTGAGCCGCGTCTCGCTCTCGGTCTGATTCTTGAGCAGCGTGATTTCCTTCTGCTGCGCTTCGCAGCGGGCCGTCAGCTCGGTGGCTTCCTGCTGCAGCTGCTCCAGCTTTGCGGTCTTGGCCGTCAGCTCTTCGGTCTTCAACTTCAGCGTGGCACTCTTGTCGGCATCAGTAAGCCGTAATGCCGATAGCTGCCGGTTCAGAAAGAAACCGACAGCCACAGCTCCAAGGACTACACCTATTATTATATATAAGGCTATTTCCATTTATTCAAAAATCTCGTTGGCCTCGCCGAAGTTGTCGCCGTCGGCCATTTCGCCATCACCATCGCCCGCGAAGGGACAGGGGTCGAACGTCGAAGGAATGTCGAACACGGCCTGCTGGTCGTAGCCCAGCTGCGCGTCGGCATAGACCCGCTTCATGAAAAGGGCGAAGATGGGCAGCGCCATCGTGGCACCCTGACCCATAGAGGTGGTATCGAAGTGTATGTCGCGGTCGTCGCCACCTACCCAGCATCCGCATACCAGCTGCGGAGTGAGGCCCATGAACCAGGCATCGGAGTTGTTGTTGGTGGTACCCGTCTTGCCTGCCAGCTCGTTGGTCAGGTTATACTTGTAGCGCAGGCGTCCGGCCGTACCTCCGTCGACTACACCTTTCAGCATGTAAATCATCTTGTGGGCGCTCTCCTCGCTGATCACTTCGTTCATGCGAGGCTGGAAACGGGCCACGACATTACCCTCATTGTCTTCGATTTTTGTCACGTAGAGCGGCAACGTGCGAATGCCGTGATTGACGAAAGCCGAATAGCCGCTGACCATCTCAGACACCGTGATTTCGCACGGCCCCAGACAGAGCGACATAGAGGGGAAGATTTCTGGATTGCTGATGCCGTAGTCGTGCAGCAAGTCGACGAAAGCCTGCGGATTCATCTTCGACATCAGATAGGCCGAAATCCAGTTGTTCGACTGCTGCAGTCCCCACTTCAGGGTCACCATCTCGCCGTAGCGGGCGCGGCTGCCGTTGCGAGGTGTCCAGGGACGACCGCCCACCATATAGGTTTCCTGCACGTTGGGTGCCTCGTCGCAAGGCGAGAATCCGTTCTCCATAGCCAGCGAATAGAGGAAAGGCTTGATCGTAGAACCCACCTGACGGCGTCCTTCCGTAGCCATATCGTAGGCAAAGTGGGGGAAGTCGAGTCCGCCTACATAGGCTTTCACATTTCCCGTCTTGGGTTCCATGCAGACGAAGCCGGTGCGCAGGAACGACTTGTAGTAGCGAATAGAGTCGAGCGGGGTCATCACCGTGTCCACCTCACCATGATAGGTGAAGACAGTCATCTCGGTCTTGGTGTTGAAGGCTTTTTCTATCTCCTGCTCTGAGGCGCCGGCAGCCTTCATCACCCGATAGCGTTCGCATTGCCTGACGGAGCGATTCAGTATCTTTTGGATTTCTTCCTGACTCAACTGGTTGGAGTATGGGGCATTGCGCTTGGAGCGGTTGGCCTTGTCGAAAGCCGGCTGCAGGTAGCCCGCCACGTGCTCGTAGCATGCTTCCTCAGCATAGAGCTGCATGCGCGAGTCGATGGTGGTGAACACCTTCAGACCGTCGGTATAGACGTTGTAGGGCTCGCCGTTGCGCTTGGTGTTCTTGTTGCACCAGCCGAAGAGCGGGTCTTGCTCCCAGGCAATCGAGTCGACGACATACTTCACGTAGCCCCAGGAGGGATAGGCGTCGCGATGGGGTTTCTTGGCCATCATATAGCGGCGCAGGAAATCGCGGAAGTATGTGGCTATTCCGTCCTTATGGTCGGCCACGTGGAAGCGCAGCTTCAGCGGCTCCTTGACGCAGCTGTCCATCTGAGCCTCCGTGATGTAGCCTGCCTTCACCATCTGGCCGAGCACCACGTTGCGGCGCTCTTCTGAGCGCTCAGCATAGCGCACGGGGTTGTAGTAGCTGGGGTTCTTGCAGAGTCCGATGAGCGTGGCGGCCTCGTTCAGGCTGAGGTCGGCCGGCTCCTTCGAGAAATAAGTGTTTGCTGCCATCTTGATGCCCACGGCGTTGTGCAGGAAGTCGAAATAGTTCAGGTACATGGCAATGATTTCGTCCTTCGTGTAGTAGCGCTCCAGCTGCACGGCAATCACCCACTCGATGGGTTTCTGCAACAGGCGCTCGGCCGTAGAATGTGCCACGTCAGAGAACAACTGCTTGGCCAGCTGCTGGGTGATGGTAGAACCGCCGCCGGCACTCTTCTGTCCGAAGAGTCCACGCTTCACCACCGCACGACCCAGGGCGTAGAAGTCGATGCCCGAGTGCTCATAGAAGCGCACGTCCTCGGTGGCCACCAGCGCCTCGACCAGACGGGGCGACAGCTTGTCGAAGTCGACCATCACACGATTGTCGCGGTTCAGGTTCCACGTTCCGATGATTTTACCGTCGGCCGAATAGACCTGAGTAGCAAAACGGCTGATGGGGTTCTGCAGGTCGTCGATGGGCGGCATATAGCCGATGTAGCCATTGGCTATGGCCCATACACCGCAGGCCGTGCCTAAGACGACGAGCAGCAGCAGACTCCAAAGCAGGCAAACAACTTTTTTCCTCATACGTACATTATAATTCTGTTGCTTCTACCGACCCGATAACCTCATACTTGGGCGAACTGCCGTACTTGTTGCTACCAGGCTCGCCGTCCATGAAGCAGAAAATGGCAACGATCAGCGAAAACAGACCCCACAGAAGCGAAAGGAGGCCATAAATGCCTATGGAGCCCATGTTTTCCTCAGCAAAGGTCGCCATTTTCTCCATGTCGCCCGACTGAGCTATCTCTATGTATTCGCTCATTGCTTCTGACGTAGCCGCCATTAACGTAACGGCACAACCCAGCGCGAAGCTGAGGTAGAGCCAGATGGCACTCTTGCCCGTGTCCTGCAGACGGCGGGCGGTAACAGCCAAGCCCAGCGACATCACAATAATCTGGAAAATGGAGCTCACCCAAATATTCGTCATAAACGAGGAACCTACGAAATTCACTATCAATACCGGTGCCATCCACCACCAGAACTCTGAGCGACGGCTACGTCCGCTAAACACGGTCAGTCGGCTGGAAGCCAGTTTCAGGGCTTCGCCCATTCCCAACGAGGGAGTACTTTTCACATTCAATGCCATAACAATTCTTTTATTTGGTTACACATTTTGTCTGCAAAATTACAAAATATTACCGAAGTAGCAAAAGGATTTGAAAAACTTTTTGAATATTAGCAATCAAATAACAAGTGATTACGGCTACGAGGAGGAACGTCCGACATTAAACCTATATGGACGTAAAATGGCGCTTTTGCACTCGTAAAGCGGCACTTGAGGAACCTCAGACGGCACTTGAGGAACCCTCAGACGGCACTTGAGGAACCCTCAGACGGCACTTGAGGAACCCTTAAGCGGCACTTGAGCTCCACGAATCGCATCGATTGGTCGGATGAATCGACCCGATTAGTCCCGTGAATCGCATCGATTAGTCCCGTGAATCGCATCGATTGGTCCCGTGAATCGCATCGATTGGTCCCGTGAATCAGAGGCGTATGCTTGGGAGCAAAAGTTATGGGGATAGAGCCCAAAGGACATGCTGCAGGAAAGAAAAATCTGAAAATGCTTCGCTGTCTCAGTTTTTTGTTGTACTTTTGTAGGCTAAAACAAACGAACAATATTAATGAGCAAAGGAAAACTGGCGAAATTCGCCGATATGGAAACCTACGAGAATGTGTTCCAATACCCCTTCTCGGTGGTTAGCGACGTGCCCTTCGACATGAAGGGGCACTGGCGCGAGCAGTATTTCCACAACCAGAACCCCATCGTGCTCGAACTGGGATGCGGCAAGGGCGAATACACCGTGGAGCTGGCCCGCCAGCATCCTGACCGCAACTTCATCGGCGTCGACATCAAAGGGGCCCGCATGTGGACAGGTGCCACGCTGGCGCTGCGCGACGGGCTGAAGAACGTGGCTTTCCTGCGCACTAACATTGAAATCATCGACCGCTTCTTCGCAGAAGATGAGGTGCAGGAAATATGGCTCACCTTCAGCGACCCGCAGATGAAGAACCCACGCAAGCGCCTCTCCTCGACCTACTTCATGGAGCGCTACCGCCACTTTCTCACGGATGGCGGCATCATTCATCTGAAGACCGACTCGAACTTCCTCTTCACCTATACCACCTACATGACCGAGCGCAACGGGCTCCACGTGGAGTTCCGCACCGAAGACCTCTATCATGAGGACAAGGCTGCCGACGCGCTGCTCGGCGAGGTCACCTCGATTCAGACCTACTACGAGAGCATGTGGCTGGCCCGAGGGCTCAACATTCGCTACATGAGATGGCGGCTGCCGCGCGAAGGGAAGCTCGAAGAGCCTGACGTAGAAATAGAACTCGACGACTATCGCAGCTATCACCGCTCAAAGCGAAGCTCGCTCGAAACCAGCAAATAAGATTGTGATACAACTTAAACGACAATGAGAAAGAACATCATCTTAACCCTCATGCTTGCCTTTGCCGCAACTGTTCAGGCACAGATTACGACCATCACCGTCGACTCTGTAGGCAAGCTCTCGACCCTGCTGCCCGACAGCATCCGCTTCACATACGAAGAACTGAAGGTGTGCGGACCGCTCAACACGAGCGACATCAAGACGCTGCAGCTCATGGCCAACCGCACGAAGCCACGCCAGGAAGGCCATCGGCTGCTGCGCGTGCTCGACCTCTCAGAAGTGACGCTGCCCGAGGGCAAGGGACTCTTCAAGAGCAAGGCCGGCGTGCTGCCCGTCTCGGCATTCATGGGATGCAAGAGCCTGGAGCGAGTAGTGCTGCCCGAAAGCAGCACCGAGATAAGCCGCAGCTGTTTCAGCGGATGCAGCTCGCTGAAGGAAATCGTGGTGCCAGAAGGTATCACAGCCATCGGCGACTATGCCTTTGCCAACTGCGCCGCGCTGAAGGAGATAACCATTCCTGAGACGGTAGGCAAAATCGGCTCCCACGCTTTCGACGGCTGCCAGGCTTTCACCGACGTGAAGCTGCCTGAGGGGCTGACGTTCATCGAGTCGTATACCTTTGCCCAATGCACCAACCTGGCCAACGTGTCTATCCCTGAAACGGTGACAGCCATCGGCGGCTCGGCCTTCCAAGGCTGCAGCAGCCTTCAGCACATCGACGTTCCGGCCAGCGTGACCGAGATGGGCAGCAACGTGTTTGAAGACTGTGTGGCACTCGACACCATCGTGCTTTCATCCATCAGCAAGATGGGCAGCGAATGCTTCGAGAACTGCACCAACCTGAGAGCAGCCATCGTGGCCGGCACCCTCGAGGAACTGCCCAACGAAACCTTCACTGGCTGCAGCGGACTCGACTCGGTGGCCCTGCCCGACAAGCTGAGGACCATCGGACGCTCGGCCTTCTTCGACTGCAAGAGCCTGCCGGCAATAAATCTGCCGTCGACGCTGACCAAAGTGGGCGACAACGCCTTCGAAAACTGTTCGATGCTGCGCGCCATCGTCGTTCCAAGCTTAGTGAAGCAGCTGGGCAGCAACACGTTTGAGAACTGCATCAGCCTCGACAGCGTGGTCATCGCCGGATTCCTCACCAAGCTCGAAAGCGACCTGTTCCGCTACTGCCACTCGCTGCGCACCATTTCGCTGCCCGTCTCCATACGGACCATTGGCGACAACTGCTTCGAGGAGTGCACCACACTCACGACCATCCAGCTGCCCGTGGCGCTCACCAGCCTTGGCGACAACGCCTTCGAGAAGTGCGTTTCGCTCACTACCATCGAGCTGCCGGCAGGTTGCAACGCTATTGGCAGCTCTACCTTCCGCGACTGCAACAGCCTGGTCACGGTGTCGCTGCCGGCAGCACTCAAGAAGATAGGCGGCAACGCCTTTGCCAAGTGTTCTGCCCTGCGCGAAGTAAGACTGGCCTCTCCCCTGCCCCCCAGCATCACCCACAGCACCTTCAAGGGTATCGTCACGGACGCCTGCCGCTTCATCGTGCCGCGAAACTGCAGCCACAACTATAGTGCCGACAAGCAGTGGGCCAAGATAAAGCATATCACAGAAAATTAAGAGAAAAGCATACATTTCAAAACTAAAGATGACACTATACCCTAAACTCATCATGGATGCGCTCGCAACCGTCACTTATGCGGGCACCAAGAAAAACCTCGTAGAGAGCGGCATGGTGGCCGATACACCTGCCATCAACGGAATGAAGGTACGCGTGGTACTACTCTTTCCTCGCGACACCGACCCTTTCCTCCGGTCGACGGTGAAAGCTGCTGAAGCAGCCATCAAGTATAACTGCGGACAGGACGTGGAAGTGGAAATAGAGACCGAGTTCAAGTCGAAGGCAAGGCCCGAGGCCGACAAACTGCTGCCCGGCGTCAAGAACATTATTGCCGTCAGTTCAGGCAAGGGAGGCGTAGGCAAGAGTACCGTCTCGGCCAACCTGGCTATTGCGCTGGCTCGGCTGGGCTACAGCGTAGGACTGCTCGACACCGACATCTTCGGCCCGTCTATGCCCAAGATGTTTCATGTAGAGGATGCACGCCCCTATGCGGTCAACATCGACGGACGCGACCTGATAGAGCCCATCGAGCAGTATGGCGTGAAGCTACTGTCCATCGGCTTCTTCGTCAATCCCAACACGGCTACGCTCTGGCGTGGCGGCATGGCCACCAACGCCCTGAAGCAGCTCATCGGCGATGCCAACTGGGGCGAGCTCGACTACCTGATTCTCGACACCCCACCAGGCACCAGCGACATTCATCTGACCCTGCTGCAGACGCTGAGCATCACAGGCGCCGTCATCGTGTCGACCCCACAGCAGGTGGCGCTGGCCGACGCACGGAAAGGCATCGACATGTACAGCAACGAGAAGGTGAACGTGCCCATTCTGGGACTGGTAGAGAACATGGCGTGGTTTACGCCTGCCGAACTGCCCGAGAACCGCTACTACATCTTCGGACGCGAGGGCTGCCGCAAGTTGGCCGAAGAGATGAAGGTGCCCCTGCTGGCACAAATTCCGCTCGTGCAGAGCATCTGCGAAAGTGGCGACGAGGGAGCACCTGCCGCTACCAAGGTCGACACCGCCACAGGACAGGCCTTCCTCAACCTGGCTCAAGCTGTGGTCACGGTCGTCAACCGCCGCAACAAGGAACTGCCGAAGACGAAAATCGTCAAGACAGAAAAGCAATAATATATAATAATAAGGTATAGGAAAAGACAAAGATGACAGCCTCACTCAGAAGCTGTCATCTTTGTTATACTCTGTCTCTTCAGATTGGACAAGCGGGCGCGTATCTCCTTTCGGCTCATCTTCTTCTGATAACGATAGACGATACAGGCCAGCAAGAAGTAAACCAACGCCTGAACATAAAGCACATAGTATTCAGGCAGAACGTCGGTGAGCGTAGCTCCCATACTGTTCAGACGGACATAGGCCCTGACACCAAATGTGCTGGGAAATAGCCAACTGATGCCCTGCCAGAAACCAGGAATGCTGCTCTGTGGCCATGATACACCCGTAAGGAACAAGAGCGGAACACTCACGAATACCATAAGCAGCATCACGTTCTCACGATAACGCACCAGGCAGCTCACAACCATACCAAAGAAAATGCAGGCCAAAATATAGGGGAACATGAGCATCAGCAAGTCGGGCCAATGGGCCAA
Source organism: uncultured Prevotellaceae bacterium (assembly GCA_902771785.1). GTDB lineage: Bacteria > Bacteroidota > Bacteroidia > Bacteroidales > Bacteroidaceae > Prevotella. The sequence continues at coordinate 115,269 of CACXYH010000009.1, forward strand.
CTGCGGGAAGTGGAACAAACGCGGAACGCCTACCACCAGCCAGGCACCCATCACGCAGTAAATCATGAAGTAGGCCATAGCCTTGCCCAGCACGATGCGCAGCAGGCCATGATAGTGGATGTTGATAGGCACAAGCTGCATGTTGCGGTTAGACTCACGCGAAGTGCCTGCGGCCAGACCGATGCCAAGAACCAGCGTCTGCTGCAAAATCAGCATCAGCACACCAGGCAGGATAAACGAGCCATAGCCGCCGCCCGGACTGAAGACGGGCACCTCCTCATAGTCGAGCGGCCGAGCCGCTATTTGTTCTTCGCGGCCTGTGAAGTGGCCACCTAACTTTGTCTGTATCTGGGCCCCCATGTCCATGCTCACCATTTGAGCCGTCTGATAGATGGCTTTATAGGTCAGCATAAGGCTCATGTCGCAGTAGACGCTTATCGTAGCCTGCTGCATGCGGTTAACCCGTTCTGCAAAGTCAGCGGGAATGAGATAGACTCCCTTCACCAGCTGGCGGCTGACGAGTGATTTGGCCTCATCGAGGTCGTCGGCATAATAGGCAATTCGAACGTCGGGCGAAGCATCACAATGACGCAGGAACTGTCGTGACAGATGAGAATGAGACTGATCGACAACGGCCACAGGCACATCGCGCACCACCTCATTATTATATATCCACGAATAGAGCAACGGATAGACCAATGGCACGATGATGAAGAAGATGAGCACACCCTCGTCCTTCACCACTTGCTTCATTTCCTGTCGCCAAATGAAACAGGCATCTTGCAGCGCATCGTATGCATTACGGAATATAGACATAGGTAAGCATTGCATTTTTGATTTTCTTGACCACCAGCCATGGGAGCAGCGTAAAGGCTACAAGTGCTGCCAGATGGAACCAAGCCTCGAGCAAGGGGAAGCCATTGAAAACCGTGATTTGATAAATCATATAGTAATGACGCAGCGGGAATAGCCACGACAGCGACTGCAACGGAGCGTCCATGCCCATAACCGGAAATGCAGAGCCTGCCATAGAGAAACTGAGCACGGCCCACAACGAGCATACACTCATAGACATGCGCAACGAAGGCATCAGCCCAAAGGCAAAGATACCAAAGCCCTGCGCTGCCAGCACCTGCAGCAGACCAAGCAGCGCTATCATCCAGGCACTACCCAAATGGGGGAAATGGAGCACATAGAAGACGTAGTACTCATAGACATAGACGATGGCCAGGAAAATGAGCGTCTGCGGAAGGAACTTGCCCAAGAGTGCAACGATGATGTTATTGTCGGCCATTGCCATCCACTCCCTCGACGTTCCAAACTTCAGCTCTGTGCCTATGGAATAGGCCGAGATGAGAAAGGCAAACAGCATGATCATACCTGGCACCAGCATGGTCGAAAGGTAGACATTATAGTTTGTCCAAGGATTGGCAATCTGATGCAAGTCGATACGGATGGGCTGCAGGAATGTCTGTATCTGCGCATCGGTGAAACCTTTGGCTCGCATCGTGGCCTGTCCTACAGCAGCAGAGCCCAGCGTCGAGATAGTCTTCAAGTCCTTGAAAAGCAGCGCTCCCGATGCCAGAGACGTCATGGAGTAGTAGAACGAAATTTTAGGCTGCCTGCTGGACAGCAACTGTTCGGTCGTTCCCTTCGGAATGTAGAGGAAAGCATAAATTTCGTTGCGCTGTATAGCCTGACGGGCCTCGGCCACACTCTGATAGCGGGCTACAATCTTCGTATTCTGAAAGGCATCGAGCCGACGCGTCAGCGAGCGTGAGGTCGAACTGTTGTCTAAGTCGACAATACCTACAGGCATGTCCTGCGGCAGTCCGTCGTCCATCATCGAAGTGAAGAAGAACATCACCATGATGGGAAAGGCCACCATGCAGAACAAGTAGATGGGATTCTTAAGCAGAATCCGCATCTCACGCATCGCTATCTGATAGATATTCCTAAACATTACTTAATTATAAGCGACATGCCGGGGCGCAGACCTTCGAGCGACTCCGTCGGCCGGGCTTTCACTTCAAACGTCTTCAGGTCATACTGTCCATTAGCCTTCGTAGCTTTCCACACGGCATAGCTGCCCTGGTCCTTCAGGTAGTAAACCTTCATTTTTATTTCCTTGTTGAATGCAGGCACAAACGCGGTAAACTCGGTGCCCACCTGCATACCGTTCAGCTGGTCTTCGCGCACGTTGAAGGTTCCCCACAGGTCGTCCATAACGGCGATAGACATAATCGGCGAGCCGGTTCCCACCAATTCGCCCACCTTCGGATAGACATCGGCCACCTCACCTTCTATCTGGGCAATCTGCACGGTTTCATTCATGTACGACGTCACCTCGGCAACGGCACCCTTTGCACGGTTCACTTGACTCTGGGCTGCAAGCTTCTCTTCCTGACGAGCCCCGTTGACAGCCATGTCGTACTGACTCTGTGCGGCCTTTGCCTGTGCCTCCAGAGCCTTGAAGTTTGCCAGAGCCTCATCGCGCTTTTGGGCACTCATCACGCCTTCGTCGTAGAGTCGCTGCACGCGGTTATACGATTTCTCAGCAATCTCCAGACCGGCCTTAGCCTGCTGCAAAAGCTGATAGGCTCCCTGAATCTGCTCCTTGCGAGCTCCGTTGCGAGCCATCATCTCCAGGGCGGCAGCACCGTCCTCGGCACTCTGTGCCTGTTGCATCTTTGCACGTACCTCCGGTGCATCGAGAATGGCCAGCGTATCGCCAACCTTCACGTAGTCGCCCTCCTTTACGCGAAGTTCCAGAATGCGTCCCGGCACTTTGCTCGATACCCTATACTCGGTCACTTCAACCTGTCCCTGAATGATTTCAGGATTGCGCCCCAAAGCGAAGAAGCCTATCAGGGCTACGATAATAACTACTGCTGCAAAGCCTAAAATGGCAAGCAGGATGTTGTTATGCTGCTGTTTTGCTTGATCTGCCATAACTGCCTTATAATTATTGTAATGTGCCAAGTGCCTTCTGAAGGTCTACCTGACTGAGTTTAACATCTATTTCTGCATCTATCTTTTGCGACTGGGCTTGTAGCCATGCCGTCTGTGCCTCCATGACAACAGTGGGCGCAATGACGCCTTCGCTAAATCCGAGATTAGCCGTTCGCAGGTTTTCTTCGGCACGCTTGATGCTGGCTTCTGCCATAGCAAGGCGTTTGCTGGCCTCGTCGACACGGAAGCTGCTTTGGTTCACCTGCAATTCAATCTTCTCGCGAGCCTCGGCAAGTTCAAGCGAGGCAATGGCCGTAGCCCCTTTCGATGCACGCACCTTGTAAGCCACATCGCCCCAGTTCCAGATGGGAATGCGTACCATCACACCCACATTCCAGAATCCGCCGAACTTCTTTTCAAAGCCGTTGAGCACATTGGGATTGCTGATGGCATAGCCGCCCATCAAGGCCACTTGCGGCAGGTTACCGGCCTTCAGCAAATTAGTTGTCTGCTTAGTCATGTCAACCGTATTCGAAAGCATCTTCAACTCCGGACGGTTCTCAACAGCGCTGGCTACGCTTAGTTCTGGACGAACCGCAACCACGGAAATATTCTCGCTATCTTCATCGGCAAGCACGACCGCCTCGTTCATGGGAACGCCTATCATTTGGCAGAGCAGCATCTTCGACAGCGTCAGACCGTTATCAACTTTCTGTACCGCCATCTCGGCTTCGCTCACTTTCACGCTAACGCTGAGTCCCTCGGAACGTGTGGCCACGCCCTCTTCTATCATTTTCTGCACATCGTTATCCAACTTCTTGATAAGTTGCAGATAGCTCTCGGCCAAACGCTTCTTATGCTTGAGCGACACGATTTGCCAATAAGCCTGGTCAGTAGCGTAAATCACGCTTTGCCTGCGGGCATCGGACGAATTAGCAGCCATTTCCTCGCCAATGTCGGCCATCTTATTCATGGCCACAATGCCACCACCCATGAAGATGGGCTGGAATAGCAGCACAGAACCTGCCCAGATGTTACGCGTATCTGTGCGGAAAGCATCGACAATCTTCTGACCTTCTGTGTCGAGCAGGCCCTGCAAGTTGCCTACCCCCTGCTGCATTTGCTGCTGCAGGCCACCCATCATCTGCTGCACGGCATCGACAGGAGCGCCCAGCTGAGCCAGCATTCCCCCTGCCTGAGTGAGTGTGCTCTGAATACCGGAGAGCCCATTACCAAGTCCTGGCGCGAGATTGGTGCCAAGGCTGCTCAACCGCGTCTTCTGCTCATCATTCAAAATGGAGATTTCGTCACTGGTATGCTCATATGTTCCTATCGCCGAAACGTGTGGCAGATACTTCGTACGGGCAGCCTTTTTCAGGTTGTGAGCCACATCCTGCTTCAACTTCGAGATGCTCATTTGCTTGTTGTTGCGCAAGGCCAATGCCCGACAACTGTCAAGACTGAGCACTTGCTGAGCATCGGAAGCTACAGGCAGAAAGGAAAGAACACAAAACGGCAGCAGCCATTTTGCCCCCTTCACAACCTTGCTATGCTTTATCCTACTCATAGTAACTACAGTATTATCTTATTTTATTTAAAGTTAAATGTTCGCGAACCAATCATATTGCCATCCGAGAAAATGCTGACGCGGTATTCGCCGGCACTAAGGAATTCGGCCACCTGCCAATATACGGTGACGGGGATTTCCTCACCAGTATACTCCACCACTTTCTTCATCGAATACTCCAACTGTTTGTTCTCATATGCAAAAGTACCAGCCGAGAGCACCTCGCCCGTAGGCGACTGAATGCGTACGTAGAGGGTGCGGTTACCATTCTGTGCCGTTACGTTCTTGGCTATGCTGAAGTTGACCTGTAGCGTCTTGCAATCCTTCATCTTCTTGGCCGTCTTATTACGCTTGTTCAGCGGCATCATCTGTATATTGGTAGCATCGAGTTGGGCTGCAATCGCCACTTTCTCCGATAGTGTCTGTTTCTCATTCTGCAGTCCTTCTTTCTCGCGGTTACTCTGTTCCAGTTCTCCCTTTACGCGGCTATTCTCATTGCGAAGGCTCTCGTTCAGCCGGTTCAGCGAGTCCACCTGAATAATGTATTGGCGCAACACGCTCCGTACCGTAGCAAGCTCTTTCTTGAGTCGAGCTATTTCGCGAGCATCACTGGCCTTCACCTGCTTCAGTTCATCCAACAGCTGCTGCGTACGCATCTGTTCTTGAGTGAGTTGGGCAATAATCGAGTCGTTGTTGATTTGTGTCATCATCTCGCTGTACTGCTGGGTGAATCGCTCGTATTCGTTCTCCATTTCCTGCTTATCGAGCTCAGCCAGTTCTTGCATGTCTCTGTTTACCTGCTTCTGTTCCTGCAAGCCACTATACAACCATACTGCAATGGCGGCCAAGAGTAAAAGTGCGATAATAAATGCGCCTAATAACTTCTTATTCATTTTTTCGAACAACCTTTTAAAACGAGTGCAAAATTACAAGTTTTCGCTGAATAAACAAAGTTTTTATAACATTATTTGGCACTTACAAATATTTATTGTATCTTTGCCGAGGTATATATACTACAAAAATATGAAGAAAGACGGCTTTTTATATCGCACCTTCGACCTCTATTACGACGGCTTTCGCTCCATGAAGCTGGGCAAGACGCTATGGGCCATCATCCTCATCAAGCTCTTCATTATGTTCGCCATCCTCAAGGTGTTCTTCTTCCCCAACTATCTGAAGCAGCACGCTAACGAAGGGCAGGAAGACGACTTCGTCGCCACAGAATTGATAGACCGGTCTGCGCCATAACCCCGCGCTCCCCCCTCGAAACCAGTACAAAACCCACTAAAAACCTAAAAACAATATGACAAACATCCTTTTAAACATCGACGCAGGCACCATCGACTGGAGTCGTGCCCAATTTGCCCTCACGGCCATCTACCACTGGCTCTTCGTGCCGCTTACGCTCGGCCTGGCCATCATCATGGGCATCGCCGAGACATGCTACTATCGCACCAAGGACATCTTCTGGAAAGACACGGCCAAGTTCTGGCAAAAGCTGTTCGGCATCAACTTTGCAATGGGTGTAGCCACAGGCATCATCCTTGAGTTTGAATTTGGAACCAACTGGAGCAACTACTCATGGTTCGTAGGCGACATCTTCGGTGCCCCATTGGCTATCGAGGGTATTGTTGCCTTCTTCATGGAGTCGACCTTCGTAGCCGTGATGTACTTCGGTTGGAAGAAGGTGTCGCCCGGGTTCCATCTGGCCTCCACCTGGCTGACGGGCCTTGGTGCTACGATTTCGGCATGGTGGATATTGGTAGCCAATGCCTGGATGCAATGCCCCGTAGGCTGTGAGTTCAATCCCGACACGATGCGCAATGAGATGGTCGACTTCCTGGCCGTAGCCTTCTCGCCCTTTGCCGTCGGCAAGTTCTGCCACACAGTGGTCTCTTCGTGGATCATCGGAGCTGTCTTCGTGGTAGCCGTCAGTAGCTGGTTCCTCATGAAGAAGCGCGAAACGAAGTTGGCCACCGAAAGCATTAAGATAGGAGCCGTCGTAGGCTTGCTTGCCTCGTTAGGTGCTGCTATGACCGGACACCTGAGCGGACAGCAGGTGGCTGAGGCACAGCCCATGAAGCTGGCAGCCATGGAGGCCCTCTACAACGGAGGCCATCGCCAAAGCCTGACAATGGTGGCACTGGTGAACCCGTTCCGTCAGCCCGACTATGCCACCGAGGAGGAGCCTGCACTGAAAATAGCGTTGCCTGGCGCCCTCTCGATGATGGCAACCAACACATTCGATGGTTACGTGCCTGGTGTGAACGACTTGCTAAACGGCTACACCAAGCCCGACGGAACCGTTGAGCCTTCAGCCGACGAGAAGATAGAACGCGGTAAGCAGGCCATTGCTGCCTTGGCGGCATATCGCAAGGCCAAGGCTGAGGGAGCCGATGAGGCTGTGACGCGCCAGCATCTGGCCGTTCTACAGGAGAACATGCCCTACTTCGGCTATGGCTACATTCGCGACAAGGCTGAGCTGGTACCTTTCATTCCAGTCAACTTCTGGGCCTTCCGTATCATGGTGGGGCTGGGTTGCGTGTTCATCCTCTTCTTCGGTGTACTTGCCATCCTGTCTTTCCGAATTCCACTACTGTCCGTCGTCACGCGCCGGCTGTTGGCCGCCATCGGACTGCTGCCTGAGACGGAGGCCGACGCCTACGACATTGCCCATCTGCCACACTGGCACTATTGGGTAGCCATCGCGCTGCTGCCGCTGGCCTACGTAGCCTCAGAGAGCGGATGGCTTGTTGCTGAGTTCGGACGTCAGCCGTGGACCATTCAGGACATGCTGCCCACATGGGCTGCCGTCTCCAATCTCCACTCGTCGAGTGTCGTCACCACATTCGTACTCTTCTTGGTGCTCTTTACCACTATGCTGGCCGTAGAAATCAGCATCCTGCTGAAGCAAATCAAGAAGGGACCGGAATACGAGAACTAAGAGAAAAAGGAACAGTGAATAGTGAATAATTTGCTACCGCTGTCACCTTCCATACAAGATAATAAAACTAATAAAAACATGAATAGCAAGAAGAGCGGAAGCAAATTATTCACTTTTCACTATTCACTTATACATTAATAATTATGACCTACGAATTTCTTCAACACTACTGGTGCTTCGTCGTAGCGCTACTTGGCGCACTACTCGTGTTCCTGCTGTTTGTTCAGGGAGCCAACTCCGTAGCCACAAGTCTGGGCCGTACCGAAGAAGGCAAGCGGCTGGTCTACAACGCAACTGGCCGCAAGTGGGAGTTCACCTTCACCACCCTCGTCACCTTTGGCGGTGCGTTCTTCGCCTCCTTCCCCCTATTCTATTCCACCTCGTTTGGTGGCGCCTACTGGCTATGGATGCTCATTCTGCTCACATTCGTGCTCCAGGCCGTAAGCTACGAGTTTCAGAACAAGCTGGGCAACTTTCTCGGACCACGTACGTTCCAGTTCTTCCTCACCCTCAACGGCATCTTTGGCCCGCTGCTCTTAGGAGCTGCCGTAGCCACCTTCTTCGAGGGGTCGAACTTCATCATCGAGAAGAACAACCTCATTGACCCAACCGCTGTCACGCCTATCATCTCGCGCTGGGCCAATGCTTCCCACGGCCTCGATGCTCTGCTTAACCCGTGGGTGCTCGTTTTTGGATTCGCCGTAGTGTTTCTAGCCCGCACGCTGGGCATACTCTACGTCATGAACTGTGTCGACGATGAGGATATCCGCTCGCGTGGCAGTGTGCGCCTCATAGGTACTGCCGTACCCTTCGTGCTGCTGTTCGTGGCGTGGCTGGTCCATCTGCTGCTCAAGGACGGTTTCGCCTACACCGACGAGGGCGTCATCTGCATGCAGCCCTACAAGTATCTGACCAACTTTACCCACATGTGGTATCTGCTCCTGTTGCTTTTGGCAGGCGTGGTGCTCGTACTCTTCGGCATCGTGAAGACCGTCGTCTCCAGCAACTACAATGGCGGCATCTGGCCTGCCGGCGTGGGCACTGTGCTCACCGTGCTTGCCCTGCTGCTCTGCTCGGCCTGGAACCACACGGCCTACTACCCATCGACGGCCGACCTGCAGTCGTCGCTAACCATGGCTAACTCCTGCTCCAGCGAGTTCACGCTACGCGTCATGTTCTACGTCTCGCTGCTCGTGCCCTTCGTACTGGCCTACATCGTCTACTGCTGGCGAGCCATCGACAAGAAGAAGCTCACCCGCGAGGAAATACAGTCAGACCATGCCTACTAAAACAGCTATGCACGACAACCATCAAGAATTGTTCCCCATCGTCGATGAGCAGGGAAACGTCGTCGGGTCGGCCACGCGTGGGCAGTGCCACAATGGTTCTAGGCTGTTACACCCTGTGGTCCATCTGCACGTATTCAACTCTCAGGGCGAGGTATATCTGCAGAAACGTCCCGCATGGAAAGACATTCAGCCCGGCAAGTGGGACACTGCCGTAGGAGGACACATGGACTACGGCGAGACGCCCGAAGAAGCACTTCAGCGGGAAGCACGCGAAGAGCTGGGTATCAACGATTTCATCCCACAACGCGTGGGACAATACGTGTACGATAGCAACGTTGAACGCGAGCTGGTCTACGTCAACCGCACCACCTTCGACGGCCCCGTCAGCCCTTCTGATGAAGAGCTCGACGGCGGCCGTTTCTGGAGCCTCGACGAGCTACGCCAGGTCATGGGTAAGAACATTCTGACGCCCAACTTCGAAAGCGAGTTCTGCCGGTACTTTCTGTGAAGGCACACTCTCAAAGCCACCACTATGCCCTCCCCCGATATTCGCCGGGAGTCATGGAAGTCATGCGGCGAAAGAACTTCGAGAAGAAGGAAGGATTCGGAAAATTCAGCTCTTCGCTAATCTGAGCTACGCTTTTGTTAGAATGTTTGAGGGCTATCTTAGCATGAGTCACCAAAGCATCGTCTATCCAATCTTTGGCAGCATGGCCACTCACCTTTTTGATGAGCGTACTCATATATCGAGCCGACAAACAGAGGCGCGAGGCATAATAGTCTATCTGATGTTCACAAACAGCGTCTTTGTTCACCAATTGAATAAAATCAGCGAAAAGTCGCTGTTCACGAGTCTGCGACAATCGGTTTGCCTCTTCATGCCGGCTCCATAGATAGTCCACATACCATAAAAAAGTGCTCAGCAAGTGAAGCGTCACTTGTGGACTATGGTCTTTATCGCTCATATTCATATATAATAAATAATGTATATGGTCCAGGAAAGCCAGTTCGTGGGGTTCTAAATGAAAATGAAACTCACGCAGATGCCCGTCGAATGCTTTGGGGATGTGGTTGCCAATAGCCAGCGAAAAAAGATCGTCACTCATCGACAGTCCCATTCCTCGAACATCGGCAGCAGCATTATCCAACTGCACGATACCATTCGGAGCCAAGAATATCAGTTCACCCGCCTCCAAGTGGTGCGACGTCAGGTTGATAATCGGTTCCACCCACCCCTTCTTCACGATGAGCATACGCATCTCAGGCATCTTGAGCGGCCCTTGCCTGAACTGTTGCTCCACAGCAGAGAGTTCTATTCGGCGTGCAATGGCCAAATGCTGCGAAATATAATTACCCACCAGCTGGTCGTCGTTCTCAGCAAGCAGATGCTTCAGCTGAGTCAATGTAAAAGTTCTTGGTTCTGTCATCATTCTGTTCTTTACCGCTACAAAGATAAGGAAAAAGAACTAATTTAGCCTCTTTTTTATTAACTTTCGTACAAAAAGAGCATTCTTTCTTTGTTAAAGATAGCAATGCAATCATTTATTTGTCGTACCTTTGCACCATCAAAACAATTACAACTACTATCTCTGGAATATGAAAAAAATACTATTGGTCTTCATGCTGATACCCTCCGTGATGACAGCCCAGACACTCGACGAATGTCAGCAGGCTGCCGAACGGAACTATCCACTCATCAGACAGTATGACCTCATTACGAAGACTACGGACCTGACAGTGAAGAACCTTCAAAAAGGATGGCTGCCACAGCTGTCGGCACAAGCACAGGCCACGCTACAGAGCGACGTCACAAACTGGCCTGACCAGATGCAAACCATGATGCAACAAATGGGCATCAGTACAAAAGGACTTTCTAAAGGTCAGTATCGGCTAGGCATCGATGTTCAGCAAACCGTGTTCGACGGCGGACTCATTCGCAGCCAACAGCAAATAGCCCGTCAGCAAGGTAAAATACAGGAGGCACAGAATGAAGCCACGCTCTATCAGGTGCGCCAGCGCGTCAACGAGATGTACTTTGCCTTGTTACTCACAGAAGAACGCATACGGCTGACCCAAGACCTGCAGACGCTGCTCACAGCCAACGAGAAGAAGCTGGCAGCGATGGTGAAGGGAGGAACGGCTGCAGCAAGTGACGAACAGACCGTGAAGGCCGAACGACTGAACGCCGTGCAACAGCTAACCGAGCTGCAGTCGCAAAAACAAATGCTGAGGCACCTGATGACAACGTTCTGCGGCATTGAAGTGGCAGCGCCCGTCAAGCCTTCGTTCCCGTCGCAAGCTGCCTTGCAGGAAAACAATGCAAGACCGGAGCTGAAGGTGCTCGATGCTCAGATACAACTGGCCAATGCCCAAGAGAAAGCGCTCGATGCGGCACTCATGCCCAAACTTGGCGTGTTTGCGCAAGGGTTCTACGGATATCCCGGCTACAACATGTTCGAAGACATGATGAAACGCCAAGGTTCCTGGAACGGCATGATAGGCGCCCGTCTGACATGGAACATCGGGGCCCTCTATACCCGCAAGAACGATAAAGCCAAACTCAACGCGCAACGCTCCATGTTCAATGTTCAGCGCGAGGTGTTCCTCTTCAACAACCGAATGGAGCAGCTACAGGAAAGCGAAAACATGACACGCTATCAACGCCTGATGGCAACCGACAACGATATTATTGCCTTGCGTTCATCGGTGCGCAAGGCAGCCGAATCTAAGCTTTCGCATGGCATCATCGATGTTAACGATCTTGTTCGGGAAATCAATCAAGAAAATGCAGCTCGCGTGCAGCAGTCTATCCATGAGCTTGAATTGCTGAAAGAAATGTATGACCAAAAGTATACAACAAACCATTAACGACGATATGAAAAAGACACTTGCCATGGCAGGCGCTATCCTAATGCTGAGCGCTTGCAGTAATAACGAGAACGACTATGATGCTACCGGCACCTTCGAGGCTACCGAAATCACCGTCTATGCCGAACAGAGCGGCGCACTGCTTTCACTACAGCTGAACGAGGGCGACGAACTATCCGACCATCAAGAAGTGGGGCTCATCGACACCACCCAACTATGTCTGAAGCTGCAGCAGGTAGAAGCCACAAAAGCCGTCTACCAAAGTCAGAAGCCCGACATTGAACGGCAAATTGCCGTTACACGCCAGCAGCTGTCGAAGGCCAAGCAGGAGCAACAGCGCTATCAGGAGCTGGTAGCCGACGGTGCTGCTCCCCGCAAACTGCTCGACGATGCCAACAGCCAGGTACAACTGTTGCAGAAACAGCTCGATGCCCAGGCTTCTACGCTCAGCACGCAGCTGTCTACGCTGAGCTCCCAGCAGGTCACCGCCGATGTGCAGATGAGCCAATTACGCGACCAACTCAAGAAGTGCCACATCATAACCCCCAATAAGGGCACCGTGCTCGAAAAATATGTGGAGCGTGGAGAGTTTGTGGCCACTGGCAAGCCGCTCTTTAAGATGGCCGATGTCGAGACCTTGTATCTGCGCGCCTACGTCACTTCGGCCCAGTTGCAGAACATCAAGCTCGGCCAGGTCGTCAAGGTGTTTGCAGATTATGGCCAGCAACAGAAGAAAGCCTACGAAGGCCGTATCACATGGATTAGCAGCCGCTCTGAGTTTACGCCCAAAACCATTGTCACCGACGATGAACGTGCTGACTTGGTTTATGCCGTGAAAATTAGCGTAAAGAACGACGGCTACATCAAAATCGGCATGTATGGTGAAGTGAAGCTCTAAAACGTGAATCTCTTTTAATACAAAGATGAAGGCCATCGAAGTAAATCATATCAGCAAGCGCTACGGCCAAGTAACAGCCCTGAGCGACGTTTCGTTTGCAGTAGACCGAGGTGAGGTTTTCGGACTCATCGGCCCCGACGGTGCCGGCAAGTCCACGATGTTCCGCATTCTCACTACACTTCTGCTGCCTGACTCCGGCACCGCTAGCGTCGATGGCTTCGACACCCTGCTTCAGATGCCGGCTATCCGGCGCCGTGTGGGCTATATGCCGGGCAAGTTCTCGCTATATCAAGACCTCACCGTGCAGGAGAACCTCGAGTTCTTTGCCACCCTCTTTGGCACCACCATCGACGAAGGCTACGACAGCATCCGTGCCGTCTACTCACAGATAGAGCGCTTCCGCAACCGCAAGGCAGGTGCACTCTCCGGCGGCATGAAGCAGAAACTGGCCCTGTCGTGTGCGTTGGTCCATCAGCCCAGCGTGCTTTTCCTCGATGAGCCTACGACGGGTGTCGACCCTGTCAGCCGCAAGGAGTTTTGGGAGATGCTGGCCACCCTTCGCGAACGTAACATCACCATTGTGGCATCCACACCCTATCTCGACGAGGTTCGCAGCTGCGAGCGTGTAGCTTTTCTCGACCACGGCACGGTACAAGGAATCGATACTCCAGAAGCCATTCTCGATGAGTTTGCCCACATCTTCAATCCACCAGGCATTCAGCGCAGCACCGGCGCCATGACGCAACAACAGCCGGCGCCTGAAAACGTCATCGAGGTGGATCATCTGGTGAAAGCTTTCGGCACGTTCCATGCCGTCGACGATATCTCCTTCTCTGTCAGGCGTGGTGAAATATTCGGGTTCCTCGGAGCCAACGGTGCCGGCAAGACCACCGCCATGCACATGCTCACAGGGCTTAACCAACCCACCAGCGGCACCGGACGTGTGGCAGGCTACGACATTCGCACCGAGCACGAGCAAATCAAGAAGCACATCGGCTACATGAGCCAGCGTTTCTCACTCTACGAAGACCTGACCGTCAGCGAAAATATTCGCCTCTTTGCCGGCATCTACGGCATGAGCGATGCTGCCATCAAGACGAAGACGCAGGCCTTGCTGCGGCAGCTCCGTTTCGAGGAGCATGCCAACGATCTCGTGAAGAGCCTCCCCTTAGGATGGAAGCAGAAGCTGGCCTTTTCCGTCAGCATCTTCCATGAGCCCGATATCGTGTTTCTCGATGAGCCTACGGGTGGTGTCGACCCTGCCACCCGCCGCCAATTCTGGGAATTCATCTACGAGGCGGCCGCCCGTGGCATCACCGTCTTCGTCACTACCCACTACATGGACGAGGCTGAGTACTGCGACCGCATCAGCATCATGGTCGACGGAAAAATCAAGGCCATCGGCACGCCCGACGAGCTAAAGCGCAACTTCAGTCAGCCTGACATGGACCACGTATTCACCTTCCTCGCCCGTCAGGCTACGCGCAGCAGCGACTAAACACACAATGCGAATAAAGTTCATGAAACAGTTTCTATCATTCATACTCAAGGAAGCCCGCCATATTCTGCGCGACAAGCGTACCATGCTTATTCTATTCGGAATGCCCGTCGTGCTGATGCTGCTCTTCGGCTTTGCCATCACCAACGATGTGAAGAACGTGCGTACGGTGGTGGTTACCTCGCAGACCGACCATCTCACGCAGCAGGCCGTCCAACGCCTCGCCGCCTCCGAATACTTCGTGATTACAGCTACCGTTGCGACGCCTGCCGAGGCCGAGCGCCTCATCCGCAACCAAAAGGCCGACCTCGCCGTTGTCTTTGCCCCACGCTTTGCCTCTACCAGGAGCGGCGTTCAGCTGCTGGTCGACGGCAGTGACCCCAACATGGCCCAGCAGTGGACCACCTACGCCCAGCAGGTGGTGGCTGGCAACTCCTCGTCGCTGGTCAATCAAAAGCTGCTTTACAACCCGCAAATGCGCTCTGCCTACAACTTCGTGCCTGCCATCATGGGCATGCTGCTCATGCTGGTCTGTGCCATGATGACCTCCATCTCTATCGTACGCGAAAAAGAGCGTGGCACGATGGAGGTGCTGCTCGTATCACCTGTCCGTCCGCTGCTCATCATCGTGGCCAAGGCCGTCCCCTATCTGATGCTGGCGTTCGTCATCCTTACCACTATCCTGCTTATGGGGCGCTACGTGCTGGGGGTGCCACTGTCGGGTTCTGTGTTCTGGATATTCGTCATCTCAGTCATCTACATCCTACTGGCCCTCTCGCTGGGTCTGCTCATCTCCAACATTGCCCAAAGCCAGCTTGTGGCTCTGCTGCTCTCGGCCATGGTACTGCTCATGCCGGTCATCATGCTGTCGGGTATGCTCTTCCCCATCGAGTCCATGCCCCAGATACTCCAGTGGATATCTGTCGTCATTCCGCCCCGCTACTACATCGACGCCATGCGTAAGCTCATGATCATGGGTGTAGGCATCACCGATGTGCTCAACGATGTGGTCATCCTCAGCGCCATGACTATCGTACTGCTCACCGTCGCGCTGGCCACCTTCAAAAACCGACTTGAATAACGCTTGCCATCATGCTAAAGTATCTCATTCAAAAAGAGTTCATTCAGCTGCGGCGCAATCCCTTCCTGCCGCGCCTCATCCTCGTCTTTCCCATCGTCATTATGTGCGTTATGCCGTGGGTCATGAACCAAGAGGTGAAAAACATCGTGGTCGACGTGGTCGACAACGACCGCTCCATTCCGTCGCAACAGCTCGTCCACGCCATCGAAGCCTCCGGCTATTTCGTTTTCAACGGGCAGAAGCCTTCCTACAATGCCGCCCTCAGCGATGTAGAACGAGGACGTGCCGACGTGGTGCTCGTCATTCCGCAGCACTACGCACGCCAGCTGTCGCAAGGTCTGCAGCCACAGGTGCTCATTGCTGCCAACGCCGTCAACGGCACCAAGGGCAGCATCGGATCGGCCTACCTCGGCCAGATAGTCCATCAGGCAGCAGGTCCGCAGTCGGTGCCGGCTCTTCGTGGGGCCGTACTCTCGCTCTACAACAAGCATCAGGACTACAAGGTCTTCATGATTCCCGCCCTTTTTGCTATCCTGCTCATGCTCATGACGGGATTCCTGCCAGCGCTCAACATCGTCAGCGAGAAAGAGGCCGGCACCATCGAGCAAATCAACGTCACCCCAGTCAGGAAGTGGGCGTTCATCCTGTCCCTAAAATCCGCAGATATTTTTTCGAGTGTCTGATTTAGCCCTTGCTTGTGACGATTCTGTCTGACTCTGGGCTTAGAAACGCTTGACATTACTTGT